>NZ_CP006821.1:655170-982755 GCF_000600085.1 Helicobacter pylori oki112
CTTAAAGCATCTACCATGACTAACAATTCCATTAAATTATCATTAACCGGCACGCAAGTGGGCTGGACAATAAAAATATCCTTACCGCGCACCGATTCGCTGATTTGGATATTGATTTCGCCATCGCTGAATTTGCCTATCACCGCTTTGGATAAGGGAAAGCCTAAATGCTTTGACACTTCTTTGCCAAATGTAGGGTGAGCGCTCCCTGAAAAAATCTTAAACCCACGCATCTTTGTCTTAAACCCACGCGCCTTCATCGCTTACACTCCCTAAAATGAATTAAAATCAATTGTAGCGCACCCAAACTAAAAGCGTTTGTTTTCAACCAAGCTCCTTTTCTAATAAGTTTTTTAAGGTAAGATAGGTTTTATTTAAATCAATCCCGCACACCCTGGTTTGAGCGATAACGCTCATAAAATTGCTATCGCCTAAAAACCTAGGCACTAAATGCATGTGCAAATGCTCAGGAATCCCTGCTCCGGCGTTTCTGTGCAAATTCAAACCTAAATTGATCCCTTGAGCGCCATAAGCATACAACGCTTTTAACGCTTTAGGTGCTAATATATTCATGTTCAGCCAAGTATTCAGATCTAAAAGTTCAACGCTCGCTTGATGCACATGAGGGACGATCAACAAATGCCCTGGGTTATAAGGGTAGGCGTTCATCACCACAAAGAGATCGCTATTTCTATAAAGCACTCTGTTTTCTGGATCTTTTGTAGGGTTTTGAGAAATTTCACAAAAGACACAACTCTTATTTTTCTCTTTCAAATAACTTTCGCGCCAAGGAGCGTATAAATGTTGCATGTTCATTTCCTAAATGTAATTAGGGGCGTCATTAGCGAATAAAATCAAATCGCCTTGAATCGTGGTGGCTTGTAAGATATTTTCCAATTGCGTCTTATCCTTAAGTAAGATTTTTTGGGGGGTTTTCAATTTTGAAGCAATCGTTTTGGAATTCAACTCCCCTGTGATGATGGCGACATCAAAAACCCCGTCTATTTTTTGCACTAAAATCTCATTACTTTCTGTATTGCTTTCCACTAATCCCGGTGTTACAATAACCTTACGCCCTTCATACAAACTCGCTAAACGAATGCCCTCTAACATGCCCTTTAAATTCCCATTAAAGCTATCGTCTATGATGATTTTTCGATTCACTTCCAAAAGTTGCAAGCGATGGGCGATAGGGTTGAGTTCCAAAACAAGCCGTTTGATCCTTTCGGTTTCTAATCCTAAATGTTTAGCGATTAAAATGGCTGAAGCGATATTATAAGCGTTAAATTTGCCTAAAACCTTCGTTTCAAAGCTTTCCCAAACGCTATCTATAAGCATTTCAAAAGAAGTGCCTTTTAAAGTGGATTGGATGTTTTTAACCAGGCTAGAATAGTCTATTAAAGGGCTGTCTTTGGGGGCATAGGGCTTGATTTTTTCTGCAGAGTAACAAAAGGCTTTTTCTAAGCGTTTGGAATCCAATAATTCCGCTTTAGTCTCGCAAATATTTTCTAAAGTTTTAAAGTATTCTAAATGCTGTTCGCCCACTTCTGCGACCACGGCAATGTGCGGTTCAATAAGGCGGGTGATTTCTTTAATATCGCCCTTATTCCTTGCCCCGGCTTCAGCGATATAAATTTCACTCTTATCGTCTAAATTCTGGTTAATATCATTCGCAAGCCCTAAAAGGGTATTGACGCTTTTGGGGCTTGCATGCGTGTTGAATGTGGTTTGTAAGATTTGAAGCAAGAAATTTTTGGTGCTGGTTTTCCCAAAGCTTCCGGTAATGGCGATGACTTTTAAATTCTTTAAAGAGGTGATTTTATCTTTAGCGGTTTGCAAATACCGTTTGGATAAGACTTTTTCAGAGATTAAAGAAGCGCTTAAAACGAATATAAACAAACACAAATAGCCTAGCGCAAGCGAAATCCCATCCAAAGGGACTAATTCTGTATTTAAGATTTCATGCAAGATTAAAAATAATAATAAGAAGATAAAAAAGCGCTTCACCCTTGGCGTGAAAACTAAAGGTTTGTCGTTGCGTTTGGCCCAAACAATGAGCATGGGCATTTGAATAACGCTGCAAAAGAAATCAAAAACAAACGGCATTTTGAAAGCATACGATAGGATAAACACCCCCAAAGGCAATAAAAAATAAATCCCATGCCAACGCATTTTGTGGTGCTTGGTTAAGATCCTAAACACGCTGTAATGATACCATTGCAATAAAGTCATTATATAATAGCCAAGCCCTGTTATAAAGAGCCAACGAAACGCTAAATTCAGCCAACTAAGACTTTGCATGATGATAATTCTCCACTAGTTTTTCAATCTCTTTTGCCTGGTTTAAAAAAAAGAAATGATCCCCTTCTAAAACGAATAACGCGCTTCTTTTCAATAAGGTTTGCATTTTTTGAGCGGAGCTTAAGGGGGTTGCTTTATCATCTTTACCCCAAAATAATAAAACTTCTTTCTCGCATCGTTTGAAATGATCGCTAAAGTCTTCGCTAATTACTTTTTTAAAGGTTTCATACATCGCTTGATTAAGCCCCATAGCGTCCTTACTCCTCAAAAACCCTAAATTCAAGCCTGATTTTTTAAAGATTTTAGCTAAAAGGATTTTACAACGCACTTTTAAGGGTTTTGGCTCTAAGATCCCTGCGCTGCTCAATAAAACAATGCGTTCGTTTTCGCACAAGATCGCTACTTTCCCTCCAAAGCTATGCCCAAAAACGACATGCACTTTTTTATCCACGCTTTTTAAGAACAGATTGATGATATTAGCATAATCTTTAGTCTCTAAAACTTTTTCATCGTTAGGGCTTTGATTGAAGCCGGGCAAATCCACATACAAATGGTTGTAATTTAAAAAACAGCCTTGAAACGCTTGTTGCATGATTTCTTTAGAGCTCCCCCAGCCATGCAAAAACAAGGCGTTTAAAGGGCTATGGTGGTCTATAAAAGTGTAGGAAATGTCAAAAACGCTATCCAAATAAGCGATACTGCGTTTGGCCATTATTTATTCTTTTGGATTTGCAACAAATAAGAGTTTTTGATTTGGATTTTAGGGGTTTTGGGTAATGATTGCGCTAAATTTTCTAGCGTTGTTTTAAAATCATCAAACAAATAATTGGCTAAACTGCCAGGAATGGGGTTGATCTCATTAAGATACACTTCATTTTCTATGACAAAAAAATCGCAACGGATGAGCGCGCCATCAAACAAATCGTTATAGAGTTTTTTAAAATTTTCTTTCAATTGTTCTTCTAGGGCGTTAGAAAGATTCGCTTTAGGGGCTTTATTGCGTGAAAAATCCAAATATTTTTGTTTGAAATCTAAAAATTCCTGTTTGTTAGGCTCTTCAATATAGGAAAAACAAAAATCCTTTTTGATCTTGCAACCGGCTAAATTGTATTCTTTCACTCCCTGAATGAAAGGCTCTATTAAGACCTCTTTAGAATATTCAAACGCGCCGTCTAAAGCGTAAATCAATTCTTTTTCTTCTTTCACAACGCTCACCCCTAAAGAGCTACCGGCATTACTGGGCTTGATGATGAAAGGAAAATTAAAGCCAATCAAATTCAGAGCGTTAGCACGGTTTTTTTCATTCAAAAGAACATAATCTAAAGTCTTTACCCCTAAGTCTTTGGCATAAAGCTTGGTTAAATATTTGTTATAACTCAACACGCTCGCTTCAATCCTAGGGCCTATAAAAGCGATACGATAAAATTCTAACAAGCTCGCTAATTTCCCGTCTTCGCCATCGCCCCCATGCACAAGATTAATCACTAAAGGCAATTCTATAATTTTAGCGCCTAAAAACGAGTTTTTAAGCAAGCCATTGTGTGTGAGGATTAGGGGGGGTAATTTTTTTTCTTTGATTTGAGCGAAGTATTTTGAATGCATGTTAGATTCTTCAATCAAGTAAAAATGATGGTTTTCATCTAAAAAAATAAAATATTTAATCCTATCCTTTAGCACTTCTTTAAGCGCGATCGCGCTCACAATACTGATTTCATGCTCAAAACTCGCCCCACCAAATAAAACGCAAAATTCCACGATCAAACTCCCTAAAAACGATTGCAATAAAGTCTATCTATATTTACCTAAAAAAAGGCTTTTGAATTTTCTTAAATTAAAGTTTAATGTTAAAAAATCCTAAAATATTGATAATTAATAACACGCTCAATCCGGCTAAAACACCCGCTAAAGCGTCATCAGCCACAACCCCTAAGCCCCCTTTAACTTCTTTGTCTATCTTGCCAATGAGTGAGGGCTTAGTAATATCATAGATCCTAAAAAAGATAAAACTCAAAACCACACCCGCTAACGATAACCCGCTAATCGCCATCGCCAGCCACATGCCCACTAATTCGTCTATCACAATGTAAGAGCTGTCATGGATCTTACTCTCTTCTTCTTCTTTATCTATTTGAGCGATAGCGATAAGCCCAATGAAAACAGCCCCTAAAAACAAAGTGTTAGCCGAAAAAATTAAAACGGGTAAGCCTAGTAACAACGCTACTAAACTCCCTATCGTTCCAGGAGCTTTTTTAGAATACCCGCTAAAAAAAAGGGTTAAAAAACACGCGCGAAGACTAAATTTATCCAATCATTGCCTTAAATTCTTTTTAAATCATGGCATTTTAGCATTTTATTTGCATTAAAAAGCGATTTTCTTAAACAATAAGGCTTAATTTTAAGCGCGTTTTAGTATGATACCTTTTAAATTCTCTCAAAAATTAAAGGTTAATTTTAAATGTTGCTTTTCACTCCAGGCCCTGTAGCCATTAATGAAGAGATGCGCACAAGCTTTTCTCAGCCAATGCCCCACCACCGCACCAAAGATTTTGAAAAGATTTTCCAAAGCGTGCGAGAAAATTTAAAAAAAATGACCGGTTTAGAAGAAGTTTTGCTTTTAAGTAGTAGTGGGACAGGGGCTATGGAAGCGAGCGTGCTTTCCTTATGTCAAAAAGAGTTGCTTTTTGTTAATGCGGGTAAGTTTGGCGAAAGGTTTGGCAAGATCGCTAAAGCCCATTTTATCAAAGCCCATGAATTAGTCTATGAATGGGACACGCCGGCTCAAGTAGATGGAGTATTAAATGCGCTTAAAGCCAACCCTAATATTGATGCGTTTTGCATTCAAGCATGCGAGTCTAGTGGGGGGTTACGACACCCTGTAGAAAAAATCGCTCAAGCGATCAAAGAAACTAACCCGAATGTTTTTGTAATAGTAGATGCGATCACCGCTTTAGGGGTTGAGCCTTTAGAAATAACACATATTGATGCGCTCATTGGAGGGAGTCAAAAAGCGTTCATGCTACCTCCTGCGATGAGCTTAGTCGCATTGAGCCAGAAGGCGATTGAGCGCATAGAAGAACGCAATGTAGGGTTTTATTTCAATTTAAAGAGCGAATTGAAAAACCAAAGGGATAACACCACAAGCTACACCGCTCCTATTTTACACACTTTAGGGTTGCAACGCTATTTTGAATTAGTGCAAAATTTAGGGGGCTTTGAAGCACTCTATAAAGAGACTAAAAAAGCCGCTTTAGCCACTCAAAAAGCCGTTTTAGCTTTGGGTTTAAAGATTTTCCCTAAAAGCCCGAGCTTGAGCATGACAACGATTGTTAATGAGCATGCCAAAGAATTGAGAAACCTTTTAAAAGAAAAATACCAGGTGCAATTTGCGGGCGGTCAAGAGCCTTACAAAGACGCGCTCATTCGTATCAACCACATGGGGATCATTCCTGTTTATAAAAGCGCTTACGCTTTAAACACCCTAGAATTAGCCTTAAACGATTTGAATTTAAGGGGATTTGACGGCGTGGCGAATACAACCTTTTTGAAACAATATTATGAAATTTAAGGATTATAATGCATTATTCTTATGAAACCTTTTTGAAAGACAGCCTGGAATTAGTCAAACAAGTGGAGCGCATTTGCAATGTCCCAGAAGCCCTTGTGTGCGTGATGCGAGGGGGCATGACTTTAGCGCATTTTTTGAGTTTGCACTGGAATTTAAGGGAAGTTTATGGCATCAATGCGATTTCTTATGACACCACCCACCGACAAAACGCCCTAAAAATTGAAAATATCCCCACGATCAAAGAGCGTCTAAAAACCATTCTTGTGGTAGATGAAATCGTAGATAGCGGTAATTCTTTAGAAGCGGTGCTTAAAGTGTTGCAAGAAAAACACCCTGATAAAAAGTTTTATAGCGCGAGTTTGTTCCAAAAAACAAGCGCGAAATACAAAGCCCATGCGTTTTTAAAAGACGCTCCTGAATGGATTGATTTCTTTTGGGAAGTGGATTTGAAAAACTTAAAAAGCCATTAACATGCAAATTAAAGAAAACAAACAACTCTGCTTAATTTCATTAGGTTGCTCTAAAAATTTGGTGGATTCAGAAGTGATGTTAGGCAAGCTTTATAACTACACGCTCACTAATGACGCTAAGAGCGCCGATGTGATTTTGATCAACACTTGCGGTTTTATTGAAAGCGCCAAACAAGAGAGCATCCAAACCATTCTAAACGCCGCTAAAGACAAAAAAAAGGGAGCGATTTTGATTGCGAGCGGGTGCTTGAGCGAGCGCTATAAAGATGAAATCAAAGAGTTGATCCCTGAAGTGGATATTTTTACCGGCGTGGGGGATTATGACAAGATTGATATAATGATCGCTAAAAAACAAAACCAGTTCAGCGAGCAAGTGTTTTTAAGCGAGCATTATAACGCACGCATCATCACGGGATCGAGCGTGCATGCGTATGTTAAAATTTCTGAGGGTTGCAATCAAAAATGCTCTTTTTGCGCTATCCCTAGCTTTAAGGGGAAATTACAAAGCAGGGAATTAGACTCCATTTTAAAAGAAGTGGAAAATCTCGTGCTTAAAGGCTATACGGATATGACTTTTATCGCACAAGATTCTAGCTCCTTTTTATACGATAAAGGGCAAAAAGACGGCTTGATCCAGCTTATTAGCGCGATTGACAAACAGCAAGCCTTAAAGAGTGGTCGAATCTTATACCTCTACCCTTCTAGCACCACTTTAGATCTGATTGGTGCGATTGAAGACTCGCTTATTTTTCAAAATTATTTTGACATGCCCATCCAGCACATCAGCGACTCCATGCTCAAAAAGATGCGGCGCAATTCCAGCCAAGCGCACCATTTAAAGCTTTTAAATGCCATGAAGCAGGTTAAAGAAAGCTTTATAAGAAGCACGATCATTGTAGGGCATCCGGAAGAAAATGAGGGCGAATTTGAGGAATTGAGCGCGTTTTTGGACGAGTTCCGGTTTGATAGATTGAATATTTTTGCTTTCAGCGCTGAAGAAAACACGCATGCCTATTCTTTAGAGAAAGTGCCTAAAAAAATCATCAACGCTCGCATTAAAGCCTTGAATAAAATCGCTTTAAAGCACCAAAACCATTCCTTTAAGGCTTTGTTGAATAAGCCCATTAAGGCGTTAGTGGAAAATAAAGAGGGCGAGTATTTTTACAAAGCAAGGGATTTGAGATGGGCGCCTGAAGTGGATGGGGAAATTTTGATCAATGATAGCGAACTAACCACCCCTTTAAAACCCGGGCATTATACGATTATGCCTAGCGAATTTAAAGACAATATCTTACTCGCTAAGGTTTTAAGCCCTTTTTAAAAGTTAGCCATAAGGTTAAAAGTGCGGTTATAGCGTGGCTGGAGTGTGGGGGTTTGCGTTTTTTTTTTTTTTGTTAAAATGCGTCAGAAAAATCCGGCATGAGGGCAAAAATGAAAAACATTTATCTTGATGTGAAAGCCAATATTGAAAAGCTCCAAAATATTTTTAGAAACACTAATAATGAAAATGAAAGACTAAAAAAATCCAACCAAGAAGCGTTGGAGGTATTTCAAAAATTAGAATTTGAAAGCTTAAAAGAGCTTGAAAGTTTAAAAAATAACGAAGAGTGGGAAAATTTTACCATCGCCTTTTATGGGGAAACCAATGCGGGGAAATCAACCCTTATTGAATGTTTGAGGCTGTTTTTTAAAGAACGAAGCAAAATGGATCAACAAGAGCGATTCAGGCGGCTCTATGCAGAGAAAAATCATAGAGGTAGCGGGCATGCTCTTTTGGAGCTAGAAAAATTCCAAGATGGAGCGATCATAGGCGATGGGAGGAGCGATTTCACTACAGAAACCAAATCTTACACCTTGAAGCACGGCAACAAAACCTTTACTTTGCTTGATATTCCAGGGATAGAAGGCGACGAAAAAAAGGTTATTCAGCAAATTTCTAACGCTACACAAAAAGCCCATGCTATTTTTTATGTTACCAAAAAGCCCACTCCTCCGCAAAAAGGAGAAGAGAAAAAAGAAGGGACGATTGAAAAGATTCAAAAGCAACTTGATTCGCAAACAGAGATATATACCCTATACAATAAGTCAATTAACAACCCAAGAGCCTTAAAAGATGGGCTTATTGATGGAAGCGAAAAAGAAAGCTTAAAAATTTTAAATAAAGAAATGAAAAACATTTTAGGCAAACACTGCATGGGGCATCAAATAGTCAGCGCCCAAATGGCTTTTTATGGTCTTTCATCGGCTTTAATCCCAGAGAGTGATTTTTATAAAAACAAACAAAAATTTTTAGATTTTAAAGCGGAAGAATTATTATTGTATAAATGCCATTTTAAACAATTAGGAGGATTTATAGCCAGAACGCTTCTTGAAAACTCACGCAAAAAAATCATAGAATCCAACTGCAATAAAGCCTTAAAAGTGGTAGAACAATTGCAAAAAGCGATAAAAACCACGATTGAAAAACGGATCGATCCAATGATTAAAGAAGCACAAGAACACCAACAAGAAGCCCGCTATAATTTAGATCGTTCTACAGAAAAATTTATATTAAATTGAACCAATTCAGTGTTCTACGAAATCGATCAATTCAAATCTGACTTGAGAGAAAAAATGTATGTGCATATTAACAAAAATATTGAAGATGAGGAATGTAAAGAAATTTTTAAAAATGAACTCATTCAAGGAATTGAAACATTGCATGAAGACATAAAATGGCGGTTTAGAGAATGTGAGAAACGATTTGATGGAGAGATAAAAGAAGCTATTAAACAACTTGAATACAGAATTAAAGATTCTCTAGCAATGTTAGAGCACATCAGTATTGATAGAGGCTTTAATCTTAATTTTGATACTGATAGCGGCATTGATGGAACAAAATTAGCCACTTCAATAGGAGGTTTGGGTTTGCTTGGGATATTTAACGCTTGGAATCCTATGGGTTGGTTTGCTCTGACTACAGGGATTATTACAGGATTAGTTGGAATAGCTAGATCAATCTGGAGTTTTTTTGATTCAGACTATAAAAAATCCCAACAAAAAAAAGAAGTGGATAAGAATTTACATCAAATTTGTGAAAAAATTGCAGAGGATGTGAAAAGCCGACTTGAAAGTCGCAAAAAAGACATACGGGAAAAGATTGAAAAACTCAAAGCCAATCTTAGACCTGTTGATAATTACAAACGCATGAAAAGACAATTGAAAGAAGCCCATGAAAAATTAGGATACATCTCTCATAACATCAAAACAAGGAGCATGCAATGAAGAATGAAACGCTAGAACAATTTAAAAGAAATCAAAAGAGGAATCAAGAAAATCTTAAAAAATTGCTTGATTTTATCCATACTGGAGAGAAATATGGAATCCATATTGAAGAGTCTCTCAAAGAAAAAATCCATAATGCGATGGAAAATGTTGCCGATCAAAAACTTAAAGTGGCTTTAGTGGGAGGTTTTTCTGAAGGGAAAACATCCATAGCGGCAGCTTGGATCGATCGGCTAGATGAAAGCATGAATATAGATCATCAAGAATCCAGCGATGCAGTTAAAATCTATGACATAGATGATGAAATTGAGCTGGTTGACACCCCGGGACTATTCGGGTTTAAAGTAAAAGAACACGATAGCGGCAAAATAGAACGCTATAAAGATATTACAAAAAAATATATCAGCGAAGCCCACCTCATTTTATACGCACTCAACCCGTCAAACCCCATCAAAGAAAGCCATAAGGACGATTTGAACTGGTTGTTTAGGACGCTCAATCTTTTATCCAGGACGATATTTGTCATCAGCCGTTTTGATGAAGAAGCGGATATTGAAGATGAAGAAGATTACAACAAAAGATTTAAAATCAAAAAAGAAAACATCCAAAACCGACTGAATGATCTCATTTCTTTAAGCGAAAAAGAAAAAGAGGGTTTGATTATTGTTGCTGTTGCGGCAAACCCTTTTGATTTGGGGGTGGAACACTGGCTAAAGCATAAAGAAGAATTCCAAAAGCTTTCACATATCAAAACTCTGCAAGATGCGACGCAAAAAAAGATTAAAGAAAATGGCGGGAAATTAACCATCATAGAAGAAGCCAAAAAAAGCGTCATTCAAGATGTGGTCCATAGGCAAATGCCGCTTGCAAAAAAAGAGCAACAAGAGATTAAGAGAGAAATGGAATATTTGAATAAAACGCTTGAAAAAAGGCGAAAGGATATTCAAGATTTAAATAAAGAAATTTCTCAAGCCCGCATTCATTTAAGAGAATTTATAATAAGGTATTTTAGCGATCTCATCCGTCAAGTTTCTGGCACTAGCCTAGAAACCTTTAATGATTTCGCTATGAGAGAAATAGGCGATAAAGGCATCAATATAGAAACAAAAGTCCAAAATGAATTTGAAAGGCAAACGCAAGGGATTTCAAATGAAATCGCTAAAATTGAAACTGATTTTAATGCCGATAGGAGTTTTTTTGAAAAACATGCCGGAACATTTGGAAGGATTGGAATCAAACTTTTAGAACAAAGCAAGTTTATCAATGCGACTAACATCAAACTGGCTAGAGACGGGATAGTGGCTGTGGCAAAATTTACAGGCATAGATTTGGCTTTAAAATTCAAACCTTGGGGCGCTGTAAACTTGGCAGGCAGCATAAACAAAGGTTTACCGCTTATCGGTCTTGCTTTTGAAGTGTGGGATTCTTGGAAAGAAAGCCAAAAAATAGAAAAACTTGAAAAAGCTAAAAGAGAAATGGAATCCGATTTTAACAATCAAAAACAAGAAATCTTGGATCTCATCAATGATGAAACCAGATTCAAACAAACATGTTTCCCAATGGCGTTGGAACTGGAAAAATGCATTCAAGCATGCGAAGAAAGCGTTAAAAAAACGCAAGAGTGCGCTCAAGGTTTGGAAAAATGGATTCAAACTGGCGAAGATTTTATCAAGGGCGAAGATTTTATAGATGTTGAGCCTGAAGAGGAATGAACTGAATTTGTGTTAAAATACCGAATGCGCCAACGCTAGAACGCTTGCTAGTTTTTGGCTAGTAAGCGGTATTTTAAATCTTTCAATAAGGAAAGGCGATGTTTTCTAAAATTTGCTCATCTTTTAAGCTCGCCAACGCACTTAAGTGTTTTTTATTCAAACGCATTTCAAGCCCCATGCAAAGCGCTCGCATTACCACAATGGTTTTGGGTATCAAAGACGCTTTCAATGACGATAAAGATCCATTGAATAACGCTTGTGAAGCTTTGGATTTGGTAGTGAAATTTAAGAAAGAGCACCCGCAAGATTTTGACGAATTGTTTGAAATTTTAAAAGAACTCATCCAAGAATACGAACAAAATCCTGACGAGATCAAACAAAACCTCAAAGAAATCCTAAAATAAGGCAAGGCATGAACCACCTTTTAATCCTTTATAACCCTTACTATCAAAAAGATGTCATCCAACAACATTTAAGCGTTTTACAGGAAAAATCCCAAGTGGGCTTTGGTAAAATCCGATCAAAGCTCAACGATCAAGAAAAGCACGACTCTTTAGAAGAGATTTACAAAGCCACCAACGAAAAAAATTTTTTGCAGCTTTTTTTGACCGATTACGCTAATTTATTTGCCGCTAAGGTAATAAAGGTTTCTAAAGAGATTGATGAGGGTTTGATCCCTAGCTATTATAAAGAAAAAAATTTGGAAGTGGAAGACTTTTTTATTATCAGCGATTTAAGGGAATTAGTCAGGGAAGATTTTAGCCTTTTAAGGGATCAATTTTTAGCCAATTTCATCGCACCAAACAACCACACTTACGCCATTTATGGGAATAATTATGTCTATCCTTTGCCGGTAAAGTTAAAAGAAGAGCGTTCTTATTTTTTAGGCGATGAAAAGCATTATCTGAGCGTATATAAAAGCAAAGAATATTTAACCATGCAAGAAAATTTCATGCGTTTTGTTTTTGGCAAAAGGCTTTTTTACCTCTTACACCCTGATAGCATCAATAACATCATTCATGCCGAATTAGAGCTTTTACAAAGCGAAAACGATCTTTTGAATGATTTTACCAGTATCATCGTCAAATACTCCAAAACCTTAGAATACGAAATTTATACTTTTGCTAAACAAGTTCTTTTAAAGGCTTGCAAAAAAGATCCCAGCCTTTATGATTTAGTTTATAAAGTCCAAGGAAAATCTCTTACGCTTAAAGATTTTTTCACTAAAAAGCCCAATCTTGGGAGCGTTAAATTTTTACTCAAACACGAAAAAGTCCAATGCCATTTAGAAGAAAACTTAAAAAGATTCATCAATTATCCTTTTTCAAAAAGCCTAAGTCTCATTCAAAACATCCGCAACGAAGCCGTTCACGCAAAAGCTCCGAGTTTGCATGAAGTGGAAAAACTCAGGAATGAAATTTTAGGCATAGAGGGTGCGAGCTTACTCAAAGGCGTTTTAACCCACAAGGAAACTTCATAAAAGTGCAATCCATTCAGCATGCGTTTAACACCGATTTGACAGCGCGAGATTTTAAAAATTATTTAGAGCCTTTAAGAGAGAGTCAAAATTTATTGGGTTTTTCAGGTGGGTTGGATTCTACTTGTTTGTTCCATCTTTTGGTTGGAGAAAATATCGCTTTTGACATCGCTTTAGTGGATTATAACACGCAAAAACAACGCCTTGAAATCATCCAACACGCTCAAAAACTCGCAAAAACACACCATAAAAAATGCTATATCCATTACGCCCCAAAAATCGCGCGCAATTTTGAAATGCAAGCGAGAAAAGTTCGCTATGATTTTTTTGAAGCCCTAACAAAAGAGCATTCTTACAAGCATTTGATTTTGGCGCACCACTTGAATGACAGGCTGGAATGGTTTTTGATGCAATTAAGCAAAGGTGCCGGATTAAACACGCTTTTAAGCTTTCAAGCCTATGAAAAAAGAGAATCTTATGCGATCGTTCGCCCCTTGCTCTACACCCCTAAAGACACCCTTAAAACGCTCGCTAAAGATTTGAAATTTTTTGAAGACGATTCTAATTCTTCTTTAAAATTCAAACGCAATTTTTTCAGGAAAAATTACGCTAACTCCTTGATGCAAGATTATTCTAAGGGCATTATCCAAAGTTTTAAGTTTTTGGATGAAGAAAAAGAGCGGCTTTATCCTTTGATTCCCGTTTCACAAATGCATGGGATCACTTTTTTTAAGTATTCGCAAAATGCGCTTTTTATGGTGGATAAAATCTTAAAGCAAAAGGGGTATGTGTTGAGTTTTTCTCAAAAAGAAGAAATCAAGCGCCATTTTTTTAGCTTGGAAATCGCTCAAAAATTCATCATTGAAAGCGACAAAGAGTGTGTGTTTATCGCTCTTAAACCCCAAAAAACTTTAAGCATGCCAAAGGATTTTAAAGACAGAGCTAGGAGGTTGAATATCCCTAAACGCTTAAGGCCTGTTTTATACGCAGAATTTTTAAAACAACCAACGCATGATTTTTTAACCCGTTTCAAACAGAGTTTAATGGATCTATAAAAGAGCTTCATTTTAATCAAGCGATAAGTTTTAAAGCGCTTTTTAACCTTGATTGTGTCAAAATACAGCAAAAAACTTTGATATGAGAGCGAATGGACTTTAAAAATAAAAAATGGCTTTTTCTAGCCCCTCTAGCAGGCTATACGGATTTGCCTTTTAGGAGCGTGGTGAAAAAATTTGGCGTGGATGTTACCACAAGCGAAATGGTGAGCTCGCATTCGTTAGTGTATGCGTTTGATAAAACTTCTAAAATGTTGGAAAAATCCCCTTTAGAAGATCGTTTCATGGCGCAAATTTCAGGCTCTAAAGAAAGCGTAGTCAAAGAAGCGGTGGAGAAAATCAACGCTTTAGATCATGTGAGTGGGATTGATTTTAATTGCGGTTGTCCCGCTCCTAAAGTGGCTAATCATGGTAACGGTAGCGGGCTATTGAAGGATTTAGACCACTTAGTGAAGCTTTTAAAAATCATCAGAGAAAACACCAATAAAAAAATCACAAGCGTGAAAGTGCGTTTAGGCTTTGAAAAGAAAATCCCTAAAGAAATCGCTCATGCCCTAAATGACGCGCCGGTGGATTATGTGGTGGTGCATGGGAGGACACGAAGCGACAAATACCAAAAAGATAAAATAGATTATGAAAGCATCGCTTTAATGAAAGGGATCTTAAAAAAGCCTGTGATAGCCAATGGCGAAATTGACAGCGTGAAAAAAGCCTTTGAAGTTTTGCAAATCACGCAAGCTGATGGGCTGATGATAGGGCGAGCAGCCTTAAGAGCCCCATGGATATTTTGGCAAATCAGAAACAACACCACAAAATTGCCCGCAGTCGTGAAAAAAGATCTGGTTTTAGAACATTTTGATAAAATGGTGGAGTTTTATGGGGATAGGGGGGTGGTTATGTTTAGGAAAAACTTGCATGCTTACGCTAAAGGCGAAATGCAAGCGAGCGCGTTTCGTAACTGCGTCAATACCCTTACAGAAATAAAGAGCATGCGAGAGAGCATAGAGGAATTTTTTAATCAAGAAATGTTGCAAAGTGAAGTGCCATTATGGGTAGAATTGAATCAAAAAAGCGTTTGAAAGCACTTGTTTTTTTAGCCAGCTTGGGGGTTTTGTGGGGCAATAGCGCTGAAAAAACGCCTTTTTTTAAAACAAAAAACCACATTTATCTAGGTTTTAGGCTAGGCACAGGGGCTAATGTGCACACAAGCATGTGGCAACAAGCCTATAAAGACAACCCCACTTGCCCTAGTAGCGTGTGTTATGGCGAGAAATTAGAAGCCCATTATAAGGGGGGTAAAAACTTGTCTTATACCGGGCAAATAGGCGATGAAATAGCTTTTGATAAATACCATATTTTAGGATTAAGGGTGTGGGGGGATATAGAATACGCTAAAGCGCAATTAGGTCAAAAAGTGGGGGGTAATACCCTTTTATCCCAAGCCAATTATAACCCAAGCGCGATTAAAACCTACGATCCTATTTCAAACACTCAAGGCTCTTTGAATTTGCAAAAAACCCCAAACCCCCAAAACTTCCTTTTCAATAACGGGCATTTCATGGCGTTTGGTTTGAATGTGAATGTGTTTGTTAACCTCCCTATAGACACCCTTTTAAAACTCGCTTTAAAAACAGAAAAAATGCTGTTTTTTAAAATAGGCGTGTTTGGTGGGGGTGGGGTGGAATACGCAATATTATGGAGTTCTCAATATAAAAATCAAAACACGAATCAAGATGATAAATTTTTTGCAGCGGGTGGGGGGTTTTTTGTGAATTTTGGGGGTTCTTTGTATATAGGCAAACGCAACCGCTTCAATGTGGGGTTAAAAATCCCTTACTATAGCTTGAGCGCGCAAAGTTGGAAAAACTTTGGCTCTAGCAATGTGTGGCAGCAACAAACGATCCGACAAAACTTCAGCGTTTTTAGGAATAAAGAAGTTTTTGTCAGTTATGCGTTTTTGTTTTAGTTTGGCTTCGTTTTTATTAAATACTGATGATAAAATTCAAAAGATCATTTTATCGTTACAAAAATCAACGCTTTAAAGATAAATAAGTTAAAATACCCCAAAATCTTTTTTTTTTTTTTTTTTTGAAATACAATAAGTCTATGGTAAAATCAAATCAGTTGTAAATCTATTACCATTTTAGAATATTTTAGCAACAAAAAATTACTTTAAGGAACACTTTTATGAAAAAGACAATTCTGCTCTCTCTCTCTCTCGCTTCATCGCTTTTGCACGCTGAAGACAACGGCTTTTTTGTGAGCGCGGGCTATCAAATCGGCGAAGCGGTGCAAATGGTCAAAAACACCGGTGAATTGAAAAACTTGAACGAAAAATACGAGCAATTAAACCAGTATTTAAATCAAGTGGCTTCGTTGAAGCAAAGCATTCAAAACGCCAACAACATTGAGCTGGTCAATAGCTCTTTAAACTATTTAAAAAGCTTTACCAACAACAACTATAACAGCACCACCCAATCGCCCATCTTTAACGCCGTGCAAGCTGTTATCACTTCGGTATTGGGTTTTTGGAGTCTTTATGCGGGGAACTACTTCACTTTTCTTGTGGGCAATAAGAATACTCTATATAATGTCCAGGGTAACCCTCCTTTTTCAACGGTTATCAATAACTGCTCAGGAATTGAAAACTGCGCTATGGAACAAACCACTTACGACAAGATGAAGAGTCTTGCTGAAAGCCTCCAAGCAGCTCAAACAAACTCTACTACTAAAGCGAACAATCTTTGCGCTTTATCCGGATGCACTGCAACAGAAGGCCAAAACCCAAACTCAACCGTAAGCAACGCTCTTAACTTGGCGCAACAGCTTATGGATTTAATCGCAGACACTAAGACGGCTATGATGTGGAAAAATATCGTCATCAGTGGTGTTTCAAACGCGTCCGGTGCTATCACATCCACTAATTACCCAACGCACTATGCGGTGTTTAACAATATCAAGGCGATGATACCTATTTTGCAACAAGCGGTTACGCTTTCTCAAAGTAACAACAGCATAGCTAGTAATTTGCAAGCTCAAGCTACAGGATCTCAAACAAACCCTGAATTCGCTAAAGACATCTACAATCTCGCTCAAAACCAAAAGCAAGTCATCTCTTACGCCAAAGATATTTTCAACCTCTTTAATTCCATCCCTGCAGAGCAGTATAAATATCTAGAGAAAGCTTATTTGAAAATACCCAATGCGGGTCAAACTCCTACTAACCCTTACAGACAAGTGGTGAATTTAAACCAAGAAGTTCAGACGATTCAAAGCAATGTGAGTTATTATGGCAATCGGATTGATTCGGCTTTAAGCGTGGCCAAAGATGTTTATAACCTAAAATCCAATCAAACAGAGATTGTAACCACTTATAACGATGCTAAGAATTTGAGCGAAGAGATTTCTCAACTCCCATACAATCAAGTCAATACAAAAGACATTGTCACACTACCCTATGATAAAAACGCTCCAGCAGCAGGCCAATACAACTACCAAATCAACCACGAGCAAGCATCCAATCTTTCTCAAGCTTTAGCGGCGATGAGCAACAACCCCTTTAAACATGTAGGAATGATCAGCTCTCAAAACAATAACGGCGCATTGAACGGGCTTGGCGTGCAAGTGGGCTATAAGCAATTCTTTGGCGAAAGCAAAAGATGGGGATTAAGGTATTATGGCTTCTTTGATTACAACCACGGCTATATCAAATCAAGCTTTTTTAATTCTTCTTCTGATATATGGACTTATGGCGGTGGGAGCGATTTGTTATATAACTTTCTTAACGATAAAGCCACTAAAAAGAACAACAAGCTCTCCGTGGGTCTTTTTGGAGGCATCCAACTAGCAGGGACTACATGGCTTAATTCTCAATATGTGAATTTAACCGCGTTCAATAATCCTTACAGCGCGAAAGTCAATACTTCCAATTTCCAATTCTTGTTCAATCTCGGCTTGAGGACGAATCTCGCTACAGCTAAGAAAAAAGACAGCGAACATTCCGCGCAGCATGGCATAGAATTGGGCGTTAAAATCCCTACCATCAACACGAATTACTATTCTTTTCTAGGCACTAAGCTAGAATACAGAAGACTCTATAGCGTGTATCTCAATTATGTGTTTGCTTACTGAGTGTCTAAACCCTCTTTTTTAAGGGGGTTTAGAAAAACCGCAACGCCAAGCTTTTTATCATTAAATGATAAAATCTACAAAACCAACGGCGCGACAACAAACCCTAACGCCACGCTCAAAGACACGACTAAAACCCCAGGGATCAAAAACGCATGATCAAACACATAACGGCCCATTTTAGTGGTGCCGGTGTTATCCATAGCGATCGCTCCTAGTAAAGTGGGGTAAGTGGGTAACACAAACAACGCCGAAACGCTTGCAAAAGAAGCCACGATAATATACAAATGCTCCGTGTGGTTAGCGCTAATGCCTAAAGCTGTGATCACGCTTGGGATGAGCGCTTTAGAGGTGGCAGCTTGCGAATACAAAAGCATGGAAGCCAAAAAGAGCGCTACGGCTAATAAAAACGGATAATCTGTAATCAAAAAAGAAGCGTATCGCTTGATTGCATCTAAATGATTGCTCACAAAAGTATCGCCCAACCACGCCACGCCTAACACGCACACGCACGCTTGCATGCCGGATTTAAACACGCTTGAATGAGCGATTTCATTGGCGTTAATTTTGCAAAAAAGCGCAATTAAAGTTGCCACGCTCAACATGAAAGACACAATCGCATGATCTCTGCCTAAAACCACCGGGCTAACAAAAGCGATATTTTTAGAAATCGCGCTCGCATAAAAAACGATCGCTACAACCCCACCGATAAAAATCCATAACGATAATTTCGCGCTTTTTGAGGTTTCTTTTTCTTCTTTGATAATAGGGGGCGAAAAATTTCTTGCTTTCAAACGCTCTAAATAATTCGGATCGCTGTCTAATCTCAAATCAGTAAAACCCATAACAAACGCCGTGATCATGCATGCTAAAAAAGTTGTAGGGATCCAAACCATTAAAAGGGTCAAGTAATTTGCTCCTAAAGGCTCTAAAATACCGCTCATAAACACCACCGCTGCGCTCACCGGGCTTGCAGTAATAGCGACTTGGCTAGAGACTACCGCTAAGCTTAAAGGCGCTTTGGGTTTGATGTTTTGGCTCTGGCTCACTTCCACAATCACCGGGATCAAGGAAAAAACCGTATGCCCAGTGCCGGCTAGTATCGTTAAAAAATACGCCACGCTTGGCGCGAGGTAATTGATTTGCTTGGGGTGTTTCCTTAAAATTTTTTCAGCGATTTTGACTAAGTAATCCAAGCCCCCCGCTTTTTGCATGGCACTTATAGCGCTAATGACTGCCATGATGATTAAAATCACATCAAAAGGGATTTTGCCCGGATTTAACCCCAAAAATAAGCATAAAACAAGCACGCCCAAACCCCCCGCATAGCCCACTCCCAAGCCCCCTAGCCTTGCCCCTAAAAAAAGCGAAAAAAGTAACACGATAATTTGAAAAAAGGCATCCACCATTAACCCTTTTTAAATTTATTTTAACAACGATTCACTATACTACAAATCTTTAAATCCTTTTATTTTGTTTGAAGGGGCAAGTTATGGCTCAAAATTTACCCACGATTGCTTTACTGGCGACAGGGGGGACGATTGCAGGGAGTGGCGCGAGCGCGAATTTAGGTAGTTATAAGAGTGGTGAGTTGGGCATCAAAGAGCTTCTTAAGGCTATCCCTAGTCTCAATAAGATCGCTCGCATTCAAGGGGAGCAGATTTCTAACATCGGCTCACAAGACATGACTGAAGAGGTATGGTTCAAGCTCGCCAAACGCGCCCAAGAATTGCTAGATAATAGCCATATTCAAGGCGTGGTGATCACGCATGGCACGGACACTTTAGAAGAGAGCGCGTATTTTTTAAACTTAGTTTTACGCTCCACAAAACCGGTCGTTCTAGTGGGAGCGATGCGTAATGCTGCTTCTTTGAGCACGGATGGGGCTTTGAATTTGTATAACGCGCTGAGCGTAGCGACTAATGAAAAAAGCGCGAATAAAGGCGTGTTGGTGGTGATGGATGATAATATTTTTAGCGCTAGGGAAGTGGCTAAAACGCACACCACCCACACTTCCACCTTTAAAGCCTTAAATAGCGGTGCGATAGGGAGCGTGTATTATGGCAAAACGCGTTATTACATGCAGCCTTTGAGAAAACACACCACAGAGAGCGAATTTTCCCTTTCACAACTCAAAACCCCCCTGCCTAAAGTGGATATTATCTACACGCATGCCGGCATGACCCCTGATTTATTCCAAGCGAGCCTAAACTCGCATGCAAAAGGCGTTGTGATAGCTGGGGTGGGTAATGGGAATGTGAGCGCTGGGTTTTTAAAAGCGATGCAAGAATCGAGCCAAATGGGGGTGGTTATTGTTCGTTCTAGCAGGGTAGGTAGCGGTGAGATTACTTCAGGAGAGATTGATGATAGGGCCTTTATCACAAGCGATAATTTAAACCCCCAAAAAGCCAGAGTGCTTTTACAACTCGCTCTAACTAAAACGAATGATAAGGCAAAAATCCAAGAAATGTTTGAAGAGTATTAAACGATTCTCTTAAATCACTCAATTATCAAAGATAATTGGGTGATTTGGTTTATTTTGTTTTTGACTTTATTTTCATCAAATATTGATAACTATCAAAATAGATTTGATGAAGCTCCCCCTTTTTTAAAAAAGAGAGCTTTTAATAAGCAAACACATAATTGAGGTACACACTATAAAGCCTCCTATATTCTAGTTTAGTGTCTAGAAAAGAATAGTAATTCGTGTTAATGGTAGGGATTTTCACGCCCAATTCCATGCCATGTTGAGCTGCATGATGACTATCTTTTTTCTTAGGTCTAGCGAGATTGGTTCTCAAGCCCAAATTGAATAAAAATTGGAAGTTAGCCGTATTCACTTTAGTGCTATAGACATTGCTGATGGTTTTTAAATTCACGAATTGAGAATTAAGCCATGAAGTCCCTGCTAAGGCGATTCCTCCAAAAAGCCCAAAAGAAATCTGGTTATTCTTGCCTAAGAAATTGGTGTTTTTATCATTGATGAAATTAAACAACAAATCGCTACCCACCCCATAAGTCCACACATCAGAAGCCGAGTTAAAGAAATTGGATTTGATATAGGCGTGGTTGTAATCAAAGAAACCATAATACCTTAACCCCCATCTTTTCTTTTCTCCAAAAAATTGCTTATAACCCACTTGCACCCCAAGGCCATTCATCGCTCCGTTATTCGTGGTTGAAGAAGCGATCATGCCCATATTCCTAAAAGGGTTGTTGCCAAGTTCTTGAATAAGGGTGTTGGCTAGGTTTTGCGCTTGATTGATTTGAGGCGTTTGGTTGTTAAAATCAGCGGTGCTTGTTTTTAATAAAGACTGAGTTTCTTCCACGCCAGCACACCCGTTCCCCCAATTGTTCTTTTGATTTTGCATTGTCATATTCGCACTGCTTATAGCGCTCGCATCGCATTTCCCTATGTAGTCTTTAAGATGGCCTGAAGAAAGTTTGTTAAAATCGCTCTCCACTTGATTGGCTAGTTTTAAAATTTCTGCTTGAGATTGTGCGTTTTTGAGCATTTTTTGAGCTAAAGCCGTAAGACTGCTAGGGGTGTTAAGGTTGAGATTATGGGGTTGTGTGATATTTTTTGGTTGGTTGGCGCTGAGTTGTTGGGTTTCTTGAACGATTTTTTGCGCATTATTAATCATGTCTGAAGCGGCACTAAACTCCGCACCAAAAGTCGCACATGAATTTTTGCCGCCACCGGCTGTTTGCCATGAAGGGGTGTTTGTAGTAGCTCCGCCACTACTTCCACTACTAGATTTCGCTATCAACATGGGGCAATAATCTTTAAGGGTATTGACAATCGTTTGCGCTTGAGTCAAAAGATTTTGCGCATCATTAGTCGTATCAATAACAGAAGTTGTCGTTTTAGTTTGATCATCTTGTTGATACTTTGATGTGGTTACATGCGCTTCTAATTTTTCCCCTTTGCTATTTAAAGGAGCAAGCCCAGCTTGTTTTAAAGCTTTTGAAAGAATCTGATAGGATTCATGGATTTTTTCATATTGCTCAATAGATAGAGAGACATTTTTGTCTGCTTTTAATGTATTTGTGCCATTAGAACTATGAGTGCCATTACTATTTGTGCTCCCACCGCAATTGATTGTAGTGCCGTTGCCATTCTCATCGGTGTAGTGGAAATTTTTTTGATTGTTTTCGCCTGGACTTTTGGTATAGCCTCCGCATATGACCGCATAACCCATGCTATTCCATAGCCCTAACACCGATCTCAACGCTAAAAGCGTGGCTTGATAGGCAGGGGAATTGGTTGTCCCACCGGCTAAAGTTTTTGCGCGTTCGTTCAAATTATTAACCGCTTGGTTGATCGCTTGCGCGCTTGTCTTTGAGTTTGTGCCATTATCGTTGGTTAAAAGCCGGCTTAATTGTTCATAAGCGTCTGAAAGTTTTTGCACCTTGTCGGCGTTTTTCACTTTTTGAACCGCTTCACCGATTTGATAACCCACGCTTAAAAAAACGCCGTTGTCTTCAGCATGCAAGAGTGATGCCGCAAGAGTTAGAGAAAGTAGAATCGTTTTTTTCGTTTTTTTCATAAGATGTTCCTTAAAGTAATGTTTTATTGCAAAAAATGTATCAAAATGAGAATTTATTTACAATGCGTTTAATTTTACCACAAATTTATTGGATTTCAAAAAAAAAAAAAAAAAAAAAAGGATTTTGGGGTATTTTAGTCTATTTATCTTTAAAGCGTTGATTTTTGAAACAATAAAATCATCTTTTGAATTTTATAAGCAATATTTAATAAGAACAGAATTTTGATAACGCTTAACAGAACGCATTTATCCCAAACGCTCAAAGCGTTTAGGATTCCTGCTTAAAGAATTTGAAGCTTTGATAGAGAAAGGGGTGTAATTTAAGCTTTATTTTTCATTTTCGCCATGATCATTGTGATCGTGGTCTTTTTTGCCTTGTTCTTTGTCATGCCCTTTGCCATGACCACCGTGTTTGTGGTGTTTATGCATTTTCCCATGCTTGCATGATCTCAACCCCAAATCATCATCCATGTCCTTCATGTTGCTTTTTTTAAGCGCTTCTTTAACGGCTTTTTGGTGCGCTTCAAAATCCGCCACGGTCATGTTGTCTGTGTTTTTAACCGCATATTCATGCAACTGCTTATGGAACGCCTTTCTCTTATCTTCAGGCATCTTTTCCATGCGCATTTTTAACTCTTTTGTGTAATCCACAACATCTTGCGGAGCGACAACGCCAGCCATTTTAGCCAAATCTTCATCGCTTGTTTTGCTGAAATCTTTGGCGTTCAAAGCCACAAATAACAACGCGCTAACAGAAAGTATTTTCAACGCTTTTTTCATTTTTTATCCTTTTAAATTAAATTTTATCTCACTTAGGAGAGCAATGTTCGTCTTTTTTCTTAACAGCCCTACACCAAACTTTTCTCGTATCGCCACTGCAAACGCTCACATTAAGCCCTTTTGCCTTAATTTCTTCAGCGCTTAGACCTTTGGTTTTTTCTTCTAATTCTTTACGCACTTCTTCACGCATTTTTTTGAAATCCTCTTCACTCATTTTGGAAAGATTCTTCCTAGCGATCCGGCTGAAATTCGCACGGAATTTCTTAGCGTCCTCAGCGTTTAAAGCTTTAAGGCGTTTAGACACTTCCATGCGATAATCAATCGCTTCATTAGAAGGCAGAGTGCCTGCTAATTTTAAAAGTTCCTCGTTTTTGAGTTGCGAAAAATCCCTAGCGCCTAAAACCTGTAATCCAAGCAAAGCTAACAGGCAAAAAGCCAAACTCCTTCTCATTCCCAATCCCTTGTTGTCTGAATTTTTGCCACATGACGACAGCAAATTTTGGCATTTTACCATGTTAATCTTAACTTATTCTCAAACGCCACTAAGAGCGCTAAAAAATGGGGTTTTTAAATTTCGCGCAAGCCATTGCGTATTATCATTTAATTTTTATTTATAAAGGTCGTTTTAAACCCTAAAATTTTAAAATACCATTTTAGAATGATTGGTTTGTATGGCGTTGGTAGTTTTTGGCTTATTTTGAGTGAAAGGATTTAAGCAAGATGTTTGTGGTTTTTATAGAAGGTTTTGGTTTAGCGATTTCTTTGTGCGCGGCTGTGGGGGCACAATCCTTGTTTATTGTGGAAAGGGGGATGGCTAGGAATTATGTGTTTTTGATTTGCGCTCTGTGCTTTATGTGCGATATTGTGCTAATGAGCATGGGCGTGTTTGGCGTGGGGGCTTATTTCGCTAAAAACCTTTATTTGAGCTTGTTTTTGAATTTATTTGGGGCGGTTTTTACCGGATTTTACGCTTTTTTAGCTTTAAAAACTCTTTTTCAAACCTTTAAAAAAAAGCAAGTCCAAACCCCTAAAAAACTATCTTTAAAAAAGACCTTATTATTCACTTTAGGCGTTACTTTACTCAACCCTCAAGTGTATTTGGAAATGGTGTTTTTGATTGGCGCGAGCGCTTTGTCTTTTAATTTAGCGCAAAAATTTGTCTTTCTAGCCGGCACTTTATCAGCGGCTCTTTCTTGGCTTTTATTGTTATGCGCTTTATCGTTGCGTTATGGCTCCAAACTTTTAAACAACCAAAAAATCTTTATGGGCGTGAATCTCTTTGTAACCGCTATCATGGGAACGCTCAGCGTTACTTTATTTAGGGATTTTTTAGCGCTATTGAGTAAAACCTAAAAAGGGGCTAGTTTTAAGTCATTTTGCATTACAATACTCCTAAATGAGTTTTAAGGATTACAATCAATATGCAAGTTTTAGCGTTAAAATACCGCCCCAAACATTTTAGCGAGCTAGTCGGTCAAGAGAGCGTGGCTAAAACGCTTTCTTTAGCCCTAGACAACCAGCGTTTGGCTAACGCTTATTTATTCAGCGGGTTAAGAGGTTCAGGCAAAACCAGCTCTTCTAGGATTTTTGCTAGGGCTTTAATGTGTGAAGAAGGGCCAAAAGCCGTGCCTTGCGATACTTGCACCCAATGCCAGAGCGCTTTAAACAACCACCATATAGATATTATAGAAATGGACGGAGCGTCTAATAGGGGGATTGATGATGTCCGTAATCTCATTGAGCAAACGCGTTACAAACCAAGCTTTGGGCGCTATAAAATCTTTATCATTGATGAAGTGCATATGTTCACCACCGAAGCGTTTAACGCACTCTTAAAGACTTTAGAAGAGCCTCCTAGCCATGTGAAATTCCTTTTAGCGACAACAGACGCCTTGAAATTGCCCGCTACCATACTCAGCCGCACCCAGCATTTCCGGTTTAAAAAAATCCCTGAAAATTCCGTTATTTCTCATTTAAAAACCATTTTAGAAAAAGAACAAGTGAGTTATGAAACAAGCGCGTTAGAAAAATTGGCTCACAGCGGGCAAGGGAGCTTGAGGGATACGATCACTCTTTTAGAACAAGCCATCAATTATTGCGATAACGCTATCACAGAAAGCAAAGTAGCTGAAATGTTAGGAGCGATTGACAGGAGCGTTTTAGAGGATTTTTTTCAAAGCCTAATCAACCAAGATGAAGTGCGATTGCAAGAGCGTTATGCCATTTTAGAAAATTATGAAACCGAGAGCGTTTTAGAAGAAATGATGCTTTTTTTGAAAGCGAAATTATTAAGCCCTGATGCTTATTCCATCCTTTTAATAGAGCGCTTTTTTAAAATCATTATGAGCGGTTTGAGCCTTTTAAAAGAAGGGGCTAATGCCAGTTTTGTGCTGTTGTTATTGAAAATGAAATTCAAAGAAGCTTTAAAACTCAAAGCCCTAGACGATGCGATTTTGGAATTAGAGCAAAGTAAAGAAAGCGTTTTAAAGCCCTTAAACCAAAACGCTAACGCTTTTAAACAAGAATCCAAAAGCGCAGATAAAATAGAAAAGCCAGAAAAAAGAGAAAGTGCAGAAACCCCCCCCATGCTTTCAGCCAAAGATCGCATTTTTCACAACCTTTTCAAACAAGTTCAAACATTGGTTTATGAGCGCAACTACGAATTAGGGGCGGTGTTTGAAAAAAATATCCGTTTCATTGATTTTGACAGCCAGACTAAAACCTTGACTTGGGAGTCTTTAGCCACCCATAAAGATAAAGAGCTTTTAAGAGAACGATTTAAAATCGTGAAAAGTATCGTTGATGGGGTTTTTGGCAAGGGCGAAAATATCAAAATCGCTTTAAAAAATCAAAATAAAAGCGCTTTAGAAGAAATTAAAGAGTTTAAATTCCCTTATTCAAAGCCTAAACCAACCACCGAAACGACGGCTGAAATGAAAGAAAAAGAAACTAAAGAAAAAGAGATTCAAGAAAAAGAAATTAAAGAAAAAGAGATTAAAGAAAAAGAGATTAAAGAAAAAGAGATTAAAGAAAAAGAGATTAAAGAAATCCAACCCAAAGAAGCCCCTACAGCCTTGCAAGAATTCATGGCTAACCATTCTAATCTCATTGAAGAGATTAAGAGCGAGTTTGAAATCAAAAGCGTGGAATTGTTATGAGAGCGCATTTAGACGAGTTAGATAAAGTGGCGGCTGCAATTTTAAAAGATGATTTTAAGGGGGTGGTACTTTTAAAAGGCGTTGTGGGGAGCGGTAAAACGACTTTAGTTCAAGCGTGCTTGAAACACTTGGGGTTAGACATTCAAGCGACTTCACCCACCTTTAGCGTGATGCATGCTTATAGCGAGAGCGTGTTCCATTATGATTTTTACATGCGCGATTTAGAGGCTTGCTTGGAGCTTGGCATGTTGGAGTGCTTGTTGGAAAAGGGGATCCATTTTGTGGAATGGGGCGATGAAAAATTAGAAAAAATTTTAAAAAAATACGATTTAGCTATTAAGGTTGTGGAAATTGAAACCGAATTAACCAACCGTTTTTATACAATAAAGATCGTTTAAAGGGTCGTTTGAATGGATATTTTAAAAGCAGAGCATTTAAACAAACAGATTAAAAAAACCAAAATCGTTTCAGACGTTTCTTTAGAAGTGAAAAGCGGTGAAGTGGTGGGGCTTTTAGGGCCTAATGGGGCGGGTAAAACCACCACCTTTTATATGATATGCGGGCTTTTAGAGCCTAGTGGGGGGAGTGTTTATTTAAACGATGTGAATTTAGCTAAATACCCCTTACACAAGCGCTCTAACTTAGGCATAGGCTACTTGCCCCAAGAATCTAGTATTTTTAAAGAATTGAGCGTGGAAGATAATCTAGCCCTAGCAGGGGAGAGCACTTTTAAAAACTCTAAAGAGAGCGAAGAAAAAATGGAAAGCTTGCTAGACGCTTTTAATATCCAAGCCATAAGAGAGCGCAAGGGCATGAGCTTGAGTGGGGGAGAAAGAAGGCGCGTAGAAATCGCTAGAGCTTTGATGAAAAACCCTAAATTCGTGCTATTAGATGAGCCTTTTGCGGGCGTGGATCCGATTGCGGTGATTGACATTCAAAAAATCATTGAAAGCTTGATTGGATTAAACATCGGCGTCTTGATCACTGATCACAATGTGCGAGAGACTTTGAGCGTATGCCACAGGGCGTATGTGATTAAAAGCGGCACGCTTTTAGCGAGCGGGAACGCTAATGAAATTTATGAAAACGCTCTGGTGCGTAAGTATTATTTAGGGGAAAATTTTAAGGTATAGACATGGCGATCTTACGCGCAAACCTTAGCCCTAAAAATAAATTAAACGCTACCTTAAAAGGGTGGCTCCCCATTTTACAAAGCGAGCTTGAAGATTTAGAAGAAGTGTTGAAACAAAACGCCCTGGATAACCCCTTAATCAAAATTGAAAACAAACGCATCAAAAATTTTAGCGATCGCTTTAGCGCTAAAAATAGCAACGATCATTTAGAAAATTTCGCAATCGCTTCTAGAAGCCTTTTTGAAACCTTAGAAGCTCAAATCATTCCCCCCCTCTTTCCTACTGAAATCTCTCAAAAAATCGCTATGGATATTATCAACGGGCTAGATAGTGAAGGGTATTTTGAAGAAAACATTGAAGAAAGGGCTAGAATTTTAGGGGTAGAGAGCGAAGTTTATGAAAAAGTGCACCAGCGTTTCAGTTACCTTAATCCTGCTGGCATTGGTGCTAGAGATGTGAAAGAGAGCTTTTTATTCCAGCTAGAGAGTAGGGAATTAGACAATAATGAGCTTTATGAAGAAGCGCGAAAAATCATTTTAAATTTAGAAAAACACCACGAATTTTCTAAAGATTTTTATTATGAAAAGGCTTTAAAGATTTTAAAATCCTTTAAAAACCCCCCAGCCATTGAGTTTTTAGAAAAGGAAATAGAAGTCATTCCTGAGCTTTTTATTGTAGAAGTGGATGATGAAATCATCGTGCGTTTGAATGATGAGAGCTACCCGACAATCAGTTTAGAAGAAAATCGCTTTAAGGATAGCGGCTATTTAAAAGAAAAATTAAAAGAGGCTAAAGATTTGATTGATGCGCTAAATTTGAGAAAAGCCACGATTTATAAAATCGGTCTCATGCTTTTAGAGTATCAATACGATTTTTTTAAGGGTAAAAAATTGCGCCCTTTAAAATTATTGGATTTAGCCAATGAGTTTAACCACTCTGTAAGCACGATTTCAAGGGCCATTTCTAATAAATATTTGGCATGCGAAAGAGGGGTTTTCCCTATTAAGCATTTCTTTAGCACCGCCTTAGACAACAGCGAGACTTCAAACGCTGTGATTAAAGACTATCTTTTAGAATTGATCAAAAACGAAGACAAAAAAGAGCCTTTGAGCGACGCTAAGATTTTAGAACTCATTGAAGAAAAATTCCATTTGAAAATGGTAAGAAGAACGATCACCAAATACCGCCAATTGCTCAACATCGCTTCTTCAAGCGAAAGGAAAAAGCTCTATTTGATGCGCGCTTGAAAATAACCAACCAAATGATTTTACTCTCATTGAGCGTGAATGATCAAATTAAAATACTTTTTTTGCATTTTTTAGATTTTATAACTAATACGCTATTAAATAGAACTATAAATCACTTAAAATCCCTAAACAATTTCCCTAAATCCAAGTCAAGCAGTTCCGTTTGGGATCGCAATTCTAAAAGGTTTTGAGCCCCTTTAATCAAATCGTTACTGGAAATACCATGAGAAAGAGAGATTTGAGCTTCTAAAAACGCACTCAAATGATCGCACACCTTCAAAAGCTCCCCGCAAACCCCAAAATATTCATCGCTGTTATAAAGCGTGAACAATTCTTCAGCGTCTTTAGTGAAAATGATTTTGTTAGACTTGTCTTTGTAGCGGTTTTTAAACTCGTTTTCGGTGAAATATTTTAAATCTTCTTGAACGCCCAAAGAGACAAAAGAATAGACTTTGTTTTGCATTTCTTTTTTTTCAATCTCTTTAATGCAGTTATCAAGCCCCGCAACGCTTTGTTTGATGGGTGTGATAATGTCTCGGGTTAAAATCTCGGGTAAATCATGGAAAAGCCCGCCCAAAAAATGATTGATCCGCATGCTTTTACAAGCTTTTAAATCAAAGCTCAATAAATACCCCATAATCGCCACGCATAAGGTATGCCCTAAGACACTGGTTTGTGGCACTCTTGGGGTCTGACTCCAGCGCTTTTGGAAACGCAACTGCCCAAACATGCTCACCAATTTTTTCAGATCCTCTTTTTCCCCAAAAAGCCCTTCAAACAAATGCTCGTTATTGTGGAGTTGCTTGTCAATTTTATCTTTAATTTCTTTCACGCCATACATGTTGGGGTTAAAATGATAAATAATATCAAACTCCCATTTAGACGCATAAAAATGCGCGCTCTCTAAAATTTGAGTTTCTAAAATTTGGGGTCTGTGGCTTAAATACTCTTTGAGTTCCTCTAAAGAAAAATACGCGCTGATTTCATCTTGCAAACTTTGCGCGACATAGGAGGCTAATTCTTGGCTGTGCGTTTGTTGGAGGGCGTAAAAAATAGGGGGTTTAATATCGGTTAAAACCAAGCGCTCCAAAAATTCAAAGCAAAAATACTTGATTAAAAGATCTAAATCTAAATCTTTACCCCTGTCTTTTAAATCTTTAGCAAGCAAATACGCAATCATCGCTTTATGGGCTTGCTTGTCTAGTTCCACAAATTCCAAAGGGCATGCTTGGTCATTCCAACGCCTAATAGACGCACCCACAAACACACGCCTCAAAAATTTAGTTTTGAGTTTAGGGGCTTTTAGGGGTTTAATAGGATGAGCCGCATACATAACTTTCCTTTTTATACTATTTTGAATATTAAAGCTATGATCTTATTAAGAAATACTGATTGGATCACGCAAGATTGAAAAACCTTAACGCACCACTACCAATACTAACCTAAATTTTATTATACGAAAAAAAGACAAAAATAAGGCTTTTATTTAAAAAAATATTATTTCTATCAATGGATTTCGCGCTTAATGGATTTTATACTCTAAAACACCCACCCGTAATTAAAAAACACCTTAAAATGGCTAGCCCCTTCATTGAAAACAAAAGAGTTCGTATAATCGCCACCGCTAGAAACGACGCTAGCTTTTCTTTGGATTAAAGGAATGCTAATCCCTACAGAATATTTAGAATGCTTATAGCGGTAGTTCAATCCAGTAGCCACATCTAAATTGCCGCTTCCTTTGACTTTATTTAACACATAATAGCTGTTATACAAGCCCCTTAACCCCCCAAAGATACCAAAAGATGATGAAAAATTCCTTTTGGTTTGAATGTCTGTAGGGTTATTTTTATTGGAGTAAGTGGTGATGAAATCCAACAACAAATCTATCCCCCCACCATAGCTCAATTGCTGGACTTTTTGGTTAATAGCTTTAGCGTAATTGTATTTGATGATGCCATAATAAGCTAACCCTATGAAATCATTAAAGTAGTTTTGATAGCCTATTTTAGCGTTAACCCCTAAAATAGGGCTTCTAAAACTTTGCGAAGTGCTTGAAGAATAGTGGTTAGTAACGCTAGAAGTGACAAAGGTTTTTTGAATGGTGCTAAGCATGGAATTGGCTAAATCTTGCGTGTTCAAACTGGCGTTTAGGTTGTAGTTTGTTTGACTCCCCAAGTTAGCGTAGTTGATCGGTAAAGCGTTTTGATTAATAAGCTGCTGCCAGACCGCTGCTGTTACCCCCAAAAAGCCAGCTGGGACATCCGCGCAATTGTGGTAGATGGAATTAGGGTAGTTGCTAGGGAAAGCGGGCTGACCTGAACCATTGAAGCGAGAGCACACATTATAGGGGAGGCCATCAGAATCTTTTGGCTTGCCGTTTTCGTTTTGACCGGTTGGCACTCTTTGATAGGTCATGTTCCCGTTATGGGTGTAGCCTTTAGTGTGGCTGAATTCATGCAAGATGGTTCTTAAATCCTCTAAATTGATAGTCTTAAGGTTGTTGCCAAAGAGTTTTTTAGGATCTAAAGCAGAAGCCACTACCCCTAACTGACCATAATGCTTGCCATCATCATTGTTGCTGGGGGTAATATCACTCCCAAGCCCTACAACCCCTGAATCCTTTAGAATAACGACATCAAGATCCGCTTTGTTTCTAAATTTATTGACAATGTCTTGTTTGTTTAACACATAACTTTTATTTTGAGAATTGACAAGCCCGTTTGTCCCAGGATTTACGCAATCATTCTCTTTGTTGGTATCGCATTCCCCTCCTCCGCCTTTATTAGTGAATTCAAAAGGAGCGTTTAAAATCGCATCGCCCCAAGATTGAGAGTCTAAGACAGCGATCATGTTCAACATCAAATTAGTGAATTCTTCTGCGGTTTGTGGGGTAAAGGCTTCCCAATGGTTTTCGTGATCTTTAAATTTGTTTTCATTCCTGTAATTTACGATTAAATTTGTCTTAATCTTATTGAGCGTTTCAAACACCCTTTGCGTGTTAGCGTCAGAAACAGAAGTGCTAGTGGCTTCAATTTTTGGAAGAAATAAAGTATAAGGGTCAATTTTTAGACTATCAAACGCCTCCCCAGGTAAAACAATCTTAGAGTGTTTGGGGATAGTCTCTATCACGCCCAGATCGATCACATTGCCTTGAGCGTCTGTGAAACTAAGCTTAACATTATTTAAATTATAAGGCAAGAAATTTTCTATAGTTAATTGACCATTATACATATACAACACTCTAACAGGGGATAAAGATGAGAATTTTAATTTTGAAATCGCTTCGGCATTGGTGAATAAATTAGCCGCTCTTTTTAAAATCGTGTCTGTGGGTAAATAATTGTAAGTCGTGTAAGTGTTTTTTGTGGTGGTGTGTCTTTTTTCTTGCGTTTGCGTGCCTTCTAACAGCCCGGTTTCAAACCCGGCTTCTATGAAAAATCCATTTTTTTGGTTCGCTTCTAAAGCACTGAATAATAAAAGTGGGATGAATAGTTTTCTCATAGTTATCTCTTTTTAGTTTATAGTGTCTTTATTATACCATTTAAGGGGATTGTTTGTTTATTTTTTGGAATTTAAAGCTTTTACAAGGGATTAGTGTTTCGTATTGAAACAAAATTTTAACAACAAGCACTTGTTTTGGGGTTTATTTAGCGTTAATTGAGCTGTGTTAATGAAAGTTTGATAGTTAAAACCTTTAATCTCCCTTAATTTTTCTAAAAAGCGCTTTACTTAGCGCACTTTTTTATATCAATATTCCAGTCAGCACCGGATTTAATTTGATATTTTTGCGCGAAATTATCCCTATTCAGCGCCACAGAAACATTCAACAAGCTGTTTAGATAGACCAACGGCTGGCCTTCTAAAACATCGCCAAAGCTCGCAACATACGGCATTTTCCCTTCGTATTGTTTCTTAGAACCTTTAAAAATCGTTACACACAGCGTGTCATTGAGTTTGATTTTTGCTTGATTGAGTAGTTTATCGCTGATATTGCTCCAAACATTGCCATATTGGATATCCAAAATCGGGATATTACCCTTCACCTCCCCTTTTGTGGCTTTCGCTTTTTGGTAAGGAATTTCAACGACTTTTGGGGGAAGCTCTGGCCCAACCTGCTCGAATGTGATCGCCCCAGAAGCCAAGCGCGCACCGGTGTAAGCATACACATCACGGCCATGGAAAGTATAGGATTTTTCAGAACCTTTCAAGCGGTTAGCTTTTTCATCAATTTCACGCACGCTATCAATCCCCAAAGTTTGCACCACCAAAGTCAGCGTGCCGTTATCCGGCGAAACAAAATACTGGCCGTTTTTAGTTTTCAATACCACCGATTTACGCTTAGTGCCTACGCCCGGATCAACCACGCTCACAAAGACCGAACCTTTTGGCCAATAACTAGCGGTCTGATACAAGCGGTAAGCACCCTCCCAGATGTTATACGGAGGGATTTCATGCGTTAAATCAAAGATTTTAAGATTGGAATTAACGCTGAAAGCGACGCCTTTCATCGCCGAGACAGCCCCATCTTTTAGGCTAAAATCCGTTTGTAAAATCAAAGCGTTATCTGCATAAACAGACGATAATCCTATGCACGCTGATAAAAACAACGCTGAAATCGTTTTTCTCATGGTTACTCCTTGATTAACTTTTATGGGCTTTTAGCCCCTTTATTATACCATTTAAGGGGGTTTTTTCTAAACATTAAGGTTTAAAAGGGCTTTACATTTCGTATTGAAATAAAGCATTAATTAGGCTCTCTTAAGATAGGGGGTTTTTTAAAATGCAATATCGCCAATATTTTCACTATTTTCTATTATAGTATTTAAAACGCTCTTTTTCTAATTCGTTTTTTAGGATTTGTTGTTCTTCTAAAAGCAGGCGTTTTTGATCTTCTAGGGTGTTGATTTTACGGCTAATATAATAAATATTATTGCTTAAATAGATTTTAGGCGCTAATAAGGCTAAAAACGCGCCCCCAAAAACCAACACCCCTATTAAAGCCATTAAAGAAAGGCCGTGCGAATTTTCATTTGCAGTTCCAGCGAATAATTCTTTCTTTTCGTCCTCTTCTATGCGTACAAAGCGTTCTTTTTCATTTGAAGAATGGGTTTTGATATTCATGGCTTACTCATATGACTTACTCATGGCTTGAATTGAAAAACCCTCATTTTAGCGCTTCGTGAACGCCTGTTGTTTTTAATTTCTTCTGGGCTTGGAGTGATGGGCTTTTTGGTTAAAATTGCGCCTAAAGCGTGATTGTTAGAGCAAGCGCATTTGAAACTTGAAGGATCGCAAATGCAATTTTTAGCGTAATCTTTGAAAGCGTTTTTCACTAACGCGTCTTCTAAAGAATGAAAAGAAATCACGCACAAAATCGCTCCCTTAAGGTTTCTAGTGCATTGTAAAAATTCTTTTAATTCTTCTAATTCGCTATTGACTTCTATGCGAACGGCTTGAAACACCAAAGTCGCTGGATGGATTTTTTTATTTTTAGAAAAAGAGCTTAAAAACTCGCTCAAATCCTTAGCGTCTTTGAAGGGTTTTTTAGCACGCCTTTCTGCAATTTTATGGGCGATTTTTTTGTATTCTTTGATTTCGCCATAGTCTTTAAAGATTTTTTCTAACGCCACTACAGAATAAGAGTTGATGACTTTTTGAGCGTTTAAATCGCTCTCTAAATCCATGCGCATATCCAAAGCGTGCGAGTGGAAATTAAACCCTCTGTTATCATCATCAAGCTGTAAGGAGCTCACCCCTAAATCCACTAAAACCCCCTTGATTCGATCGCCATGAATTTCTAAGGCTTCTTTAAAGCGTTTGGCAAAACCTCCGCTTAAGAGATTATAACGCCCTTCAAAGGCTTTCAATCGTTCTTTAGCGATTTCTTGAGCGAACTTATCCTTATCAATGCCAATGAGTTTTAGGTGTGGTTTTTGGGATAGAAGGGCTTTAGAATGCCCCCCTAACCCTAAAGTGCAATCAATCAAAACCCCTTCTTCTAAAGGCGTGAACGCTTGCAAAACTTCTTGCAACAAAACGCTTTGGTGCAAACTCTCTATTTCTTGCAAACAATCCCCTTAAAACCCCTAGATGAATTTTCCAAATGCTCACTCAATGGTGTTGGTTTTGTTGGTTACGCTCAAAAGTTTCTTTATAATCAATCTTAGCTTTTTAAGATGCAAAAACCCAAACTAAAATCCCTTTTATAAAGACTAAAAAGGGCTTAAAGACACCCTTTTAAAGGGTTTAAAAAGTGTAGTTATACCCTAAATAAAGCGAATAATCCCGTTTCAAATGGTAATAAAGATTAGTAGCATTAGGACCCGCACTCAAAAACTTGTTGATGAGTAGGGGTACTCTCACGCCAAACTCTACGCCATTATGCTTGTAGATATTGGCTCTCACCCCAAAATTCAACCATACTTGAAAGGCGACGGTTGAAGTTTTGGTGCTATAAGGAGCGTTAGGGTTACAATAAGTGGGGGTACAAACATCAGGACCTTTAGCTTCAATGATTTGCTCTTTCCAATAGTTTGCCGCTGAGCTTTTCCAAGTGTTACCGCCGATAGCGACCCCACCAAAAACACCAAAAGAAGCGTTATCGTTATCAATAATATCAGCTAACAAATCGCTCCCCACACCCCAAGAAACCATATCCAACTGGATTTTATTAGGTGCATAAACTTGCTTACCTAAAGTGGCATGCCCATAATCAAAAAGCCCATACACTCTAAAACCAAACCACTTGCTTGTCATATCAAAAGACTTGAATTGGAAAAACTTCTTATAACCCACATTCAACCCAAAACCATTCAAAGCCCCATTAGCGTATTTAGCATGCCAATTGATATTGGTATGTCCTGGATTATACTTATTAGCGGTAAGACCTGGGGGGCAACCTACAACACTCCCTGTGCAATCCCCTGTGTTATAAATATTACTATTCAAACGGGCTTGTCCAAGCTGATAATTAGTCCCTATATAAACACCATCACCTTCGGCTAACAACGAAGAGCTTAAAACTGCGGATAGAAGCCCTAAAGCTACAAACTTTTTCATAAATTCCATTCCTTTACATTCCTATCTTTAAAATTGTCTCATAAAATAATAGCATGTTTATCCTTAATCAAGCAAATATTTTTAACTCTTATGAATAAGAAATGATAATAAAACCATTCTTTTTTGAAGTATAATAGCTCCTTTTAATCCATTTTCTTATTTTAAGGAAACTCTTGCAACATAAAACCATTATGGATAAGATCATTATTCAAGGGGCTAGGGAAAATAATCTCAAAAATATTTTTTTAGAAATCCCTAAAAACCAATTTGTTGTTTTTACCGGATTAAGCGGTTCGGGTAAATCCACTTTAGCGTTTGACACTTTATACGCTGAAGGCCAAAGGCGCTATTTAGAGAGTTTGTCTAGCTATGCTAGGCAATTTTTAGACAAAGTGGGTAAGCCTAATGTGGATAAGATTGAAGGCCTAACCCCTGCGATTGCTATTGATCAAAAAACCACTTCTAAAAACCCTAGATCCACTGTGGGGACGATCACTGAGATTTATGATTATTTAAGGTTGTTGTTTGCAAGGGTTGGGGAGCAATTTTGCCCCACATGTTTAGAGCCTATTAGTTCTATGAGCGCGAGCGATATTATTTCTCAAATCTGTCATTTAGAAGAAAATTCTAAAATCATTATTCTAACCCCCATTATTAAAGATAAAAAAGGTTCGTTTAACGATAAATTAGAGAGCTTGCGTTTAAAGGGGTATGTGAGGGCTTTTGTTGATGGGGTGATGGTGCGTTTAGATGAAGAAATCCATTTGCACAAAACCAAAAAACACACCATTGAAGCGGTGGTGGATAGAGTGGTTATCAATAGCGAAAATTCTTCACGGATCGCTAGCGCAATAGAAAAAGCCCTTAAAGAAAGCTATGGAGAATTAGAAGTGGAAATCTTGCAAGACAACGCGCCAAGCATAAGAAAGCATTACAGCGAGCATAAGGCATGTTTTAAGTGTAAGATGAGTTTTGAAGAATTAGAGCCTTTGAGTTTTTCATTCAATTCGCCTAAAGGGGCGTGCGAGAGCTGTTTGGGTTTGGGGACAAAATTTAGCTTAGATATTAGTAAGATTTTAGATCCTAACACGCCTTTAAATCAAGGAGCGATTAAAGTGATTTTTGGGTATAACCGCAGTTATTACGCTCAAATGTTTGAAGGCTTTTGCGAGTATAATGGCATTGACACCGCACTTTGTTTTAACGAATTGAATAAAGAGCAGCAAGACGCTCTTTTATATGGGAATGGCACTGAAATCAGCTTTCATTTTAAAAACAGCTCTTTAAAACGCCCTTGGAAAGGCATCATTCAAATCGCTTATGACATGTTTAAAGAGCAAAAGGATTTGAGCGATTACATGAGCGAAAAAACCTGTTCTTCATGCAAGGGGCATCGTTTGAAAGCTTCCAGTTTGAGCGTTCAAGTCGCTGGCTTGAAAATGGCGGATTTTTTAACTAAGCCCATTGAAGAAGTCTATCACTTTTTTAATGATCCCACGCATTTTAGCTATCTTAACGAGCAAGAAAAAAAGATCGCTGAACCCATTTTAAAAGAGATTTTAGAAAGGGTGTTTTTTTTATACGATGTGGGGTTGGGGTATTTGACTTTAGGGAGGGATGCACGAACGATTAGCGGAGGGGAGAGCCAAAGGATACGAATCGCTAGTCAAATCGGGAGTGGCTTGACAGGGGTTTTGTATGTTTTAGACGAGCCTAGCATTGGCTTGCATGAAAAGGACACGCTCAAACTCATCAACACCCTTAGGAATTTACAAAAAAAGGGGAACACGCTCATTGTCGTAGAACATGACAAAGAGACGATTAAGCATGCGGATTTTGTTGTGGATATTGGGCCAAAGGCTGGAAGGCATGGGGGTGAAGTGGTTTTTAGCGGGAGCGTGAAAGAATTATTGCAAAATAACCATTCTACCGCCTTGTATCTCAACGGCACTAAAAAGATTGAGCGTCCTAAATTTGAACCCCCTAAAGAAAAGCATTTTTTAGAAATTAAAAATGTCAATATCAATAACATTAAGAATTTGAGCGTTCAAATCCCCTTAAAACAATTGGTGTGCATTACTGGGGTGAGCGGGAGCGGTAAAAGCTCGCTGATTTTACAAACCCTTTTACCCACCGCTCAAACCCTTTTAAACCACGCTAAAAAAACTCAAAGCTTGAATGGGGTGGAGATTGTAGGGTTGGAGCATTTGGATAAAGTGATTTATTTAGACCAAGCCCCCATAGGCAAAACCCCACGAAGCAACCCTGCCACTTACACGGGAGTGATGGATGAAATCAGGATTTTATTTGCCGAGCAAAAAGAAGCTAAAATTTTAGGCTATAGTGCGAGCCGTTTTAGCTTTAATGTTAAAGGGGGGCGGTGCGAGAAATGCCAAGGCGATGGGGACATTAAAATAGAAATGCACTTTTTGCCTGATGTGTTAGTCCAATGCGATAGCTGTAAGGGCGCTAAATACAACCCCCAAACTTTAGAAATCAAGGTGAAAGGCAAATCCATTGCCGATGTGTTGAACATGAGCGTGGAAGAGGCTTATGAATTTTTTGCTAAATTCCCTAAAATCGCCGTGAAGTTAAAAACGCTTATAGATGTGGGCTTAGGCTATATCACTTTAGGGCAAAACGCTACGACTTTAAGCGGGGGGGAGGCTCAAAGGATCAAATTGGCTAAAGAATTGAGTAAAAAAGACACAGGCAAAACCCTTTATATTTTAGATGAGCCTACTACCGGTTTGCATTTTGAAGACGTGAATCACCTTTTACAGGTTTTGCACTCTTTAGTGGTGTTAGGCAATTCCATGCTAGTGATTGAGCATAATTTAGACATTATCAAAAACGCTGACTACATTATAGACATGGGGCCTGATGGGGGGGATAAGGGCGGGAAAGTCATTGCGAGCGGCACGCCTTTAGAGGTGGCAAAAAATTGCGAAAAAACCCAAAGCTATACGGGAAAATTTTTAGCTTTGGAATTGGAATAGCTTGCATTGGGGAAGGTTAGCGGCAATAATAGCCACTTGATCATGCAAGAGTTAGCAAAGAAGCCATGCCTTTAAAATCCATCGCATGAGAGTTTGAAAAATGAGAAAATATTAATGAAAATAGAGACCAAGCTGACACCCTCTAATCATTACAGAAACGGCTTTATTACATTAAGTGTTAATCATAAATTATAAAAAATGCTAAAAAACATTTTTTATAATCAATAGTAAAGAGCTTGATTTTAATTGCATGATAATTTTTGTAGTACGGTATTAGGGGTTAAAAAATGACTTTTAATTTAAAAAACTAATTAAAACCCAACAAGATTTTATTTATTATTGTTTTCTTTCCGCATTATAATCGCTTGAATGGGATCTTTGCCGAGAAGGTTGCCAAACAAAGACCCCTTCAGCAACTCGTAAAACACCCTGCTTGTTATTTTAACTGGCTTCTCTCTTTGAGTCTTTAAGATATTTGGGGAATTGCATTTTAACTTCTCTATCAATCATAGACCCCCACTTTTTATAGCGGAACTTGATCGCAAATTCCGTTCCTCGTATCCGCTCTACCTTGCAACTCCTAAACCCAACCCCCAAATACTTTCTCATCAACCACTCAATGTTGTAAGGCCCTTTGTCCAAAAAACGCCTGATATTTGCAGAATTGGTTTCATAATATATTGCAGGCTCGCTATTTTCAAGCAAATCAGCAAGAGTGGTGTTGTTATTATCAATCATAGGGGGAACATAAAACCCTAAACACTCATCAACCCCTAATTCCTTAACGATAAGCAATCTGCAACTGATAAAATCACCATCCTTATCGTTAAGAACATCAATGATTTTATAAGAGCTACCATACCCATAATAGATTGCGTTAGGTTTCTGCGGTTCTTTATTAGCCTTTAATTCATTAAATTCATCAAAAATACCCGCCATGAAATCATCATCATTTGCTAAAGCGGTTTTGCCATTCAATCTAACAATCGTTTCCTTATTCAACTGAACAATAACTCCGTTAGTTTCTTTATCCACTCCAACACCAATCGCTCTATAGCCAAATCTATCCACTCTTTTACTCAATTTGTTACACAACAAACCATGCAACTCCTTGTTTTTTAATTTTTTAACCATAAAATCATTCGCTAACATAAAAACTCCCCATTAATTGAACCCCAATCTTTAAATCCCTTTTAAGCAAAAATCCCAAATTAAGCGTTTCTGATAAATGCTTTTTTTAATAACTCCATGAAATTATAGCGTGATCACTAAAACCTATTAAACTTATCTGGTTGCGGATAAATTATAAAGAAGTTTTACAAACTACCTTTCCAAAAACAAATCTTTTTCTTGGATTTCTGCTCCTTCGCTTAAAATCGCCGCTCTTTCCACGACGCCTAAAAGCTCTCGCACATTCCCATGCCAAGAGTATTCTAAAAGGTGTTTTGCGGCGTTTTTTGAAAAAGATTTTGACCCCAAATGATACGCATCGCACACTTCTTTAAGCTTGATTTCAGCAATGGGTAAAATCTCTTCAACCCTCTCTCTTAAAGGCGCGATAGTTATAGGCACGATTTGCAAGCGGAAAAATAAATCTTCTCTAAATTCTTTCGCAGCGATTTTTTCTTTCATGTTAGCGTTGGTAGCGGAAATAAAACGAACATCAATTTTAACGCTCTTATTATCCCCAAGACGCGTGATTTCTTTTTCTTGAACCACTCTTAAAAGTTTGCTTTGCAATTGAAAGGGCATTTCAGCGATTTCATCTAAAAAGATCGTGCCTTTATTAGCGCTTTCAAAAAGCCCCATTTTAGGCGCTGTGGCGTCCGTGAACGCCCCTTTTTGATACCCAAAAAGCTCGCTTTCTAATAAATGCTCTGGGATAGCGGACATGTTGATTGCGATAAAAGGGTGCTTGGAGCGTTGCGAATGCTGGTGGATGAAATGAGCAAAAACTTCCTTACCCACCCCGCTTTCGCCTAATAGCATGACATTAGCGTCCGTGCTTGCGACTTTTAAGGCCTGCCGTTTGCTCTCTTCTAAAGCTTTTGAAGTGGCTAAAAAGCTGTGTTTGTGTGGTTTTTTTAAAGGTTTTTCTAAAGGGTGTTTTTTTTGAAATTCTAAAACTTTTTTGGTGCGATAGATAGACTCTAAAAGCAATTCTGGTTTAAAAGGCTTTTGGAAAAAGTCTTTCACGCCCAAACGAATGGAATCAATGGCTTTATTCAAGGTCGCATTACCGGTAATCACAATGGATTCATACTTGCCCTCTAAAAGGCGTAAAAATTCTAAGCCGTCCATATGGGGCATGTTAATATCCGTGATGACTAAATCAAAGCTTTCATCAAGTTTGGCTAAAGCGTCTTTAGGGTTTTTAAAACTCACAATCTCTAAATCGTCTTGAAGCTCAAAAAAAAGCTCCAGACTTTTACGCATGTTAATATCATCTTCTACAATGGCGATTTTCATTCTTCTTCCTTTCTAAAAATATCTAAAAACAGCGCATCTCCCACTAAACTCGCTCTAACGCTTAAGGCTTTGAGGTCAAGAATGCTTGTGGTAGTGGTGCCGTTTTTATAGCTATGATCATAATGCGTGATAGCGACTTGGCTTTTTAAAATGCAGTCTATGACTCGCTCTTTTTCTTTTTTTAACGCTATTTCTAAAAGGAAGCGTTCTAACTTTATTTGGAGCAAGGGGTCTTTCAAATTGGGTAAGTTACGAGTGATGATGGAGCAACGATAGTCTAAAACATAGGGGGCTGTTTTGATGCGGCTAACGATAGGTTTAGAAACAGAATACTCTTCGCCCATCACTCTGGAATCAACGATTTTCAAGCGATACGAAATTAAAAATTCTTGATTTTCTAGGGGGTTTAGAGCATGCAAAGAAACCCCTAAAAAATACAATAAAAAATAAAAGAATGAAAAGAAACGCATCACTCAAATAATTGTGCAGGAGGGTTTTCTAAATTTTCTGGCTCTTCTTCTTTAGGGCAAGAATTGACATACATGACTTTATCGGCGGTGTTTATGAGCTTTACCCCACTAGCGTTTCTTCCGGTTTCTCTAATATCTTTAATAGAAACTCTGATCATTTTTGCGCTTGCAGTAAGGATCATCAAATCTAGGTTCTCATCATCTACGCTGATAACGCCCACTAGATTGCCGGTTTTTTGAGTGAGCTTCATGCCAATGATCCCCTTACCTCCACGAGATTGCTCTCTATACGCTTCGGCTAAAGTTTGCTTGCCAAGCCCGTTTTCGCTCACGCTCAAAAGCTTGTTGCCATCATCGCTAATAACGACCGCACCGACAACAAAATCGTTTTCATTCAGCCTAATCCCTATAACCCCACGAGCATTTCTTCCCATCTCGCGCACATCTTCTAAAGGGAATTTAATGAAAATACCCAAATGCGATGCGATGAGCAAATGCTTAGCGTTTTTATCCACAACTTTTGCACTCACTAATTCATCGCCTTCATCTAAAACAATCGCTCTGACACCACAACTCCTGTTGCTCCCAAATTCGCTCAAATTGGTGCGCTTCACCACACCATTTTTCGTGAAGAAGGCTAAAGAGCGTTCATCGCTAAAGTCTTTGGTGCTTAAGGTTGCCATGATCTTTTCATCAGGAGCGAGCGAGATTAAATTCACAATAGCTTTACCCATAGCGATCCGGCTCGCTTCTGGGATTTTATAGACTTTTAGATGATACAATTGCCCCTTATTGGTGATAAAGAGCAAAATATCATGCGTGTTAGCCACAAAAAAGTTTTCAATGAAGTCGTCTTCATAAGTGCTGCCTGAAAGCTTGCCCTTACCGCCACGATTTTGCTTTTCATAAGCTTTTAAATCCACTCTTTTCACATAGCCTTTATAGCTCATGCTCACCACCATAGGCTCATTAGCGATCAAATCTTCTATGTCAATATTTTCATAAGATTCTTGAATTTCAGTGCGCCTTGGAGAAGAAAATTGCTCTTTGACTTCTAAAAGCTCTGTTTTGACGACTCCATTCAAGCGTTCTTCGCTCTTTAAAATGCCATTGAGATCATCAATAAGCTCTAACAAGTTTTGGTATTCTTCTTTGATTTTATCTCTTTCAAGGCCTGTTAAGCGTTGCAAACGCATTTCTAAAATGGCTTTGCTTTGGATTTCGCTCAAAGTGAAACGCTCCATTAAGGCGTTTTTAGCCGTTTCTGGGCTTTGGCTTGTTTTAATGAGCTGCACGATTTCATCAATATTGTCTAATGCGATCAAATAGCCCTCTAAAATATGCGCTCTAGCCTTAGCCTTTTCCAATTCAAAAATCGTGCGTCTTATAATAATGGTTTTTCTGTGGTTTAAGAAAAGGCGCAACAACTCTAAAAGCGTGAAAATCTTAGGCTCTTTATTGTAAATAGCGAGTAAAATGATGCTAAAAGTGGTCTCCATGGTGGTGAGTTTGTAAAGGTGGTTTAAGACAATTTCACTCATCGCATCTCTTTTTAATTCAATCACCACTCTAATGCCCTCTCTATCGCTTTCATCGCGCACTTCGCTAATGCCTTCAATTTGTTTTTCTCGCGCTAAATCGCTGATTTGTTCCACTAATTTGGCTTTATTGGTTTGAAAAGGCATTTCATCTAAAACGATGATTTCTTTATTTTTCGTCTTTTCCACATGCACTTTGGCCCGCACTTTCACGCGCCCTCGCCCCGTTTTATAGGCTTCAATAATGCCCGCCTTGCCATAAATGATCCCACCAGTGGGAAAGTCAGGCCCTTTGACAAATTCCAAAATTTCATCTAATTCAGCGTTAGGGTTTTCTAAGACATGCGCTAAAGCGTCTATGATTTCATCAATTCTGTGAGGGGGGATAGAAGTCGCCATCCCTACAGCGATCCCATTAGCCCCATTGACTAAAAGGTTAGGCAGACGGCTTGGTAAAATATCTGGTTCTTTTAAGGTGTCATCGTAATTAGGCACAAAATCAATGGTGTCTTTATCAATATCCCTTAAAATTTCTTCACTCGCCTTAGTCATTCTGGCTTCAGTGTAACGCATCGCTGCAGCGTTATCGCCATCAATAGAGCCAAAGTTGCCCTGCCCATCCACTAATTCCAAACGCATAGAAAAATCTTGCGCCATTCTCACTAGCGCATCATAAACCGCGTTATCGCCATGGGGGTGGTATTTACCGATCACATCACCCACGATCCTAGCGCTTTTTTTATAAGCGACTTTGGAAGTAAGGCCTAATTCATGCATCGCATACAAAATACGCCTATGCACAGGCTTTAAGCCATCTCTAGCGTCCGGTAAAGCACGCCCTATGATCACGCTCATGGAATAGGCTAAATAGCTCTCTTCAATAGAAGAATCAATCCCCACTTCTACAATATTTTTTGTTTCATTGACTGAATTATCTTGGACTGAATTATCTTGCATGTGTCTCCCTAAAATTTAATTAAAATAAAGCGTTAAAAGATAACGCCCCCAAACAAAAGCCCAAAAAATAAGCCCTATCAGTTGGGCTGCACTGGCCATGTCTTTAGCCTTTTTGGCTAAAGGGTGGAACTCTGTGCTGGTAAAATCCACAGCCTTTTCAATAGAGCTATTAATTAGTTCAACCACCACCGATAAAAAACAAGGCGCAATCAATAGCCCCCATTCTAAAAAATCTTTAGCTAGATAGCTCGCTAGAGCGATACAAAAAAGAGCCAAGATAATAATTTGCCTGAACGCACTCTCTTCAGCCCATGCACATTTAAGCCCGTCTTTAGAATAAAAAAGGGCTTTAAAAAGGCGTTTAAACCCTTTAGCTTTGGGCGGGACTTTGAAATCACTCATGGCTTATTTGGTAAGATTGAAAGAAATTCACGCTAAGGCTATCCAACAAGGCGTTAAAAGTCAGCTTGGCGTTGTCTTTAGCTTGGGCGTTAAGAGTGATCTGGGATCGTTTGTCTTTAGCCATAGAAACAAAAGCTTGCAACAATCCTTTAAAATCTTGTTGGAGCACTGTATTGTCTTTAAAACGGGATTGGAACAAGGCTATAAAATAGTTTTCTAAAGAAGCTAACGCGCTTTCATAAGAGACGCTAGGGGTTTGAGAACGCAAGCTAAAATAAGGGAAAAAAAAGCCCAAACTCTCTTTATGTTGGTGGTAAAAGGATTCTAAAACATTTTTAAGATGGCGCGCTTGGATAGAAACGCCCAACTTTGGCGTTGAAAAACGCAGTTTGTCTTGCAGCTCTTCTATGGCTTTAGCGTCTTTAGAACTCAAGGTTTTAAAAATATTTTTAAGGGAGAGATTTTCTTGCGCCTCCATTAAACCCTCTTGAAAAAAAGTGTAAGCAAGAATATTCTCTGCATTAGTCAAATCGCATTTTAAATTGTCGTTTAAGGTTTTTTCATCTAAAGCGTTGAATTTTAAAGAGCAATTCAAGCGCGTGGGTTTCATTTTTTCTAATAAGGTATTCAAATCTTTTAGGGGGATTTGGCTGATTTTTTGCTGAATATCTTGTTCTAAAATAGGGGATTTGATTTGAGAATGGACAGAAAGAGTGAGAGAGCTTTTATCTAAAGAATGGAGCTTAATACTCAAATTTTTAAAATCTACAATAGGGGAGTTTTGAGAGTCTAAAAAACTCAGCTCTTTAGAAACGCATGCAATTTTAAAAAACCCTTCGCATTCAAAAGGAGCACCTACAATCTCCATGCCCTTAATATGGGGGCGTTGATCCAAATAAGCGTTAAGATAAGCGGTTAAAGATTTTTTAACCGACATGCTAGTAAAGAAGATAAACACCCCTAAAAGCACGCAAATTAAAGCCCCAATAACCACCATCCAAGACATGAATTTTTTAGTCAAAAACACCCTTTATTTTATTGAAAGCATAGTGATAGAACTCATAAAATACATTTTCTTATTTTTAGAGATATTGACAATATCTTGCAGTAATTTTCCACAATTTTCTTCTTCCCAAGTGTGGTTTCGCTGGTGTACAAGGACAGAAAATATCGTGTTTGTTAGGGCAAAAAAGTCGTTAGCAATGCCTTGTGTTACTTTCATAGCTTTTCCTTGTTAGGTGGAATTAAAATTATACCTAGTATTAAATCAAAAAAAAAGAAAAAGAGCTTAAAATTTTGAAAAAGTCCTAATTTGTGGCTGAATTTGTTAGGATTGAAGAAAAATTCGCTTGAGTTGAATTAACCAAAGCTTTTAGCACCAAGAGGCATAAAGCCTCTTCATAAAAAGGATTGAGCAATCTTAGCGTCTTTCTGGGGGCTGTATGCCTAGCCAATCTTTATAAAACGCCTCTATATCAGGCTCAAAATCATGGATCACAGGATACCAAGGAGTTGGGGCTTCAACATCTAAAAGGATGCCGCAATCCGGGCAAATATACTCCCGATACACTTGCCAGTGAGTATCACTGGCTAAGAGTTTAGGATACACCTCTTCCATTTTTTCTGCTGTATCGCGCACATAGATGTTTGCATGCAATTTCCAGTTCTCCTCTGGAGCGCAAAACGCATGACCGCATGAACACTTAATCACCCACTTCTTTTGAGCATCTTGCACCACAAATAAATGCGGTCCCAAGGGTAAGACGATTTTGTCATCAAAATCTACCTTATCTTGCAACACCTTCAGATACATTTGGAACCTTTCATGATCTTTAGGCATGCTCAGCATTTTTAAGACAGTGTTCCAATCCAAGTTCCCCTCTACCAAATTTTTAATTTGTTCTTGTGTGTATTTTGACATGACCATTCTCCTTTCTTTATTTCTCATCAACCAACAGAACTGTGCGCACATCAGGCAATTTGCTCAAATCCATCCTGTATTTAGATCCATAGGTGAATACGCCAAGCTCATCTTCTTTCACGCTCCAGCTCTTTGGCAAGTTCCAAAATGTTTTAAAATCGTTTAAAAACTTGGGCGAGAGATCAAAGCTAGTCGCATACATGTGCTTAACCTGTTTGGAAGCCTCTTTTTCAAGAATAGCGTTCCTTTCTTGCTCCATCCATTGTTTTACCGGTATGGATCTAGCCTTTCTGTTTTCAAGAATTTCTTTTCTTCTGGCTTTCGTTTTGGCTTCATCTCCTACCCAAATGCCGTCTTTATTCTGGCTCACAATCGCACCATAAACCTTGTAAGCGTATTCTGGCAATAGCTGTTTGCTGTTTAAGTCTTCTAAAATCGCGTTCAAATCCCTTTCAATCGGATCGCCAAATCCAGGACCGCCTTTGATGTAATTCAAATACAAGTCATAATTGTCAAAGCAGTTCTCGGTGGTGATGCATTGCTTATCCCTTTTGACTTGAGACGCATGAGAAATGTGCTTTTCATAATCTCTATCCGTTGGGTTAAAATCGCCCCCCAAAGGCAAGCTGGCGTTATTTTTAATCCTGTTTTTTAAATCGGTGTTGTGCGCTTCAAACCTATAACCACTAGCCGCTGGATAGCCCCCCATCATACCCCAATCGCTATTCATGTAACCATTACCCATAAAGAACATGGTCCAATCATGCGCACCCCACACCATTCTTAAGGTTTCAAACCCGTTACCGCCTCGATATTTCCCATACCCACCGGTATTGGCTTTGACATTCCTGCCTAGATAAAGAAGAGGCTCTGCCATTTCCCAAATTTCAACATCGCCCATATCGCCTTCTGGGTTCCAAATAGCTGCTGCGTGATTCAAGCCGTCCTTTATCGCACAAGCCCCAGTCCCACAAGAACTCGTCTCAAAGCTATTCACCGCATGGATTTCTCCATCCTGGTTGATACCACCGCCTTGCAACCAATTGGAAGTGTTAGCGTTCCCAGAATTGACCTCTTCTAAATACCCTCGGCTGTAATACGCTTGAGACAAGCCTCTCCACAAAGCGCTCCAGCCTGATACCAAGAAATGCCACGCATAAGCATGCCCGGTGCGCCTGTCATCTGGATTCATCCAAGTCCCTTTTTTGAGTCTGAATTGAGTCGCAAAATAAGCACCATCGTTGATGCGAGAAGTGGGTATCAGCGTTTGAGTCATCATCACCCAAATACCGCTAGTGAAAGACACTTGGTTGCAATTGAAAGAGTGCCATCCCCACCTAGACGCACCATCAAAATCCAATTTCCATGTAGCGTCTTTATTGATAGTGATTTCCACAGGAGAGTGCATGATCGTGTCTAGCTTAGCAAATTCAGAGCACACGCCAATATCTTTATGTGCATAAGGCACATCCACAAACGCTACCTTTCTATACTTGCCTGGTATGGTCATGGATTTGATCCTAGAGATAAGGCCTCTCCTCCCTTCTTCAATCACCTCATCAATAAATCGCATGTAAGAATCAATGCCGTCTTCTTTAATGACTTCCATCACTAAATCCCTAATCATATGGCACCCTGCAATCCTAGTCCTTTCATCCAAAATCCAATATTTAGGCGTGCGAACCGATCTTTGAGATTCATGCAACCAATCTTTAAAGCTTTCATCGTTCGCTCCTGTTTTACGGCAAGTGATCATGTATCCATCCCCAAATCTTTGAACCTGTCCAGTGCTCATCGATCCTGGAGTAACCGAACCGGTATCAATCACATGCGTAACGCCACCTACCCACCCAATCAATTTTTCATCGTGAAAAATAGGCACAAGAGTCATAATATCGCATGGGTGCACATTCCCAATCGCGCAGTCGTTATTGGTGAAAATATCCTTGTCATTGATACCGGGGTTATCTTCCCAATTATTCTCTACCATGTATTTGATAGCTGATCCCATAGTGCCTACATGGATAATGATACCCGTAGAAGTCAGCACGCTATCGCCCACAGCGTTATAAAGCGTGAAGCACAACTCACCCTCTTGCTCAACAATAGGGCTAGCCGCAATCCTTTTAGCTGTTTCTCTAGCATGCACGATACCGCCCCTTAGTTTAGAGAACATCTTCTCATAACCGATCGGATCTCTTTCTTTAAACTCTAGTTTTTTGAGACCATTATAATGCCCTGTTTTTTCTGTCCTGGCTAGAATTTCATCTCTAGCTTGTTTTAAAGTTTTGCCGTTTTTCAATAAATTTGCCATTTTGAACTCCTTTATTTAATTTCTTTCAAGTGGAACAATCGGTGTTTGTCTAGTTTTGTCGCAAAGCCTTTGGGTATCACGAAAGTGGTCGCATCTGATTCCACGATCGCAGGCCCTATGACTTCATTTCCAGGCAATAATTTTTCCATTTGCCACACATCTGCATCCACCCATTTTTTATGCCGATAGAATTTTCTAACGCCTATTTTGGCTTCTTTTGGGGGCGTAGCGCCATGCTCTTTTTCAACCGGAATCACAGGTTTTTGCGTAGCCACAACACCACGCATGATCACACCGGTCACGCTAAAACCAAGCTCTGGAGAACACGCTGATTCAGAATAAACACGAGCGTAGGTTTTTTCATATTCTTTGACAATCTCTTCCCAATCAGCCACGCTTGTAGCTTTTAACACAGGAGAAGTGATCTCTAAGTCATTCAATTGCCCCATATACTGCATCCTGTATCCAGGTCTTAAGATCACATCTTTTTGAGAAAAGCCATTGATCTTGAACTCTTCAATCACTTTGAGAGTCAATTCATCCCATGCGTCTTGAATGATTTTGCATGCTTCTACTTTTGACTTGTCTGAAGAATACTGCGGAATGGCAATATCCACGCTCTTGTCGTATCTGTATTCAAAATCAGCGCAAGCGCAACCAAAAGCACTAAATCCAGCCGCCCATGCAGGCACTACCACATCCTTAAACCCTAAACCTTCTGTATAGCCATAGGTATGCACAGGCCCCGCGCCACCATACGAAAAGCACACAAAATCAGATGGGCTATACCCTTTAGCGCTAATGTTGGATCGCAAGTATTCTTTAAGCTCCAAATCAAGTAGCTCAATCACGCCAGCAGCTGCATCTTCTACGCTAATGCCTAGCGGATCAGCGATTTGCTCTTTAATGTGTTTTTTAGCCCTATCCACATCTAATTTAATCAAACCGCCTAAGAAATTATCCGGGTTCAAATAGCCTAAAACAATATGGCAATCGGTTACTGAAACCGTGTCTAATCCGCTGTCTTTCCAACAAGTGCCAACTCTATACCCCGCACTGTCAGGCCCTAGTTTGACAGATCGGCTGTGCGGATCAATGCGCACAAAACTCCCAGCACCTGCACCAACGGAATCCATAGCCACAAGCGGTAGAGATAAAACAAGGCGCGCCATATCAGGGTCAGAAGCGATGTTGAAATTGCTCTTAACGATAAGCGCCATATCAAAGCTCGTGCCACCAATATCGCTGCATGCAATATTGTCATAACCAAGCGTTTCGCCTAGCAATTTAGATCCGATCACGCCTCCAATAGGGCCGCTCACAATAGTCCTAGCGAGCTCCTTAGCTTTCCAGCTAATGGTGCCTCCATGCGTTGCCATCACACGAAGATCGAATTTAGCGCCATGCTCTTTGAAGCGGTTGCTGACTTTAGAGAGAGTTTGTCTGCTTGGCTCAGCCGCATAAGCTTCTAAGATAGTGGTGTTCATTCTGTGGCTTTCTTTTCTTTGAGGGTAGTAATCCACCGAAGCGAATACGGGAATATTTTTACCCAACTTTTCAATCTCTTTTAACGCTATATCTCTAACGATCCGCTCGCTTTCAGCGTTTTTATGAGATTGCAACAAGCAAATCACAATGGCCTTTGCACCTGCTTCTAAAAGCTCCTTAACAGCAACTTTAACCTCTTCTTGGCGCACTGGGATAACCACTTGCCCCTTGACATCGGTTCTTTCTGTAACGCCTCTAATCCTTTTTAAAGGAATCAGCGGATCATCATACTTGTGCGTGTTGATGTGCAATCTTTCTTCTAGTGCATACCCCAAGTAGGATTGCAACGCCCTGCCCATAGAATGCATTTGTTCAAAACCCTTATTGCAAATTAGGCCCACTTCCATCCCACGCCTTTGGACAACCCGATTGAGCATCGCCGTGCCTGAGTACACGCAAGTGACCAACTCTGGATAAACCTTATTCACATCTGATTTCCAGTGCGATAAAGCGTCTTGTGAGCTATTGTAAATAGCTAAGCTCTCATCTTCTGGGTTGCTTTGGGCTTTACCAACTACGAAACTGCCATTTTCTTTCACAAAAAATGTGTCCGTCATGGTGCCGCCGGCATCAATACCCATCACCTGAACTCTTGCGTCTTTCATTTTTTAGACTCCTTAGTATTAAAGTGTTGTTCAAGGTAACCTATCAAGGTAACCTGTTTGAATTATAGGACAGATTTTAAAATGGAAATCGTTTTTTTTTTTTTTTTAAGCCAATCAGTGAAAATTTAGTGTGTGAAGTGAATAATAGTAATAAGTTCATTCAAAAAAATATCATATAGGGATAAAAAATATTAAACCTATTATTAAATCAAAAGGCAAAATTCAATTCTAAAGTGCCGATTTGGTGGTGTTTAGGCTGGGATTGAAAGGTTTTACTAATATCGGTAATCGTAAAAGCCACCCTAAAGCTGCGCCACATCATAGCCGCTCCTATTTCACTGGCATAAACAAAGTATTCCAAATTAGCAATGCCCCTAGTTTCAGGGCTATTGCCTTGAATGAAGATGTTAAGGGGTTGGAAGCGCCCAAAAGCCCCTACAAAAAAATAGACGGAAAATTTATCGCTATAAGGCATGCCTCCATCAAAAGCGGTATTGACCTTATTGACCCCATAATCAGCGTCTAGGTTATACCCAGCCCTAAAGAGCGAGCCGAGTTGGAAATAATCCCTCGCATTACCCAATTCCACATTAAACCCAGGCATTAACTCCATAGAAAAAAAACGAGTCTTTAAAAGGGGGACTTTTTTGAGCAATTGGTAGTGCAATTCAAAGATAAATTCGTTTTTGAGCTGCGTGTTCCAGCCATAAAATTGGGGGTCATGACCCCATTTATGAATGAGACGCTGCGTTTGAGCGGCCAAAGAATCTTGCCCTGTTGCGCCTAAAGAAAGCGTGAATAACTCCATAAAAGTTTGATGGCGGTTATACACATTCAAATTCACCCTCAAATACCCTCCATAAGGGTGGTTGTCATGCAAATGCACCAGTTTTCTGTTTTCAAGTGAAGGGGTATACATGTCTTGGGCGAGAGAAATGCCAAAACGAGTAACCCTAGGGCTTTTATTGAAAAACCCTAAATACGAAGTCCATTTCATCGCTTTATTTTTAGAAAAATCAAACTCTTTAGTAGAAAAGCCTATTTGGTTGCCTGCGGTATAATACTCATCAATGTAAGGGTTGATATAACCATCATTTTCAGTCATCAAATTGATAGAATAGCGTTTAGAGGGCGTTAATGGGGTAAGAATATCCTCTTTTGCCCATGCAAACGTTCCTAATAATAAACATAAAATGAATTTGAAAAACAAAACACTTCCTCTTAGGTTATTATGGGGTTATTGTAACGAAATAAGGCTTAATTGCAAGAGCGTTTAAAGGGTAAAAGAGAAATTCTACCCCATTGAAAAGAGCGTGGTTTTAGGCATAAAAAACTCACACTAAAAAATAAAACACCCCACACACGACTAAGCCTACAAAAATTAAAGTCAAAACGCAATAGCCCATAATATCTTTAGCGCCCAAACCTGCAATGGCTAAAGCGGGCAAAGCCCAAAAAGGCTGTATCATATTCGTCCAAGCGTCTCCCCAAGCGATAGCCATAGAAACCACGCCCGGATCCACCCCCAAGCTTTGCCCTGCAGGGAGCATGATAGGAGCTTGAATCGCCCATTGCCCTCCGCCAGAGGGGATGAAAATATTGACAATCCCTGCGCTCAAAAAAGTCATGAGCGCGAAAGTTTTTTCATTAGCGATGTGCGTGAAGGCTAAAGAAAGCATTTGCGCTAAAGAATGACCCCCCACGCTATGGCTTGCCATCATTCCCATAATCCCAGCATAAAAAGGGAATTGCAATAAAATCCCAGCCACGCTCCTAGCGGAATAATTGATCGCTTTCACATAAGCTAAAGGGGTTTTATGGAGCAAAATCCCTAAAAAAAGGAAAATCGTATTGACAATATTTAAACTAAGCCCTCCTCCTTTAAAAAAATAAATACCAAGATACCCAAAACCCAAAAAAACCAAAAGATAAGAAAGCAAAGCGCTGTTTTCCAAAAAATGCGCGATCGTTTTGTCTTGTTGGTGATCAATGAGTTCTGTTTCCTTGTATTCGTCTTTTAAAAGCTTTGCATCAATCCCAATGATTTCTTCCTTTTTAGGGTGGATTATTGCCATTAAAAAGGGTAACCCTACAAGAATGATCCCTATGATGATTAAATTATATGCAGAAAAAATCGTCTGACTGATGGGAATAGCTTTTTCAATCACCCCAGCGCTTATTTTGGATAGATTTTCATTTTGGGTGGCAACGCTTAAAGGGATAGAGCCTGATAAGCCCCCATGCCAGATGACAAAACCCGAATAAGCGCTAGCAATAAGCAGCCTGTAATCCACCCCTTTAACATTTTTGGCGATCTCTTTTGCAAAAATCGCACTGATCACTAAGCCAAAACCCCAGTTGATCCAATTAGCGATTAATGACAAAAAGGTAACCAACCATAAAGCCGTATAATACCCTTTAGGTAAAGACGCTAGATATTTTAAAAGTTTTTGGACTAATTTAGCGCTAGCCAGAGCCTGACCCAACACCAAAATAAGAGCCATTTGCATAGAAAAACCTAAAAGCGTCCAAGTGCCATTCCCCCAACTAGAAATGACAGAAAAAGCGTCTTGCCCTGTCAAACCATAAACAAGAACAAACACGATAAACGATAAAAGAGCGACCAAGACAAAAGAGTCCGGCAAACATTTAGACGCCAAAAACACGCATGCTGAAGTCAAATGCCTTAATAAAAACATCAACACCCCTTTTATAAGCTATAAGCGCACTTCAAATTCAGCTTCTGTTTTTTCTTTCACTTGATCAAGGCTGACACCTTCTTGCAATTCCACTAACTTCATGGCATTATTGGAAAACTCAAACACCGCTAAATCCGTTATCAATTGATGCACCACGCCTTTTCCTGTTAAGGGCAATGAGCATTCTTTTTTCACTTTAGACTCCCCGTATTTGTTGCAATGCTCCATGATGACAATCACTTTTTTAGCGCCATGCACCAGATCCATAGCCCCTCCCATGCCTTTTATGAGCTTTTTAGGGATCATCCAATTAGCCAAATCCCCATTTTGTGAGACTTCCATCCCTCCTAAAATCGCTAAATCAATATGCCCCCCACGAATCATCGCAAACGAATCCGCGCTGTTGAAAAACGAAGCGCCCGGCACCACGGTCACGGTTTCCTTGCCTGCATTAATGAGATCCGCATCAACGCCCCCCTCTAAAGGGTAAGCGCCAATCCCTAATAGCCCGTTCTCGCTTTGGAAAACAATATTCATCCCGCTCACTTCATTAGCCACAAGCGTGGGCAAGCCTATCCCTAAATTCACATACATGCCCTCTTTCAATTCCTTTGCCGCTCTTTTAATGATAGCCTCTCTCATTTCGCGCTCCTTGTTGTGATTTTTTCTATCCGTTTTTCAAATTTCTCGCCCTTATAGATGTGTTGCACATAGATTCCTGGCAAGTGTATTTCATCTGGGTCTAATTCCCCGGCCGGGACAATTTCTTCCACTTCAGCGACGCATATTTTTGCCGCCATCGCGCACAAGGGATTAAAGTTTCTAGCCGTTTTTCTAAACACCAAGTTCCCAAGAGTGTCGCTTTTATAGGCTTTGATAAGCCCGTAATCGCCCGTTATCGCTCTTTCTAAAATATACTCCTTGCCGTTAAACTCCCTTGATTCCTTGCCTTGAGCGATCAGAGTCCCAACTCCGGTTGGGGTGTAGTAAGCGGGTATCCCAGCCCCTCCAGCGCGCAAGTTTTCAGCCAGCGTGCCTTGTGGTGTCAAAACGACTTCAATTTCTCCGTTCAGCATTTGCGATTCAAAAATCTTATTCTCCCCCACATAGGAAGCGATAATCTTTTTAATCTGCTTTTTTTCTAAAAGAATGCCAAGCCCAAAATCATCAACGCCGCAATTATTGCTCACGACAATCAAATCCTTGATGCCTTTCTTATAAATGTAATCAATGGCGTATTCGGGTATCCCGCACAGCCCAAAACCGCCCACTAAAATAGTGTCCCCGTCTTTTAACCCGCTCAATGCTTTGTCTAAATCGGTTATAACCTTGTTCATCTCATTCTCCTTATTTTTGTTCCACTACTACTGATAGCCCTTGTCCGCCACCCACACACAATGACGCGCAACCCACGCTATGAGCGCTTCTTTTCATTTCATGCAATAAAGTTACTAAAATCCTAGCGCCGCTTGCACCAATAGGGTGGCCAATAGCTATCGCGCCTCCATTCACATTCACGATATTAGGGTTTAATTCAAGCTCTTTTAATACGGCTATGCTTTGCGCGGCGAAAGCTTCATTGAGTTCAAAAAGATTGATGTCATTGAGATTCATTTTGACATTTTTAAGATTGTTTTTAATAGCGATGCTAGGGCATATCCCCATTATATCCGGACTGCAACCACCCAAACCAAACCCCTTGATAGCCGCCATTGTTCTTAAGCCCAATTTTTGCGCTTTTTGAGCACTGCATAAAATGATAATACTCGCGCCATCATTGATCCCTGATGAATTTCCTGCCGTTACCGATCCGTCTTTTTTGAAAGCGGGTTTGAGCTTTGCAAGGGATTCTAGCGTCGTTTCTCTAGGGTATTCGTCTTCTTTAAAAACAACCACGCCTTTTTTATTCGCTATTTCAATGGGCGTGATCTCTTCTTGGAATTTCCCTGCATTAATGGCGACTCTTGCTTTGCGTTGCGATTGGAGCGCGAAAGCATCTTGCTCTTCTCGGCTGATGTGGTATGCTTGAGCGACATTATCAGCGGTGATCCCCATGTGGTAATCATTGAACGCATCCCATAATCCGTCATGGATCATGGAATCTATCATGTTCGCATTCCCCATTCTTTTCCCATCTCGCATGTCAAACGACAAATAGGGGGCTGCACTCATATTCTCCACGCCACCGCACACCACCACCTCATCGCGCCCAAGCATGATGCTGTCATGCGCTAATTGAATGGCTTTCATAGACGATCCACAAACCATATTGACGCTAAAAGCGTTCCTATCATTCGGTATGCCAGCGTCCAGTTGGATCTGTCTGGCGATATTTTGACCCAAACCAGCGGATAAAACATTGCCTAAAATGACAGAATCCACATCGCTAGGCTTAAGACCGCTCGCCTTCAAAGCGTCTTTAAGCACGACAGCGCCCATTTCTCTAGCACCCACGCTCTTTAGAGAGCCTAAAAAACTCCCCACTGCGCTTCGTTTTGCCGCCACTACAACCACTTCATTCATGTCTTTACCTTTAAGTTGATTTGTTAATCCATAGTATCACTTTTAGGTGATTGACACCCTAACAGGTTTGATTTTGTTTTAGGTTTTGTTTTAGATTGAGTGCGATCCGTTTATTTTTTTCACAAAAATATTATTTACATTCAATACAAATTGGTTTAAAACTATCATTATTAGATTTTAAGCTATAGTCTATCTTGTTGGTATAAATACCTATATTTTAGTTTTGATTATCCAATAAGGTTTCAATAGGAGTTTAATAGGGAGTTATAGAGTTTTAAGCAAACTCCCTAATCTCTTTCTCTAAAGCGTTAATAAAAACGCTTGAATAGGATTTTTCTTTAGGGAATTTTTCTAAAAAATCGCTCAATAATCCAAGGTATTGCTCCTTATTTAAAGCGCCTTTTAACACTTCGTATTTTAAAAAAAGCCAGTAAGTGTTAAGCGCATCGCTTTGGCAATAGCTATCAATAATGCCTTTTTTCTCCTTTTGGCTTAATTGTGGGTTGTAATAAATCGCATGCACCAAATCCCCGCTCACATCAAATTTACCAGGAATATTCATCATAGAGCAAACGCCATTTAAATTCAACCCCCTAACGGATCCATAATGGCTCAAGCTATCCATTAAATCCAAATGAAACTGCTCGCTATAGCGTGCGCGGTAATTTTCCCACAATCATAAAAAATATTTTTAGGGGTTTTTGAAAAATTTCAATAGATAGTTTCTCTAAAATTCACAACATCTTAAATAAATAGAATATAAGTTTCATGCATGATTTATTAATGGTATATCTAAACGCTTACAGAGTTTTTTAAAATCTAATAGAATATTGGAATTATTTTTTAGTTCTAAATAAACAATATTTAAATTTTCAAGCTGTTGTTTATTCTGTTCGCTTAGGGTATAAGCTATAAAAATATCTGTATCTCTTGCAATGACCGCATCAGCACTTTCGGGATTGCCTTTACTCATTAATTTAACTTCTACCCTATAAACTTTACTCCTATCCTTATTATAAAGTTTAAAATCTACTTCTCTATCATACTCCAATTTTTTGTCTTTCTTAAAATTAGTTGCATCAATATGACTTTCTGAAATACCGCAACGCTTACACAATTCTAACATTAAAGGCTTTTCAATTCTTTTACCTATCATAGAATATGCACTTCCTCTCAAAGCAATTTTCTTGGTTGCTAAAGCATTAATAACAAGCAAGCTTTCTTTTAAATCTAAATTAACACTAATATCCTTATAGGTAATTTTAATATTGATACCTAAATCTGCCATATTGTTATTTTCTAAGTTCTGCAATATTTCATATAGATATTTTAAATTATTTTGTGCAATATCTAAAACAACTTCTTTAGTAGAAGTCCCATAAGTATTAAAAATGGTTTTGATATTGGTTCCGCACAGAATGGCTATATCTTTTGGATCTTTATTATTCATAACATATTGCTGATACCAACTAAAATCTATAGATTTATCATGCATTTTTGTGTAAATAATATCTTTAAAAAAAGATATAGCAAAATCTAAAAACTCTGTGTTAATAGTGTTTAGAACTACTTCTCTATAATCTTTTCCTTTTAAGAGTAAATTAATCGTATGATTTAAAGCTAATTCATTAAAATTCATTTTTAGATTTCCTTAAAACCAAGTTTGATTAGATTTTGAGCATATTTTGGATGTTGTTCACATAATAAAGGAATACGCCCCATAGATTTTGCAACCATTCCAAAAGTGCCACTACCGGCAAAAGGGTCACATACAACTTCATTTTCAAAAGAGTAGTAATTTAGCACTCTTTCACAAAGACTTTCAGGGAATACAGCCGGATGGTCTTTACTAGACTTGGGAGTAATATACCAACAATTGGTAGTTTCTATAGGCAATTCTTTTTTTCCAAATAAAGTATTATTTTGTTTGCTTGGTTTTAATCGTTTTTCAGCTATTTTAATATTTTTATCTAGTAGAAAAGGGGCTTTTTTACGATAAACTAACAAACTTTCACTCACACAATTAGGCTTGTATCCTAAAGGTTTTTTATTTTGTAAATATCCTCCAATACGATTAGGCACACTAAAATCAGGTTTAATCCATAGGATTTCATCTACAAAGTAAAATCCATTGTCAATTAAAATTTGATGGAAATCAAAATGAATAGGATAACGCACGCTTTCAAACTCACGCCCAGCTCTCTTGGTGATCACAGGTGAAACATTAATGATAATAAAACGCCCCTCTTCTAACACTCTAAAACAAGCCTTTAAACTTTGAGACATGGCATTTAGATAATCTTTGTAATTTTTATAATCACTATAAATTCTAGCATTATAGTAAGGTGGTGAAGTAAAAATAAGATTGATAGAATTAGGGGCGATTTTATTGAGCGTTTGTGCATTATCCCCAATTAATAAAGAAGGTTTTTTAATAATATTTTCTATAATTTTTAAAGGTGGTTTTTTGGTGTGGCGATAGTCATAGTATTGTTTCATTTTTTGCATGTTTTCATTTTGATAGTATTGCAACAAGTCATCGCATAATTTTGCGAATCGCATATCCTTAGATTTATATAAAGCAGTGCGTAAAAATTGATAAACAACTTCCATGTAATGTTCTTTAAAAGCTTCTTGCTTTAAAAAATTATAAATAATATCATCATCAAGTTGCCTACCAATAGAGCTTACTATCTCTCTTTTTAGATCAATACTTAAATCTTGTTTAAACAATTCTAGCAATTTATTTAAATGGTCTTCGCTAGGGTTAGAACCCATATCCTTAATATGTTTAATTGTGTAAAACTCAAGGTTTTTAATAAAACTATATGGTTTATTTTTTGATATTGTAGGCATAAAAGACTCTTTATTAAAAATATTAGATAGATTGTTTCTATAATCATAGAGTTTTAAGCAAACTCCCTAATCTCTTTCTCTAAAGCGTTAATAAAAACGCTTGAATAGGATTTTTCTTTAGGGAATTTTTCTAAAAAATCGCTCAATAATCCAAGGTATTGCTCCTTATTTAAAGCGCCTTTTAACACTTCGTATTTTAAAAAAAGCCAGTAAGTGTTAAGCGCATCGCTTTGGCAATAGCTATCAATAATGCCTTTTTTCTCCTTTTGGCTTAATTGTGGGTTGTAATAAATCGCATGCACCAAATCCCCGCTCACATCAAATTTACCAGGAATATTCATCATAGAGCAAACGCCATTTAAATTCAACCCCCTAACGGATCCATAATGGCTCAAGCTATCCATTAAATCCAAATGAAACTGCTCGCTATAGCGCGCGCGGTAATTTTCCCATTTGTTTTCTTGGTTGTAAAAAGCGTCTAAAGTTAAATTGTATTTAAGGGCTTTGAGCGTGAGTAGGGGAATATCAAAACCTCTGCCATTGAAGCTTATCAAGCGCGGTTGCTTTTCATTAAAGTATTTGAAAAAGTCCTCTAAAAGCTCTTTTTCGCTCGCAAAATCTTCTCTGTTTTCGTGTTTTTGACCAAAATTCCCCACTTTGAGAAACTTCCCATAATCATCGCCTATGACCGCTGCAATAGAGATAATTTCATGCAAATAAAGAGGCAAAAACTCGCTCCCGCTTTTTTCTTTTTGCTTTTCAAAACTCCGTTCACAGATTTTTAACGCATCATTTTCTTCTAATTGAAAATGCTCTTTACACAAGCTCACGCTAGGAATGGTTTCTATATCAAACACGCACAACATTACACGCTCCTTTCGCCTTTTAACATTCTTGTTTCGCTTTTATTATATAACAATTAGTCTTATAGCGCTATAGTGCCAATTTTTAATATCAAAACTATATAACCAAAAATTAAAAAACTTATTTGGAGAATTGGAAGTGGAAGAAATCATTGTCGCTCTTGTGGGCCAACCTAATGTGGGGAAATCCTCCCTTATCAACGCTTTGAGCAACGCCCATTTGAAAGTGGGGAATTTTGCCGGGGTTACCGTGGATAAAATGGAAGTGAGTTTGATTCATAAAGAGCGTCAAATCACTATCATTGATTTACCTGGCACTTACGCACTCAATGACTTCACCACTGAAGAAAAGGTTACTAAAGATTTTTTAGAAAAAGGGCAATACGATCTCATTCTTAATGTGGTGGATTCCACCAATTTAGAACGCAATTTAGCTTTAAGCGTGCAGCTGTTAGACACGAATAAAAAAATGCTTCTTGCGCTCAACATGTGGGATGAGGCGCAAAAAGAAGGCATTAAAATCAATACAGAAAAGCTTTCTCAAGAATTAGGGGTTGTGTGCGTGCCTACAAGCACAAGATCCAAAGAAGATCGCTTGAATACAGAGCTTTTATTAGATGAAATTGTCAGGCTTTATTCTCAAAACACCACAAACAATGAAAGTATAAAAGTCCCATCTCAAAGTTTTAAGGAGTCTTTAAAATACAGCCAGAGCGCTCAAAGAATCGCTCAATTAGTGATCAGTGAAGACAAACAAAATGCGAGCTTTGAACACACTTATAAGATTGATAAGATCTTAATGCACCCTCGTTATGGGATTTTCATTTTTTTAGGGTTTATGTTTATCATTTTTTCCTTGAGCTTTTTAATAGGGGGGGGAGTGCAAAAAGCGCTTGAAGAGGGGTTTAAATTTTTGAGCGATAGCGTTAAAGAAAATGTGGCTAATGAAGATTTAGCGTCTTTGGTGGGCGATGGCATTATTGGGGGAGTGGGAGCGACGGTTTCATTCTTGCCTTTAATTGTGGTGTTGTATTTTGGGATTTCTTTACTAGAAACGACAGGCTATATGAGTAGGGTAGCGTTTTTGTTAGATGGGATCTTGCATAAATTTGGCTTGCATGGGAAGAGTTTTATCCCTTTAATCACCGGTTTTGGCTGCTCTGTGCCCGCTTACATGGCGACAAGAACCTTACAAAACTATAACGAACGATTGATCACGCTTTTTGTGATCGGTTTTATGAGCTGCTCGGCAAGACTCCCTATTTATGTGCTGTTTGTAGGCTCGTTTTTCCCTTCTTCAAGCGCGGGGTTTGTGCTGTTTTGTATTTATATTTTGGGAGCGGTTGTGGCGTTAGTGATGGCCAAATTGCTCAAATTAAGCGTGTTTAAAGGACAGACCGAATCCTTTATTATGGAAATGCCCAAATACCGCTTTCCCAGTTGGAGAATGGTCTATTTCAGTATCTATACCAAATCGCTTTCTTACCTTAAAAAGGCTGGGACTTATATTTTAGTGGGAGCGATTTTAATCTGGTTTATGTCTCAATACCCTAAAAGCGATGCGGCTATGAAAACTTATAAACAAGAAAGCTTATTAGTGGATAAAGACACCACTCTTTCAAGCGAAGCTAAAGAAGAAAAATTAAAAGAATTAAAAACCAAATTGGATCAAAAGAATTTAAAAAACAGCGTTGTAGGAAGAGGTGGGGCGTATTTAGAAAAAGTCTTTAGCCCTATGGATTTTGATTGGCGTTTGAGCGTCTCGCTTGTAACCGGATTTATGGCTAAAGAGGTGGTGGTTTCTACTTTGGGGGTGTTGTTTTCTTTAGGGGATCAAAATGAAAAATCTGACGCTTTTAGAGAGATTTTAAGAAAAGAAGTCAGCGTGCCTAGCGGGATCGCTTTTATCGTGTTTGTGATGTTTTATATCCCTTGTTTTGCAGCGACCATTACTTTTGGTAGGGAAGCTGGGGGGATCAAGTTTGTAGCGTATTTGTTCATCTTCACAACCGTTGTAGCGTATGCGTTTTCCTTGATAGCTTTTTATGCGACTCAAATTTTGATTTAATGGCTAGCCGTAAAAAAGGGTTTAAAAACCCTTTATTTGTTCAAAATTCACCCCATTAGAAATATTAAAAAAATTTTATTTTTATTTTTCTCCCAATCTTTTCTATAAACATTCGCATCAATCGGCATTTTTGACAAAAAAGCCAATTAAATTTAATTTAAATAATAATTGTCTCAAAATTTAAGCTAAAACTAATAATAATTATTATAAATTTCGCCTTATTGTAAAAAAAGGAACATTTTTCATAAAAGGTGGTAAATGAAAAGAATTTTAGTCTCTTTGGTTGTTTTGAGTTATAGTGTGCATGGCATGAAAACTCATAATTTGGAAAGGGTAGAAGCTTCAGGGGTGGCTAACGATAAAGAAGCGCCTTTAAGCTGGAGGAGCAAGGAAGTGAGAAACTATATGGGTTCTCGCACGGTGATTTCTAACAAGCAACTCACTAAAAGTGCGAATCAAAGCATTGAAGAAGCTTTGCAAAATGTGCCAGGCGTGCATATTAGAAACGCTACGGGTATTGGAGCTGTGCCTAGCTTTTCTGTTAGGGGGTTTGGTGGGGGGAGTTCAGGGCATTCCAATACGGCTATGGTTTTAGTCAATGGGATCCCTATTTATGTTGCGCCCTATGTTGATATCAGCATTCCTATTTTCCCTGTAACCTTTCAATCTGTTGATAGAATCAGCGTAACCAAGGGTGGGGAGAGCGTGCGTTATGGCCCTAATGTTTTTGGCGGTGTGATTAATGTGATCACTAAGGGCATTCCTACCAAGTGGGAGAGTCAGGTGAGCGAGAGGGCCACTTTTTGGGGCAAATCTGAAAATGGGGGCTTTTTCAATCAAAATTCTAAAAACCTTGACAAGAGCTTAGCTAATAACATGCTTTTTGACACTTATTTAAGAACAGGAGGCATGATGAATAAGCATTTTGGAATCCAAGCTCAAGCCAACTGGCTTAAAGGGCAAGGGTTTAGATACAACAGCCCTACGAACATTCAAAACTACATGCTAGATTCCTTGTATCAAATCAATGATAATAATAAGATCACTGCTTTTTTCCAATACTATAATTACTTTATGGCAGACCCCGGAACTTTAGGCATAGCCGCTTATAATCAAAATCGTTTTCAAAACAACCGCCCTAATAACAATAAAAGCGGGAGAGCGAAGCGATGGGGAGCTGTGTATCAAAACTTTTTTGGGGATACGGATAAAATAGGTGGGGATTTCACTTTTAGCTACTATGGGCATGACATGTCAAGGGATTTTCAATTTGATTCTAATTTTTTGAATGTCAATACCAATCCTAAATTAGGCCCTGTTTATACCGATCAAAACTATGCAGGATTTTTTATCTTTGATCATTTAAGGCGTTATATAATGAACGCATTTGAGCCTAATTTGAATTTAGTTGTCAATACCAATAAAGTTAAGCAAACCTTTAATGTGGGCATGCGTTTTATGACAATGGATATGTATTTTAGATTGGATCAAAGCACATGCGAAAAAACCGATATTTTTAATGGGGTGTGCCGCATGCCTCCTTTTGTTCTTTCTAAAACACCCAGCAACAATCAAGACTTGTTTAACAACTATACAGCGGTATGGTTGAGCGATAAAATAGAGCTTTTTGATTCTAAATTGGTGATAACTCCAGGCATTAGATACACTTTTTTGAACTATACCAACAAAGAGCCAGAAAAGCATGATTTTTCTGTATGGAATATTACCAAAAAGCGTCAAAACGAATGGAGTCCCGGCCTTAACATTGGCTATAAACCTATGGAAAATTGGATATGGTATGCGAACTACCGCCGCAGTTTTATCCCCCCGCAACATACAATGCTAGGCATTAGTAGGACTAATTACAACCAAATTTTTAATGAAATTGAAGTAGGGCAACGCTATAGTTATAAAAATCTATTGAGCTTTAATACCAATTATTTTGTGATTTTTGCCAATCGTTACTATGCGGGAGGCTATAGCCCACAGCCTATCAACGCTAGGAGTCAAGGGGTGGAATTGGAATTGTATTACGCGCCAATTAGGGGTTTGCAATTTCATGTGGCTTACACTTACATTGATGCGCGCATCACTTCTAACGCTGATGATATTGCTTATTATTTTACAGGTATTGTCAATAAACCCTTTGACATTAAAGGGAAGCGTTTGCCTTATGTGAGTCCTAACCAATTCATATTTGACATGATGTATACTTACAAGCACACGACTTTTGGTATTAGTAGCTATTTCTATAGTCGCGCCTATAGTTCCATGCTCAATCAAGCCAAAAGCCAAACCGTGTGCCTGCCTTTAAACCCAGAATACACAGGGGGACTAGAGTATGGTTGTAATTCAGTGGGGTTATTGCCCTTGTATTTTGTGTTGAATGTTCAAGTAAGCTCAGTTTTATGGCAAAGCGGTAGGCATAAAATTACAGGGAGCTTGCAAATCAATAACCTTTTCAACATGAAGTATTACTTTAGGGGAATTGGCACAAGCCCTACAGGAAGAGAGCCAGCACCAGGGAGATCCATTACAGCGTATTTGAATTATGAGTTTTAAACTAGCTTCAAGCTTTTATCGCTTGAATGCTTTTAATATTAAACCATTTTAAAACTCGCCACTAAATTTTCGGTCAATAAATTAAACCCATCTACCAGAATAAACACTAAAATTTTAAAAGGCAGAGAAATCATTACAGGCGGGAGCATCATCATGCCCATCGCCATTAAAATAGAGCTGATCACCATATCAATCACCAAAAAAGGCAAGTAGAGTAAAAAGCCGATTTGAAACGCTGTTTTCAACTCGCTTATCATAAATGCTGGGATTAAAACGCTCAAACTCACCTCATTAGGGGTTTTAGGGTTGGGGAGGTTTCTAATCCTAAAAAAAAGCGCTAGATCCTTTTCTCGTGTGTTTTTAAGCATGAATTCTTTGAAAGGCAGAGTGCTTTTTTCAAACGCTTCGGTGTAAGAAATCTTTTTATCCATATAAGGCTTAATCCCTGTATCATAAGCCTTTTTCAAGCTAGGTTCCATGATGAAAAAAGTCAATATCAAAGAGAGCGAGACTAAAATTTGAGTGGGTGGGGTTTGTTGCGTGCCTAAAGCGGTCCTTAAAAAAGAAAACACCACGATCAAACGGGTGAAACTCGTCATCACTAAAATCAATGATGGGGCTAAAACTAACAGCGTGAGCAGGGCGATGACATTAAGGGTGGTTACAAGCTGTTTAGGATCATTAGGAGCGTTTAAAGAGAGATTGACGCTGGGCAATGCGCTATCAGCGCTCATTAAAGGGCATATTAAAGGGCAAATGAGGATTAAAAAAATGAAAAAACGCAAAATTCTAGCCTTAAATCTTTGATAAAAACGAAGCCAAATTATAAGATAAGGCATGTTAAAATTCCCTAAAATAAGTTTAAGGATTTTAATGCTTTCTGTCATCATACTGGCCGCTGGTAAAGGCACTCGCATGCATTCTAGCCTGCCTAAAACTTTACACACGATTTGCGGGGAGCCTATGTTGTTTTACATTTTAGAAACGGCTTTTTCAATCAGCGATGATGTGCATCTTATCTTGCACCACCAACAAGAACGCATTAAAGAAGCGGTATTGAAGCGTTTTAAGGGCGTAATTTTCCACACTCAAATCGTGGAAAAATATTCAGGAACAGGTGGGGCCATCATGCAAGAAGATAAAACGCCTATCCCCACGAAACATGAGCGGGTTTTGATTTTGAATGCGGACATGCCCTTAATCACTAAAGACGCTCTCGCCCCCTTATTAGAAAGCCATAATAACGCTATAGGCTTACTCCATTTGGCTGACCCTAAAGGTTATGGGCGCGTTATTTTAGAAGATTATCAGGTTAAAAAGATTGTAGAAGAAAAGGACGCTAATACCAAAGAAAAAACCATTAAAAGCGTGAATGCTGGCGTGTATGGGTTTGAAAGGGAGTTTTTAGAAAAATACTTACCCAAGCTCCATGACCAAAACGCCCAAAAAGAATATTACCTCACGGATTTAATCGCCCTAGGAATCAACGAAAACGAAACAATTGACGCTATTTTTTTAGAAGAAGAGTGCTTTTTAGGGGTGAATAGCCAAACAGAAAGGGCGAAGGCTGAAGAAATCATGCTAGAAAGACTGCGGAAAAACGCCATGGATTTGGGGGTAGTGATGCAATTGCCTGGTAGTATTTATTTAGAAAAAGGCGTGAATTTTAAGGGGGAGTGCGTTTTAGAGCAAGGGGTGCGTTTGAGCGGGAATTGCTTGATAGAAAATGCGCATATTAAGGCCTATAGCGTGATAGAAGAGAGCCAAATTGTTAATAGCAGTGTGGGGCCGTTTGCCCATGCACGCCCTAAAAGCGTGATTTGTAACAGCCGTGTGGGGAATTTTGTAGAAACTAAAAACGCCAAACTTCAAGGTGCTAAAGCAGGGCATTTGAGCTATTTAGGGGATTGTGAGATAGGGAAAAACACAAATGTAGGGGCTGGCGTGATCACTTGCAATTACGATGGTAAAAACAAACACCAAACGATCATCGGTGAAAATGTCTTTATAGGGAGCGATAGCCAGCTAGTCGCCCCCATAAATATCGGCTCTAATGTCTTAATCGGTAGTGGCACCACCATCACTAAAGACATTCCTAGCGGTTCGTTGAGCCTTTCGCGCGCCCCTCAAACCAACATTGAAAACGGGTATTTTAAGTTTTTTAAGAAACCTTAATTTGCTTCAATAATGAAAAATCCTAAAATATTATAATCATTTACTTTAATCCTGTAATTTGAGTAGAAACAAAACGCTTATTGAGATTTTTGTGATATTTCGCTGATCTGTAACAATGCTTTTAATAGGGTTGTGGTATAAATATTCTTATCAAGGTGTGTCCAACATGCCTTGAATCTCCATTTTATGAAAGGATTTGTTATGAGTGGATTAAAAGCATTTAGTTGTGTAGTGGTTTTATGCGGTGCAATGGTTAATGCGGCTATAGCTGGTCCTAAAATAGAGGCAAGGGGTGAATTAGGCAAATTTATAGGGGGTGGTGTTGGGGGTTTTGTTGGTGATAAAATGGGCGGATTTGTTGGTGGTGCAATAGGAGGATATATTGGGTCTGAAGTAGGCGATAGGGTAGAAGATTATATCCGTGGCGTTGATAGAGAGCCTCAGACTAGAGAACCGCAAGCCCCAAGAGAACCTATCCGTGATTTTTATGATTACGGCTATAGTTTTGGGCATGCTTGGTAATCTTAAATGAGTCAAGGTGATGGGGGGAAGGAAATAACATGGATACTACAAAAGAGAACTTGAATGGTTCAAAAGAGCGTTTGAGCGACTGGGAATATCAATGGGCAGTGGCTCTAGTCTATACGATATGTATCTCCATAAACGCTAGGATTTTTTATGACATAAATGGTTCAGCTAGCGATCCGCTTTTTGACCCTAAATACAGCTATTATATGTGGCTAGTGGGTCTAATAGCGGCTTTGTTGTCTAACCTTTTATTTGACCCACGAGGTAGGGATTGTTATAAATCTTTCCAAGTAAGATACCCTAGGTTTCTCAAAGCCATTTTTAAGGCTAGGTTTTTTGGCGCGTTTTATAACGCTGTGTTAGGAGCAAGGCTAAGGGATTTTTATGTGATGCTTTTAACGATACCCTTTATTATCGCTATGCATGAAATTTCGGCGTATTGCGGGCATCCTAGCAATCTCCTTGTAGAGGGTTTGGTCATTTTGGGGTTTCAAGGTTTTCTTAAGCTTTGTGCTAAATTAGGGTGGTGATTTAACCCAAATGCCATTAAATGGAGGGGGTATAAAAAATTAAAAAACTTTAAAACCCATTCTTATTATTGAAAACGGGTATTTTAAGTTTTTTAAGAAACCTTAATTTGCTTCAATAATGAAAAATCCTAAAATATTATAATCATTTACTTTAATCCTGTAATTTGAGTAGAAACAAAACGCTTATTGAGATTTTTGTGATATTTCGCTGATCTGTAACAATGCTTTTAATAGGGTTGTGGTATAAATATTCTTATCAAGGTGTGTCCAACATGCCTTGAATCTCCATTTTATGAAAGGATTTGTTATGAGTGGATTAAAAGCATTTAGTTGTGTAGTGGTTTTATGCGGTGCAATGGTTAATGCGGCTATAGCTGGTCCTAAAATAGAGGCAAGGGGTGAATTAGGCAAATTTATAGGGGGTGGTGTTGGGGGTTTTGTTGGTGATAAAATGGGCGGATTTGTTGGTGGTGCAATAGGAGGATATATTGGGTCTGAAGTAGGCGATAGGGTAGAAGATTATATCCGTGGCGTTGATAGAGAGCCTCAGACTAGAGAACCGCAAGCCCCAAGAGAACCTATCCGTGATTTTTATGATTACGGCTATAGTTTTGGGCATGCTTGGTAATCTTAAATGAGTCAAGGTGATGGGGGGAAGGAAATAACATGGATACTACAAAAGAGAACTTGAATGGTTCAAAAGAGCGTTTGAGCGACTGGGAATATCAATGGGCAGTGGCTCTAGTCTATACGATATGTATCTCCATAAACGCTAGGATTTTTTATGACATAAATGGTTCAGCTAGCGATCCGCTTTTTGACCCTAAATACAGCTATTATATGTGGCTAGTGGGTCTAATAGCGGCTTTGTTGTCTAACCTTTTATTTGACCCACGAGGTAGGGATTGTTATAAATCTTTCCAAGTAAGATACCCTAGGTTTCTCAAAGCCATTTTTAAGGCTAGGTTTTTTGGCGCGTTTTATAACGCTGTGTTAGGATCAAGGCTAAGGGATTTTTATGTGATGCTTTTAACGATGCCCTTTATTGCCGCTATCCATGAGGTTTCGGCGTATTGCGGGCATCCTAGCAACTTCCTTGTAGAGGGTTTGGTCATTCTTGGCCTTGTGTGTGTTTTTGGGATTTGTGTTAGGCTTTGTGCTAAATTAGGGTGGTGATTTAACCCAAATGCCATTAAATGGAGGGGGGTATAAAAAATTAAAAAACTTTAAAACTCATTCTCATTAATAGAACAGATCCAACTTGAACTTTTCTTTTTCTTAAGTTTTTTATTGATACAATTCCAAATTTAAAAAACAAACGATTTAATTCAAATTTAAGGAAAAATTTTGATTACGGTGGTTAAACGAAACGGGCGCATTGAGCCTTTGGACATTACAAAAATCCAAAAATACACTAAGGACGCTACGGACAATTTAGAGGGCGTGAGCCAAAGTGAGCTGGAAGTGGATGCGAGGTTGCAATTTAGGGACAAGATCACTACTGAAGAAATCCAACAAACTTTGATTAAAACCGCTGTGGATAAGATAGATATTGACACGCCTAATTGGAGCTTTGTCGCCTCAAGGCTTTTTTTGTATGATTTATACCATAAAGTAAGTGGTTTTACAGGGTATAGGCATTTGAAAGAGTATTTTGAAAACGCTGAAGAAAAGGGCCGTATCCTTAAGGGCTTTAAGGAAAAATTTGATTTAGAGTTTTTAAATGGCCAGATCAAGCCTGAAAGGGATTTCCAATTCAATTATTTAGGGATTAAAACCTTGTATGATCGCTATTTGTTAAAAGACTCTAACAACAACCCTATTGAATTGCCCCAACACATGTTTATGAGCATTGCGATGTTTTTAGCGCAAAACGAACAAGAACCCAACAAAATCGCTTTAGAATTTTATGAAGTTTTAAGCAAGTTTGAAGCGATGTGCGCGACCCCCACTCTAGCGAACGCTCGCACCACCAAACACCAGCTAAGCTCATGCTATATTGGCAGCACGCCGGATAATATTGAGGGGATTTTTGACAGCTATAAGGAAATGGCGCTGTTGTCCAAATACGGCGGAGGGATCGGCTGGGATTTTTCTTTGGTGCGCTCTATTGGGAGTTATATTGATGGGCATAAAAATGCAAGCGCTGGCACGATCCCTTTTTTAAAAATCGCTAATGATGTGGCGATTGCGGTGGATCAATTAGGCACACGAAAGGGCGCGATTGCGGTGTATTTGGAAATTTGGCACATTGATGTGATGGAGTTCATTGATTTAAGGAAAAATAGCGGCGATGAAAGGCGAAGAGCGCATGATTTATTCCCGGCTATTTGGGTGTGCGATCTGTTTATGAAAAGGGTTTTAGAAGATGCGATGTGGACTTTGTTTGACCCTTATGAGTGTAAGGATTTGACTGAGCTTTATGGGCAGGATTTTGAAAAACGCTACTTAGAGTATGAAAAAGATCCTAAAATCATTAAAGAATACATTAACGCTAAAGATTTATGGAAAAAAATCTTAATGAATTATTTTGAAGCCGGCTTGCCTTTCTTAGCCTTTAAAGATAACGCCAATCGGTGCAATCCAAACGCTCATGCAGGCATTATTCGATCCAGCAATCTGTGCACGGAGATTTTTCAAAATACCGCACCTAACCACTATTACATGCAAATAGAATACACCGATGGTGCCATAGAGTTTTTTGAAGAAAAGCAGTTGGTAACGACAGATAATCATATCACTAAATGCGCCAACAAGCTCACTAGCACCGACATTCTTAAGGACAAGCAAATCTATATCGCTACTAAAGTCGCTAAAGACGGGCAAACGGCGGTGTGTAATCTAGCGAGCATTAATTTAAGTAAGATCAACACCGAAGAAGACATTAAAAGGGTTGTGCCGATCATGGTTAGGCTTTTAGACAATGTGATTGATTTGAATTTCTACCCCAACCGCAAAGTCAAAGCCACTAATTTAAAAAATAGAGCCATAGGGTTAGGGGTTATGGGTGAAGCGCAAATGCTCGCAGAACATCAGATCGCTTGGGGGTCTAAAGAGCATTTAGAAAAAATTGACGCTTTAATGGAGCAAATCAGCTACCATGCGATTGACACGAGCGCGAATCTAGCGAAAGAAAAAGGGGTTTATAAGGATTTTGAAAATTCAGAATGGAGTAAGGGGATTTTCCCCATTGATAAAGCCAATAATGAAGCCTTAAAACTCACCGAAAAAGGGCTTTTTAATCACGCTTGCGATTGGCAAGGTTTGAGGGAAAAAGTCAAAGCCAACGGCATGCGTAATGGCTATTTGATGGCGATCGCTCCCACAAGCTCTATTTCTATTTTAGTAGGCACAACCCAAACGATTGAACCCATTTATAAGAAAAAATGGTTTGAAGAAAATTTGAGCGGGCTAATTCCTGTTGTAGTGCCTAATTTGAATGTAGAAACTTGGAATTTTTACACATCAGCCTATGATATTGACGCTAAAGATTTGATTAAAGCAGCAGCCGTGCGCCAAAAATGGATCGATCAAGGCCAAAGCATTAATGTGTTTTTACGCATAGAAAACGCTAGCGGTAAAACCTTGCATGAAATTTACACGCTCGCTTGGAAATTAGGACTCAAATCCACTTATTATTTGCGCAGCGAAAGCCCTAGCATAGATGAAAAAAGCGTGTTGGATCGATCGGTGGAATGTTTTAATTGCCAATAATATAAGCTTAAATAAGCTAATCTTTGCTAACATAAGATTAAAATTCTTGAAGGAAGATGAATGCTTTTTGCTATGATTGGTTCAGGGGGGTTTATCGCTCCCAAGCACTTGCAAGCGATTAGAGATACAGGGCATTTTTTGGATTGCTCTTTTGATGTTCATGATAGCGTGGGGGTTTTAGATGAGTATTTCCCGCAATCAGAGTTTTTTACCAATATTGAAGATTTTGAAAATCATTTAGAGCAATCTAAGGCTATGGGTAAAGAAATCAATTATTTGAGTGTTTGCACGCCCACGCACACGCATTTTGATCACATCCGTTTCGGGTTAAGAAACGGCATGCATGTGATTTGTGAAAAACCCTTAGTTTTAGACCCTGGCGAAATACAAGAATTGAAAGATTTAGAGGTGAAACACCAAAAAAGGGTGTTTAGTCTTTTGCCCTTACGCTTGCATTGCGACACGCTGGCTTTGAAAGAAAAAATTAAGAGCGAATTAGACAAAAACCCTGAAAAGGTGTTTGACATCACGCTCACTTATATCAGCGTTCAAGGGAAATGGTATTTTTCTTCATGGCGAGCGGATGTGAATAGGAGTGGGGGGTTAGCCACTCAAATGGGAGTGAATATTTTTGACACTTTATTGTATTTGTTTGGAGGCGTTAAAGATAAGGTTATCAATAAAGAAGAGCCTGATTGCATAGGGGGGACACTCTTTTTAGAGCATGCCAAAATAAGGTGGTTTTTTTCCATCAATCCAGAACACATGGGAGTGGCTAAAGAGAAAGTTTATCATAAAATGATCCTAGAGGGCGAAGAAGTCAATCTCACGCAGGGCTTTGATAATCTGTATATAGAAAGCTACAAACAGATTTTAGCTCAAGGGGGGTTTGGTTTAGATGACGCTATGGCGTCTATCAAACTGGCTTATGAATTAAGAAATCTTTCAGTCAGCGAACCCAATGAAGATTCGCATGTTTTGTGTTGCAAAAACAAAACAGACCAATAAAAGCACCACTTTTAAAAGCGTTGTTTAGGGGGGTTTGGTTATTTGCATTTGATTAGAATAGGGTTATTTTTAATTTTCTTTTAAGAGGGGGTTTTACTTTTTTAAGGGTTTTTATGGATATTTATGCGTTATACATAGCGATAGGGCTTTTTACTGGCATTCTATCAGGGATTTTTGGCATTGGTGGAGGGTTGATCATTGTCCCTATCATGCTCGCAACCGGGCATTCTTTTGAAGAATCCATTGGGATTTCCATTTTGCAAATGGTTCTTTCATCGTTCGTGGGATCTGTTTTGAATTTCAAAAAAAAATCGCTTGATTTTTCTTTAGGCTTGTTGATAGGGGCAGGGGGGCTGATAGGGGCGAGTTTTAGCGGATTTGTTTTAAAAATCGTTTCCAGTAAAATTTTAATGGTTATTTTCGCGCTTTTAGTCGTGTATTCTATGATCCAATTTGTTTTGAAACCCAAAAAAAAAGATTTTATAGCGGATACTAAACGCTACCATTTGCAAGGTTTAAAATTATTTTTAATTGGCGCGCTCACAGGGTTTTTTGCCATCACTTTAGGGATTGGTGGGGGAATGCTCATGGTGCCTTTGATGCATTATTTTTTAGGGTATGATTCTAAAAAATGCGTGGCGTTAGGGTTATTTTTCATCTTGTTTTCTTCTATTTCAGGAGCTTTTTCTTTAATGTATCATCACATCATCAATAAAGAAGTGCTCTTAGCAGGGGCGATTGTGGGATTAGGCTCTGTTATGGGCGTGAGCATTGGGATTAAATGGATCATGGGGCTTTTGAATGAAAAAATGCATAAAGCTTTGATTTTGGGGGTGTATGGTTTGTCGCTATTGATTGTTTTATACAAACTCTTTTTTTAATTGATGGTTTTATACCACTACTATTTTAAGACCCCTAAGAGCTTCCCTTTAGAGTATTTGCATTTGTGCACTAATGAGAGTCATTTATTAAGGTTGGACTTTGATGCGGCTAATTTTTCTCATAACACCCCTATGAATACCCCATTAAAACTCAGCGTTCAAGCCTTGGAGCGTTATTTCTTGGGACAACTTTTTGAATTTGATGTGCCTTTAGATTTGATAGGAACTCCTTTTCAAAAACAAGTTTGGTCTGCGTTAATGACTATCCCTTATGGCAAGACAAAAAGTTATGATGAAATCGCAAAACTCATCAATAACCCTAGATCTTGCAGAGCTATTGGCAATGCTAATCGCAATAACCCTATTTCTTTGATCGTGCCTTGTCATAGAGTGGTGCGTAAAAATGGCGCTTTAGGGGGGTATAATGGGGGCATAGAAGTCAAAAAGTGGCTGTTAGAATTTGAAAGCAAAATTTTAAACCAGCAAGCTAAAAACTCTTTAATTTCTTAAAAAATGGGGTTTTGGTTATTTTATGGTAAAAATCATTTTTTTAAGGGGGTAGGGGGGTGTTTTTAATCTTCTTCCCAAATACTCGCCGCTTCTTCTAAACGCTGCTTGTCAAAATGCGTGTAAATCCTACTGGTATTCAAGCTCGCATGCCCTAGAGCTTCTTGAACTAAAATCAAATCATGGCGTTTTTGATAAAGCAAGGTCGCAAAAGAATGCCTTAACATGTGTGCCCCATTTTTTTCTCGCCTGAGTCCTGCAAAATTGATGATGCGCTCCACTTGCTTATACAAATACGCTTGCGTTAAAGCATTGCCTTTTTGATTGCAAAACAATAAATCATTTTTAACGGGATATAATTCCCTTTCCATGAGCCATTCTTTTAAAAGGCTCTCAATGTGGAAAGCTTTGAGCATCACCGCTCTGTATTTGTCGCCCTTACCTTTAATCAAAATCGTGTAACAGCCATTTTCTAAAGTAAAATCCTTTATTTTAAGTTGTAAGGCTTCGTTAGAGCGCATGCCTGTAAAAACGATGATTTTAATGAGCAGGCGGTTTCTGGCACGCACTTTAGCGGACATTTCTATTTTATCAATGCCCTCTAAAAATTTTTCTAATTCTTCATTATTTAAATGAGTAGGGAGCTTACTACCCGCGCTTTGATTGACTCCGCTGATATTTTTAAGCGTGATATTATAAATATAAGATTTTTCATTTTCATCTTGATTTTGCTTGTCTATGTAGCTAAAAAGCCCGAGCAGGGCGATTCTATAATTTTTCTTAGTGGCTAAACTCAAACCCCCAGTATAGACGCTCAAAAATTCAGCGAGCAGTACTTCATCAATGCTTTTGAGCGATTTTAAAGAAATCTTTTTTGTGTATTCGTGGAATTTGAGTAGGGGCAATGCGTAGGTGTTGATCCCGAGTAATCCGGCGTTACGCGCTTTTTTGCAGATCTTTTCTAAGTGGCTTGCACTGCACGCTTGATTTAGTTCGTTCAAGCATTCAAAAACCTTGTTTTGGTCTTTCACTTGGGAATTAGACAGGCTTGTGCATTTGTAGCGTAAAAAGCGTCCAATCCATAGCAAAAGATTTTCTATAGGGTCTTTTAATTCTTCTAGGGGGTGCTTCATTTAGGGTTTAACTTTATTCTTTCAAGTGTGTGTCAAGAATAAAATAGCCTTCTCTAACATGACGCGCTAAAGAACCGTGGCTATGATTTTTTTCAACAAGCCGATCAATATTCTCTAGATCCAACGCTTCTCTAGGCACTTCAATAATAAATTCTAATTTTTCATCTAAAAAGTTAACAATATCAAAGATAAAATGGAATATATTATAGTTGAAATTATATCGAATTTTTCTTATTAACGCATAGGTGATAATTGGCGGTTGATATGGTTGAAACGATAATTGATAATTTAAAACCTCAATAATATGATTCGATAGATCTGCTTTATTTTGTGATAATTTTTGTAACAATTGCATCTCTAGACTCTTGGGAGTTAAAATATTAACAATGGTTTTATTTTGTATAATATAAAAACCTTTGCGGACACAAGATTTCAGTATGGATTGAATTTTCAAATATGAGTGTGATTCTCTTGTTCTCATCTTAGGTAATCTCATATCTCTCAACTCTTTTCTAGGCACATTGACAATTAATTGATGAGAATTATCAATATCGAAGATTCAATATCGAAGATAAAATAGAATGCATCATCAAGCAAATTATATTCAATTTTAATTTGATTTATTTCAATGATAATATCGTTTAATAGATCTTGTTTATATTGCACTAATTGTGTCTCTAAATCCTTAGGATCTATGAAACAACAGCTAGAACCTGTATATTCCTTGCTTGCATAAGATAAAGCATTGCTGATAATTTTTTCACCGACTATCTTACCACTTTTTAAATTCTCAGCGATTTCATTGATCTTAAAGTTTTGTGCAGAGCTTTGCTTATATGTCTCATTCTTTTCTTTTTGCTGATCTCTTTCTTCAATCACTCGTGCCTTTAGTTTATTTATTGTTTCACTTGGTAGGGTTTCAGAATAGTCAAGCAAAAATGTCTCACGAAACCGCTTATAGTGCGACTTAATATCTTCCATGTGTTTTTCAAAAGTTGAGTTTATGCGAAAATCACTACCTGAATATTTATTGTCTACAAAACAATCATTATGAGGATACAATGTTATGGAGATACGATCATTTATTATTTTTTTATTTTTTATTAAAAAATCTTTATAATCTTCAATTGGATTCTCATCTAATACAAAAGAATAAAACTCATTCCTCAACTCCAAAAGAGAATCCCAAAAAGTCTTGGGGTTTGAAATTCCAATTTTAACTTTTGTAGATCCGAATTCTTTCCCAAAAAAATGCGTTCTTGTTCTTAGGAATTTTATCTCTTTTGTGTCGGTGTTTTGCGTGTCTTGCTTGTTTTCGCAATAACAAATCGCTGTTGGATTACAATGTGTTGTGGCTAACACCAACAAGTAGTTTTTTAAATTGAATGTCGTGCTTGGCTCGTTTTCATATACAAAAAACAAGCTTTCGCTAGGTCCAATAATAATCTCAACAAACCCTATAAATTCACACTTATTTATTAAGAAAGATCTTATCTGATCTTGCTTTGTTGGTTCAGAAGAAAGGTAGCCACTCCTCATCACATTTTTAAAATGCGATAGAATTAGTCCAATGAAAGCGATAACCCCAAAAGGCGAGCGATTATTGATTTTTTCTTCCATCCATTCAGAGTTATTGTTGTTGTGATCAAATCTTATTGCTATAATTATTCCTTAAAATCTATTTTAGTTATGAAAACTGCACTTTTCAAACTTTTAAGTCAAACCATTATACTATGCTATGCCACTAACTACAATATCAAATTCCAAACAAGATTAAAATCCCCCTTTAAAAATTCTTTTACCCCTTTGATTTGACAAAGCGAGCAATGCGTTCAATCCCCTTTTCAATCTGTTCTTCTGAACATGCAAAAGACAAACGAACATAACCTTCCAATCCAAAAGCCTTTCCAGGCACTAACGCTACGCCTTCCTTTTCTAACAACTCATGGCAAAATCGCATCGAATCCCCCCCACAAAGGCTACCAATATGGATAAACAGATAAAACGCCCCATCAGGTTTTAAAGCACTCAGTCCTTCAATCGCATTGATTTTTACATGGGCTAAATTACAGCGCTTCTCAAAAGCCTGACGCATCGTTTCAATTTCTTTATCCACCAACCCCTCAAGCGCCACAATAGAAGCCATTTGCGTGATAGAATTGATATTGGAAGTGCATTGGCTTTGCAAGTTGTTCATCAATTTGACTAATTTTTTATCCTTGCTCGCCGCATAGCCCATACGCCAACCCGTCATCGCCACTGACTTACTCAAGCCATTAATGGTAACGGTGCGTTTTTTCATCTCTTCACTCACCGCCGCACAAGAAACAAACTCCCCCTTATAAACAAGCTTTTCATAAATTTCATCGCTAAGCACCCAAATTGGAGTGTCTTTTAAAACTTCGCCCAAAGCCTCTAATTCCGCCTTGCTATAAAGCATGCCGGTAGGGTTTGATGGGGTGGTGAGAATGAGCACTTTCGTTTTGGGGCTTAAGGCGTCTTTAAGTTGCTTGGGAGTGATTTTAAAATGGCTTTTTTCATCGGTTTGAATGAATTGACTCACCCCTCCGCTGTATTTCACAAGCTCAGGGTAAGTTACCCAAAAAGGCACAGGGATAACCACCTCATCGCCCTCCCCTATTAAGGCTTGAATCGCATTGAACAGGCTTTGCTTAGCGCCATTACTCACCAGAATTTCACTCGGCTCATAATCCAAGTTGTTTTCTTTTTTTAATTTAAAAGCGATCGCTTTTAACAATTCAGGGATCCCAGCCACTGGAGTGTATTTTGTAAAGCCGTCATTTAGGGCTTTTATAGCCGCATCTTTAATCGCTTGCGGGGTGTCAAAATCAGGCTCGCCCGCTGAAAAACTTAAAATATCTTTTCCTTGCGATTTCAATTCTTTAGCGAGTGTGCTGATAGCGATCGTTTTGGATTCTGAAAGGGATTGGATTTTAGAGGAATATAACATGCTTAATCCTTGTTAAATTTTTGAACTATCATAACATGATCAAAAAGATTTTAATTCTAATTTTCAAAAAACTTTAAAAAATGTTTCAAAAGAAAGCGGTGGCTTATGCAAGAAAACTCTAATTGAAAATCCAATTAGAGAAAAACAAGCGTTTTAAATCAGAAATTGTAACGATACCCTACATAAAGGCTGTATTGACGGCGGTAAGTGAAGCTCAAATTCCCATGGTTAAAATAATAAACATTGATAGTAGGAATCTTCACGCCAAAGTCAAATTCTTGATGCTGGCCAATATGGGTGCGGATCCCTAAATTAAAAAGGAACTGGAAAATCGCCGGATCAAGGCTATAGGAGGTGTGCTTATAAGGGCTTTTAGTTTCCAAAAAGGCCCCTGTCGTATTACCCCAAGAGTTGCCCGCGATTTGAGCCCCAAAAAAGAAACCAAAACTCGCATCTTCTTTATTGATGACATTGTATAAAGTGTCAATACCCACACCATAAGTGAACATGTCAGACAGATTGCCCATTGTCCCTACTTTGGTCGCACATGGTTGGTGAAGCTCGCACACCCCACCGTTATCTGATGTCAAAGCGTTCGCTCCAAACACGGCATGCCCATAATCCATGAAGCCGTAATAGCGTGCACCAAACCATCTCTTCTCCCCAAAAAACTGCTTATAACCCACAGTAAGCCCCAAACCTTGCATAACGGCTAGATAGTCGGTTTTACCCACAGGGAACTTAGGGTAGTTAAATTCACTGCTTTTGGGGGGGTTTTTAACGCTTTGTGAAGCCTGACCGACTTGATAGCTAATTCCCAAATACCAAGCGTTTTGCTCGCCTTTCACTGCTTTATAATCTTTTGGTTTTTCCAATTGCTTTTGCACTTCTGTGCTACCTTCTGCTGCCAAAAGACTATTACCTAACACTACCGATAAACAGAGCGTTTTAAACACTACAAACTTTTTCATACAACATTTTTCCTTCTAAAAGTCTACATTTCGTATAATAATAACATAATAATCTATAAAAAACCTAAATTCTTAAGAAAAACACCCCTAAAAACTTAAAATTTTAAATTTTCTAGGGGGTTTTAGCGGTTTGGCTCGGTGATTTTTTCTGTTTTTGGGGGGATTTTGGGATATTAAGTCGTTTAGGATAGTTGGAAAATTGCGTTTTTTAATTTGAGAAAATCAATTAAAGTGGGTGGTTGCATGAATACAAGAGAAAATCTTTTGGGAGATCAATTTTTAGTTGTTTAAATGTGTGGCTGAGTGGCAAACTAAAAGTGTAATCGTTGATCCAAAAATATTCCCCCAAATCTTGCTGATTTTCATTGCGGTATTGGGATGTGCTTTTATGCCATTTTTCTATTAATTCCAAACATTCATCTCTATGGTTTTCCATAACTGCCCTTAATGAAAAATTAGAGTTATAATTAAGAATTCTAAAACCAAAAATATAAGGGAAAGCTTTGAGATTGTCTTTATTTTCAAGAAAAAACTCAATTGATGCCTCTTCAAAGTCTTTGCTTGTTTGACACTTTTTTAAAAAATCATTGTGGTATTTTGTATCTTGAATGATTTTATTTATCATGTTTTTAAGGCAATTTTGGAGTTCTTTTGGATTATAAGAAGCGTTTGTTTTTATACTCTCTATACCATTTTTTATTGTTGGTGCTTGTTGCTCCATCACTTCTTTAAAGATTGTAGAGTTTGGAGAGAGAAGATCTATTGTATTTCCTTTTAATTCTATAGGAAGTTTTATGGGAAATGAATTAAATGAAGTATAATATTTATCATATAAATCAAAATAACATGCATAAACTATTGAATATAGTAAGTATTGGTATATTTTTTTAAACTCATCATCATCTGGATACTTTTTTAGTTGCAATTCATCATATATATTATTTAATTTTTGAAATGTTCTAAGATTGGTTGTGTTATCATCAATATTGAAAGTATCTTTCATATAGGGATAAGCTTCAAAATCCGTTTTAATTGGATGACCGCCCATTACTTCAATTTGTTCTTTTGCACAAGGAGAAAAGTTAAACATTCTGTCAAAAACTTTTTCACAATAAGCATCAAATATTTTCTGTGTCTCATCAGTAAAGAGCTTAAAGTAATTGCAAATCACAATAACACAACACCCCTTATGTTCCTTGAGTTCAGAAATCAACCCCAAAATATCTTGCACTGGGATCTTATCAGATAGTCTTTCAAACTCATCAATACACACAATGGTATTTTCCATATGCTCTTTTTTAAGCATTTTGAATAAAAAATCAACATTAACATTTATTTTTACTCCAAAATGCACACTAAGAAATGAAAGTATCCCATTAATGATGTTTCTTATTGAATTAGTTTTTTGTTTTTCAGCGCTTAAAAATTGAGCGACTAGATCTTCAATGATTGCTTGCTCATCTTTCTTCCCAAAAACAGAGGTGTAAATGGGATTTTTTTTAAGTTCTTCTCTAATGAGTGGAGCTAATCCATTTTTCCATAAATAGGTTTTTCCTATCCCCCACTCCCCATTAATGGCAATAGCGACAGGCTTATTTTGATCCTTGCTCTTTTTTAGAAGCTCAATAATCTTTTCTTTTAAGATCTCTCGCTCTTTAATTTCTATGATACTATTTTCGCTCACTCAAACCTCTTCATGCTGATTTTTTCTATCAAATCCACGCTTTTTTCAGAGAGTTTGATGACCCTACAAAGGAGTTCAAAAACGTATTGGCCGCCGGCGTAATCGTTCGGGTTGTTTTCAATCAAGCTGTCTTTATCGGTAGTCTTTTGATAGCGTTCGATCACCCAGTCAATCGCGCTCTTGCCATTAATTACATAGTCAAAGGCTTTTTTGGGGATTTTAGTGATAGCGATATGGTGGTTATAATGGATGCGATCCCCTTTTTTGGTCATTTTAACCACATCATAATAGCCTCCCACTTCGGCGTTCATTAGTGTGGTGTATTTAACGCTCTCATGCATTTCCCATTCTCATAGTTCAAATGCAACTCTCCTAATTCTTTGCCAAGAATAGAAAGTTCTTTAAAATCTTCGCTCAAACCAATGCGCGGCGCTTCTTTGGCGAGGGAATTTTTGTATTTTTCCAAATAGCCTTTATGGTGGAAAATCGCATAAATGTAGTAAAAAATCTCTTCTTCAACGATAGCATTATCTTGGTAATGCCTCCTAAAGAGGTTGAGCGCATAGCCGCTGATAGCGTTATAGCGGTTCCCCAAATCGTCGTAATAATACAAGGGGTAAGCTTGATTGGGCGAGATCAAACTATTATCAGAAATAAAATCGCTTACAAGAGCACTAAAATCCTTACCATTTCCCACACCGGTATTAATCACCACATTCTGAGCGCTTTTATTCGGGAAAATTTTTGAAAATCGTCTTTGTCTGTTTATCCAATCCTTATCCCAATAAAGCCATTGTTTGTTAAAAGGGCGATACAAGGACAACCTTACACGCTTCTCACTGCTTTCTTGCAGATTTTCATTTTTAATGAGTTTGTTTTTCAAACCATCAGTCCAAGCGATTTTCGTTTTATCGGTGGTGATTTCTTTGTCGTTGAGCTGCTTGTAAAGTTCGGCTGATTTAACGCCTTTGGTGCGTTGTTTGAAAGCTTCCCTGAAACGCGCATTGAAGCGCTTCAAATCAGCGTTATAAGTGTCAATGCAGTTTTGTACCGATTGGGTTAAAATGTTTGGAGAAAAGTTATACACCCAAGGATCACGCCCAGTTATCACGCCAAGAGAATTGATGTCAAAAATGCTGTTGTTTTGGAGTTTTTTGTCTCTTTTTAAAGGGATGAGCTTTTCAAAAGCGTCGTCCCTCTGGTTGATCCAATCGCCTTTATCATTGGGGGTGATTTCCTTAAAAGGCACCAAATCCAAATTTTCAAAACCCGCAAGCAAGTTGAGTTTGGCTTCTCTTTTCAAATAGTCTTCCACTTCATAGTAAAAAATCGTATTATTGGGAACACTCTTATCTTTCACAAAAAAGACGATCGCTATCGTCGCCCTGGATCCGCTATCAAAGATTTTCCCTCCCTCTTTTTTACAAGTTTCCCCCGAAGTTCTGGTATTCCCCCTTAAATTCAACACATAAAGATGCGCAAATTCTTGTGCCACGCTTTTTCTGAACCCGTCCACGCTTTTAGAGTCAATAAAACCCCCGTTCACCACAAAGCCTAGCACCCCCCTATCTTTAAGAAGTTCGCTTGCCATGTAGATGCTTTGAATGAGCGTGTCTCGTGTGGTTGCCCCCACATTTATAGATGTGGAATTTTTGCCGTATTTTTCATAAACCCTTTTTTCAAGCTTTGGGTGTGAAAGGTTTTGGTTATTATCGTTTTGAGATTTTGCGCCGGCTGAATAAGGCGGGTTGCCTATGATGACTCTAATATTTTGGTCGGCTAGAGTGTCTTTGATTTCTTTGTTTTCTTCCAAATCCTTAAAGAAATCGAACACCCCCTTATCATTTTTTTCTTCATAAAAATCCAGGCTGTCCGTGAGTGCGATGTTTTTGAAATTTTTTAACGAGCTGTCCCTATTTTGCGCGGCTTGGGTGATATTGATTAAAGCGATGTAATAAGATAAAAGCACGATGTCAAAAGCGAACAAATTTTTTTGAAACTTCTCTTTTAAGGCTTCATCGCTAATGAGATTATTGTCTTTAGAAAGTAAACGAGCGATAAAACTCCCGGTGCCAGTGAATGGGTCAAAAATCGTGATGTTTTTATCGTTAAAATCCGTGTTGAAATGCTTTTTCAAAATGCCGTTAGTGGCTCTTAAAATGAAATCCACCACCTCTATGGGCGTATAAACGATCCCTAGTTTTTCGCTTTGCTTTCTAAAGGCTACTTTAAAGAAAGTGTTGTAGAGGTTTTTAATGAGTTCTTGTTGGCTTTTTTGGCTTTTGGCGTGCAAGGCTTCTGTTTTCACGCTTTCATAGAGGTTTTTAAGATCTTTAGTTTCCCCCTCTAATCCCAGAGTGGAGAGTTTTTCTACCATTTTATCCAAGGCTTTTGCGATAGGGTTTTGAATATTGTCCCCAAAAATCGCATCAAAAATGGGCTTAGTGATGATGTGAGAGGTGATCATATCCAAGGCTTCATCTTCTTTGATGTTTTGATGGATATTTTCCCTTAAGGAATCTAAAAAGTCGTGGAAAAATTCAGGGTTTTTTTCAAAAATCATTTTCAAGCGGTTGTTCAAGGTCCTTGCGATGTTGCCCGTTTTTTTAGTGAAATTTTCCCAATAATTCCTGTCCCCTAATTTAGTGGGCATGACATTATACACAGCATCCGCTAGATCTTGCAATAAGATAGCGTCAAAAAGGGTTTTTTCATCGTTTTGCTTTTTTTCATCATCGCTTCCAAAGATTTTGATTTTTTCTTTAAAAGTGGCTTCATCAACCAGGCTTGGGTCATGGCTTCTTAAGGCTTTTATCACTTTCCAAATGTTTTTGAAATTGGTGTTATTGACGGCTTCATCCAGGTTTTGGATTTCACTCTCTTCTAAAGCGATAGGCAAAATGATATAGCCTCTTTGCTTGCGTTTGGCTTTTCGCATCACCCTACCCACCGCTTGGATAATATCCACCATAGCGCTTTTGCCATCAAAAAAGACAATGCTATCTAGTGCCGGGACATCCACCCCTTCGCTCAAACACCTGGCATTACTTAAAACCTTGCAAGTGTTGGGTTGGAATTCATTGAGTTCTTCTAATTTTTCAAGCCTATCCTTACAATTCATGGTGCCATCAATGTGATCGATGCTGATTTTTAGGTTTTTAAAACTCTTTTTCTTCAATTCTTCATCATAGCATTCCATAATCGTTTCAAAGGAGTCTTTAATGTTCTTGCTCGTGTTAATGCTTTTGCAAAAGCTTATGGCTCTTTGAGAGGGAGCGGTGTCGGTTTTGTTTTGCAAGTTGTGATCTTCTTTGTTTTTCTCATCTAAAACGATTAGATCCTGCTTGGCCAACCCTTTATGAGTGCCGACAATCTTACAAACAAATTCGTTATTGATGAGCTTTTTATCCAGTTTAGTGCCTTCGGCTTTGAGCTGGCTGATTTTTTTATTCACGCTGTTAGTAACGCCGCTTAAATTTTCTTTTCGCACCGCTAAAATGATGACTTTATAATCGGTTAAGAGATCCAAAGCGATCGCTTTTGAAAAATTGAGCGTATAGATTTCTTCACCAAAAACCTCTTCATCGTCCATAGAATAGATAACATTATCGCTTTCTTTGGCTTTAGCTTTAGAACTTTCGCTATACACTTTAGGCGTGGCGGTCATATACAGGCGTTTTTTCGCTTTGATATTTTTATCGCTATGGCACAGCGTGAAAGCGTTTTTATCGTCCCTTTCATTACTAGAATACATAGCCCCTACCGTTCTGTGGGCTTCATCGCAAATCATTAAATCGATTTCACCCAAACCCGCTTCTTACGCTTCTTTAATACGCAACGCGCTTTGATAGGTTGAAAAAATAATGAAGCGCTTGTTTTCTTTTTGCGCTTTTTTGTGAACGCTTAAAATGTCTTCAAGGCGAGTGGAGGGCTTTAAAGGGAGCTCAGAAAATTTAATATCATCATTGTCTTCGTCTTTACTTTGCCCGACTTTATCATCGCTGCACACGATAGAAGCGTAAAAAGGCTCGCTTTTTTCTTGCGCGTATTCTCTAAAAGTTTGAGAAAGCAAGGCGATGCTTGGCGCTAGAAAAAGCGTGATTTTGGGATCTAAAGCTTCCATGATTTTTAAAGAAGTGTAGGTTTTGCCTGTCCCGCATGCCATAATGAGCTTGCCTCTAGCGTTTTTAGGGTCAGAAAAATACTCTTTGGTGGCGTTTATGGCTTCTGTTTGGTGGGTGCGCGGCTTTTTCTTATCGCATAAGGGGATTTCGCCTTGAGTTTTCGTGGGATCGAACTTTTCCCAATCAATCTGAGAATAGATAAAATCCTCTTCACTGATTTCAACAATATCAATCCCTTTGCTTTTTCTGATTTGTTCAATTTCTTCAAGGGCGGCATGGGTTAAATTAGAAGTGGAGATGATGATCCCTTTTTTAAACCTAACCTCCCCTACCCCAGCTTGTAATTTAGCTAAAAAAGTCGCAATGTCGGGATATGAGATGCTATTTTGATGGAATTTGCATTGCACGGCGATGTATTCTTTTGAAGCCGTTGTGATCACTATATCAATCCCATGATCGCCCTCATTCCCCCTTAATTCCCAATCGCTCCAAAGATCAATAGACTCGTATTCATCAGCGCTGTCATGCTCTATTAAAAAACGCCTAGAAACTTTTTCAAACCAGCTCCCTTTAAGGCGTTTGTCGGGTATGGCTTGCAATTTTTCTTTGATGAGTGTAAAGGTGCTGATTTCTTGCATTTTTCATTCCTTATAGTGGCGTTAAAGTTCTGTATTATATAAAAAGATGTTAGAAAGTGGGGTTAAAAAGGCTTTTTATTCAGCGCTTTTTAAAGCTTTAGCGATGAGTTCTAAAGGGTGCGAAAATGGCGGGGTGTTAGGGTTATCTAAAGACTTTAAAGCGTTGTTTAATTGCATGTGGCATGCCCCACATTCTGCGCTTACAATTTCAGCTTTGGTGTCTATGATTTCTTTAGCCCTAAGAAGCCCTACTTTTAAAGAAAATCCCGCCTTTTGTGTTTGCATCGTAATCCCCCCAAAACCGCAACAATTATCCGGCATTTCTTTAATTTCATAATGCAAATTGAGCAAGTTACGCACTTCCTTATGAGTGTTTAGGGTTTTTTTTGGCATGGCAAGGGTTATGATAGGTGATAGTCTCTTTTTTTCCCTTAGGGATTTTTTCTAAAAGATGTTTTAAAGGGGTGTGTTTCTCTAAAAACACGCTCGCCAGATAGATTTTAGGCGTGATTTTTTCCAAGCGCTTCACATACAAATCCCTATCTTTTTCGCCTAAAAACACCTTGTAATAATCGTTGATGAGCATGCTAGCACATGTGGCTTCAGGCACAATGATCGCATCCACTTCATCTAAATAGCTTTCAAACCATTCTATGTTTTTTTTCACTAAAAAAAGCGTGGTGTCTTTATCGCCGGTAAAATACGCCGGCGCTGAGCAGCATTCTTGCTTAGGGATGATCGCTTGAATGTTGAGTTTTTCTAAAATATACAACAAGCTTTCCCCCACTTGCTGGTAATGGTAATTGCTCAAGCATCCTATAAAAATGGCCACTTTTTGAATGGGGTTTTCTAAAGGCTTAACCTCTGCATGCTTTTGTAAAAAACTTTTTTGATTTAAGGGAGGCAGCGTGCTTTTTTTAAAGCGTTTGAATAAGCCTTTAAACGCCACTCTAGGCTCTAAGCTATCCCCTACTTGCTTGAAGATACAAGGGGCTAAAAAATGCGCCACCGAAAACACTCTATCCATTTTTTTGCGGTTTTTTAAAAGGGAAAAATAGGATTTTTTATACCAAGCGATGCCATGCTTTTGAGCGATTTTTTCTCTGGCTTTTTCTATTAAAGTGTCTATGGGCAAATGAAAGGGGCAAATCTCCACGCAAGCGGTGCATAAAAAGCAAGTTTCTAAAAGGTGTTTTAAATTCGTGTCTAATTGGAGCTTGTTTTGAGCGTTTAGGCACATCAAATCTAAAAAGCCTCTAGGCGAAGTCGCCTCGTCTTTATGAATGCGGTATATGGTGCAACCTGGCACGCATTTAGCGCATTTAACGCAAGCGTCCCCTACTTCTTCAAAAATATTTTCATTCATAGTGTTTTACTGAAATGTTTTTCGCCCCCACGCAAATACGCGTCAAACTCCATCGCCATGTTTCTTACGAGCATGCCCCCTGTTCTAGTCATCTCAAAGCCTTTAGGGTTAAAAGAAAGCAAGCCCGCTTCTTCATAAGGCTTTAATTTTTCTAATTCTTTTTTAAAATGTGCTTTAAAATCAATAGAAAATTTTTCTTCAATCTTAGAGTAATCCAATTTTAAATTACTCATCATCTGCATGATCACTTCTTTTCTTAAAACATCTTCTTGACTGAGCACTACACCCCTTTCTACCGGTAAATGCCCCAAATCAAGGGCTTTTTCATACTGGTGCAAGTCTTTATAATTTTGCGTGTAATAATCGCTCCCTTCGCCAATGCTCGTAACGCCAATGCCAATGGTTTGAGTGAATTTTTTCGTGGTATAGCCTTGAAAATTACGACGCAATTGCGCTTTTTGAAGGGCCAGATACAATTCATTATCGCTTTTAGCGAAATGATCCATGCCTATCATTTGGTAATTGGCTTTTTCTAAAAAACTGATAAGAGCTTCTAAAATCTCTAGTTTGTCTCTAGGGCTTGGCAATAGGGTTTCATCAATTTTACGCATCGTTTTTTTCACCCAAGGCACATGCGCATAATTAAACACCGCTAATCGATCCGGATCTAATTTCAAAACCCATTCCAAAGTTTTTAAAAAACCCTCTTTAGTCTGGTTGGGTAAGCCATAAATCAAATCAAAATTAATAGATTTGATGCCGTAATCTCTAGCGAGCTTCACGGATTCTTGAACCATTTCAAAAGGTTGGATCCTATGAATGGCTTTTTGGACTTCCAAATCAAAATCTTGCACCCCAAAACTCAAGCGGTTAAACCCCCTATCAAACAAGGTTTGCATGTGTTCTTTAGTGAAATGCCTAGGATCAATCTCGCAACTCATTTCAATATCTTGGCTGAAATTGGGGAAAACTTCTTGAATGCTTTGCGTGATCTCATCTAATTGATGGGGCGAAAAAAAGGTCGGCGTGCCACCTCCATAGTGGAATTGCGCCACTTCTCTGTTGGTATCCATGGCGTTTTTTAAAAGGGCGAGTTCTTTTTTAAGGTAGCTGATATAGCGGGTTTTTTTCTCTTCTAAGCTGGTGTAAATGACTGAACAAGCGCAAAAATAACACGCGCTCCTGCAAAAGGGCAAATGCGTATAAAGCGATAAAGGCATGGGGTTTTTGAGGTTGTCATGGTTAAAAAACGCTGCTTTCAAGCTCTCTTCATTAAAATTTTCTTTAAACTCCACCGCTGTGGGGTAGCTGGTGTATCGTGGGCCGGGCTTGGAGTATTGTGAAAATTTTTCAAAATCAATAGTTTGCATTAAAAATTTTCCTCATCGCTATTGTCAAAATTTTCAAAATTATTCTCATTAAAAGGGGGTTGTTTGAACATGTTGTCAAAATTAAAAAATAAATTAGGGTGTTCTTTTTTGATTTGCTTGACAAAGTTTAAGGTGTTGATATTAGGCAAATTCCCGTCTTTTTGGCGTAAATTTTCTAACAATTGCAAGGAAACTTCACGCACATCTTCAAAATCAATCGGTGCTTGGGTGATAATATCCCTTTCTAATTCCGCCCTAAGCCTGGCTTCAAAAGCCTTTCTGGCGTTTTCTGCTAAAAGAGAGATCACATTATCTGGCACTAAAACATAATTTTTATCTTCTTCATCAGAAATAAAATAAGCTTCATTTTTTTTAAACGCCCCTTTTTCTAACTCTAAAAGCATTTCACTAGCGCTGATTTTTTTGAGGAAGGCTCTGTTTTTTTGGGTGGTTAGGCTATTGATAAGTTTTTGCGATTTGGTTTTAGAAACTCGTTTTTTAGGTAATTTTTCCATTTGTATCCTTTTTAAGCTGATTGTATCCAATTTCGTTTAATTCTCATTATAAATCGTTTTTAAATACTCTATTTTTGAAGTCAAATTGAGTAATACCATATCGGCTAACACCAATGAAAGCAAACTCTCGCACACCACACTCCCTCTAATCGCAATGCAAGGATCATGCCTGCCCTTTAACAAGCATTCGCATTCATGATTGTTAATGTCTATGGTTTGTTGAGGTTGGAAAATGCTTGGCGTGGGTTTGAAATGCACTTTAACAATAATTTCTTCCCCATTGCTCATGCCCCCTAAAATCCCTCCGCTACGATTGCTCAAAAACCCCTTCTGATCCATTAAATCATTATACTCTGAGCCTTTTAATAAAGAGCTTTCTACCCCCTTGCCTATTTCAACCGCTTTCACCCCGTTAAGCCCCATCATCGCTTCAGCGATTTTAGCGTCTAATTTAGCGTATAGCCCTTGACCTAATCCAATGGGGAGCTTTTGATTAGTTTTTGCGCTCCTTGCTCTAATCAAAGCCACGCCTCCAATGCTATCGTGGTTTTTGATAGCGTTTTGAATGGCTGTTTTTTGCGCTTCTTCTTGTTCTTCATCCAGGGCAAAAATCTCGCTTTTTAAAGCGTGATTAAAATCATAATTTTTGGCTTCAATGCCCCCAATTTTAATAATCCCGCTTTCACAAACAATACCGATTTCTCTTAAAAGCATTTTAGCAAACGCCCCAGCAGCCACTCTTATAGCGCTCTCTCTGGCTGAACTCCTCCCCCCACCTCTAAAATCTCTGATGCCGTATTTATGAAAATAAGTGAAATCCGCATGGCTAGGCCTAAAAAGGTTTTTAATGTTATCGTAATCCTTGCTCCTAGCCCTTTGGTTGTGGATTAAAAACCCTATGGGCGTCCCTGTGCTAAAACCTTCAAAAACCCCGCTTGTTATTTCCACTTTATCGTCTTCTTTTCGTGGCGTAATGAAAACATTCCTCCCCCCTTGGCGGCGCTTCATTTCCTTTTCTAATAATTCATAGTCTATTTTAATCCCACTAGGCATGCCGTCTAATACCCCCCCTATCATATCCCCATGCGATTCCCCAAAAGTCGTGAGTCTTAAAAAACGCCCCAAAGTGTTCATTTGGCTTCCTTAAGTTTTTGAAGCGCATAATAAGCGCATTGCTGTTCGGCTTCTTTTTTACTTTTGCCTTTAGCGGTCGCATACATTTTATCTTGAATGTATAGAGCCATTTCAAATTCTTTATGATGGTCTGGCCCTTTTTCTTGGAGCAATTGGTAAGTGGGGATCACGCAAAATTGCGCTTGGGTCAATTCCTGTAAAGCGGTTTTATAGTCCATAAACAAATGCTCCAAATCCAAACGCTTGTAAGCGCGATTGAGTAAATTTTGCATGATTTTGCGCACCTTAGCTAACCCCGCTTCTAAATACACCCCGGCCATTAAAGCCTCAAAAGCGCTTGACAGAATAGAGGGTTTTTCCCTCCCATTAGAAATTTCTTCAGAAGAAGAAACGCGCAAATAATCTTGCAAAGCAATCGCTTTCGCTAATTTAGTAAAACCATGCGTGCTCACAATAGAAGCCCTTAATTTAGAGAGTTTCCCCTCATCATATTGATAGAATTTATGGTATAGCAACTCCCCTATCACCAAACCCAACACCGCATCGCCTAAAAATTCCAAGCGCTCATTGTTTAAAGCGAGCTTGCATGATTTGTGCGTTAAGGCTTGCTCCAATAAACGCTTGTCTTTAAAAGAATACCCTAAAGCTTTTTCTAGCGTTGTGTAAGGGTTATTAGGCGTTACATAAGGGCTGTTTTGAGAGCGTTTGTTTTTCATCATTTTTCCCTTTAAGTGGTAGTTTTGACCCGTTTTTGCGCCTCTAATTTAGCGAGGCTATCGCATCGTTCATTCTCGGCATGCCCATTATGCCCCTTGATCCAAACAGCCACAATCAAATGCCCTTTAGAGACTTTTACAAATTCTTTCCATAAATCCACATTTTTAACTTTAGCAAAATTCTTTTTTTGCCAGTTAGCTAGCCACACATTGATCGCTTGGCACACGTATTGAGAATCGCTATAAAGCGTGATATGGCATGGGCGTTTCAAAATTTTTAACGCTTCATTGAGCGCTCTTAATTCCATGCGGTTATTCGTGGTGAATGATTCGCCTCCACTGATGATTTTTTCTTTATCTTTATAGCGTAAAATCGCCGCATACCCACCTGGCCCGGGATTACCTAAAGAAGAGCCATCGCAAAAAATTTCAATTTCTTGCATTCAATCCACTCCCATAGCTTTCTTTAGAGATTTTAAGCACCATATCCATAAACGCTAACTGATAACACACAGGACACCTATGGCTTTCAAAAGGAAAGATTTGTTTGCAATGCTTGCAGCGGTATTCAAAAGTCAGACTCGCTTTCATAGGGCTATTCAATAGAGCGCGTAAAACCTCTAATTCAAAAATTTGGCAAGGTTTGTTATCCAAAAGCAACCCTTGAGATCGCGCAATGTCTTGCAAAAGGGCGTGTTTTTCTAAAATAAAAGCAGGGATATTCATATCCCATAAAAGATCGATCACATTTTCTAGCCGTTCGGTTGTATCAATCTCTTGCCAAAAAAGATTTTCATCATAAGATTTTAAGTGATTTAAAGCGATTTTTTTCAAATCTAACGACGCTTTTGAAACATGCAAGATTTTAGCCGCATCTTCCTTATTCTCTATTAAATGCATGAGATAAAGGTAATTTTTAATCGTTTCAATTTCAGGCACTTCTAATTCTTCCAAACATTCCAAAGTCTCTAAAGCCTTTGAATAGTCTTTTTCTAATTCATATGCATGCAAAAGTTTTAACAACGCTTCCACATTCCTTGGGGAAAAGCGCAAAATTTCTTTCACGGTGTCTTTTGTTTTTTGCAAATACCCCACACTAAAATAATTTTCAGCTAATAAATCTAAAACAGCGATTTTTTCTTCATCTTTTAGGGAGCGATTCAAAAGCCCTTTTAAGATTTCAATACTCATTTCTATGTCAGCGATTTTAGAATACGCCCTGGCTAAAAACATCAAACTAGAAATTTTGGCATGCTTTAAAAGCTCATCTAAATTCTCACTGCCTGCATAAGCGTTTTGATTTTGGGCGAATTTTTGCAAAAATTTTTTGTTTCTCTTTCGGGTGAAATACACCCTGGCCTGTTCTAATAAAATGACAAGAGCGATAATGAAAGTGAATAAAGCGATAGAAAATAAAGAATCTTTATAGAGGAAATTGAAGTGTTGCACAATCTAAAAATCACTCTCTAATCATCACAATCCTAGACTTAACGCGCAATTTTTCAAAATGCTCTTCTAAAATCTTATCTTTAGATTCTTCCACTAATTTTTGAGCGATGAATTGCTTGGCCTGGCTGAAACTCACTTCGTTTTTACCCTTTTTTTCTTTGATATAAAAAGTGATGAACTGCCCCCCACCCCCATTCATAACGGGCGTGAAAGAGCCTTGCTCATGCGAAATAAAGACTTGAGCGATTTGAGGGTTTAGGGTTTTCATCTCTATTTTTTCATTAGCCTTACTCACCCCTGGAATTTCCAAATTAGGGTCTGCCATAGCCCTTTCTAAATCTTCTTGATTGGTGGAAGTGTAGCGCACGGTTTCTATTTCAGTGGGGATACTGAATTGCTCCTTGTGTTTGTTGTAATATTCGCGCATTTTGGTTTCAGAGCTGGTATCCACATTCGTGAGTAAGATATTACGCAACAATTCTTGCATTTCTAAATGCTCCTTAAGCTGATCTCTATAGAGTTTATAATGCCCCTCAGCCATAAGCATTTGTTTGAAATGGTCTAAATCCATGCCTTGTTGTTGCGCCATCATCGCCATTTCTTGGTCTAATTTGTCGTCATCTACATGGATTTTTAAGCGCTCAATTTCTTGGTTTTTAATGCGCTCAGCGATCAAACGATCCCTGGCTTGAGCTTTGCTCACTTTAGATTTTTTTTGCTCTTCTTGGATTTGATACAGCGTGATAGGCGAGCCATTAACAAGCAATGAAATGCCCCCTACGACCTTATCTTCAAGGGTGTTGTTGGTAGCGTTATTAGGATTACCAAAAATGGAATTGAATTGAGAGCTAGGGCTTGTTCCCTTATTTTTTTCAAGAATTTGAGAGGTTGTCTCTTTTTCTTCAAGTTTTGGCGCGTTATTTTGAACGCCTTGATTTTGCGTGCCTTGATTTTGAACCCCTTTAGCGCCCTCTTTGATTTTAGGAGGCGTTATTTTTTGAGTGGGATTTTTGGCATCCCCATGATGGACTTCTGCTCTGGGCTTTCTTTTGGCTTTTACTTCTTTCTTTTCTTCGGTGTTTTTCTTTTCTTCTTTTTTATTTTTCAAATCCTTATTCTTCAATTCTTGGCGGATTTTTTTATCCAAAGAAGACTCTTGCTTCCTCCCTTCTAAGGCTTCCATTTTAGATTCCGGCTCTGCATAAACGATCCCAATAAACAACAAAGCCCTCAAAACATAAGAAAAAATTTTCCTCATCAACCCAATTTCTCTTTCAAAATAGCATTCACCACGCTAGGATTAGCGCCTTTTAAATTTTTCATCGCTTGGCCTACAAAAAACCCAAAAAGCTTGTCCTTACCGCTTTTGTATTCAAGCACCTTATCAGCGTTGTTTTTAAGCACTTCTTCTATGACTTTAATAATCGCTTCCGTGTCATTGACTTGAGACAAGCCCATTTGCTCAATGAGTGCATCCACATCGCCCCCATGCTCTTCTAAAAGCCTGTCTAACACATCTTTAGCGCTCTTGCCTGAAATCTTGCCCTCATCAATGCGTTTGGCTAAAGCGCCTAACATGTGAGCGCTAACTCCGCAATTTTCTAAAGTGGTTTCGGCTTTCAAACGCCCTAATAATTCCACGCAAAGCCATGTCACGCTCGTTTTAGCCTTAACCCCAAGATGGAGCATGCTTTCAAAATACTCCGCCAATAAAGGATCGCTCACCAATAAATTCGCATCGTCTTCTTTAAGGTTAAAATCTTTCATGTAGCGGATTTTTTTCGCGCTAGGCAATTCATTGATCTTTTGAGCTTCTTTTAAAAGTTTTTCATCAATAAAAACAGGATACAAATCCGGATCTTTAAAATAGCGGTAATCCGCTGATTCTTCTTTATTGCGCATAGAAAGGGTGATCCCTTTGGCGGTGTCAAAAAGGCGCGTTTCTTGAACCACCTCTTCATTATAGCGCCCGTTCTCCCACGCTGCGCTTTGGCGCTCTATTTCGTATTCAATCGCTTTAGCGATGAATCTAAAGCTGTTTAGGTTTTTAATCTCCACCCTCGTGTAAAGCTTTTCATCGCCTTTGGGCCTGATGGACACATTCGCATCGCACCTGAAATTCCCCTCTTGCATGTTCGCATCAGAAATCCCTATAAAACGCACGATAGCATGGAGCTTTTTCAAATACGCTATGGCTTCTTCACTATTTTTCATGTCCGGCTTGCTGACAATTTCTAATAAAGGGGTGCAAGCGCGGTTCAAATCCACCAAAGAATAGCTGCCCTCATGGATATTTTTACCGGCGTCTTCTTCCATGTGGGCCCTTTCAATACGCACGATTTTTACGCCCTCTTTGGTGTCAATCTCTAATTTCCCATCGCTCACAATGGGGACTTCAAACTGCGAAATTTGATAAGCCTTAGGCAAATCAGGGTAAAAATAATTTTTTCTCGCAAAAATGGAATACTGGTTGATATGAGCTTCAATGGCTGTGCCTAATTGGATGGCTTTTTTGACCACTTCTTTATTCAATACCGGCAAAGCTCCCGGTAAGCCCAAACACACAGGGCAGGTGTTAGAATTGGGGGTTTCTCCAAAGCTTGTAGAACAAGAGCAAAAGATTTTGGTTTTGGTGTTGAGTTGGACATGGACTTCTAGCCCGATTACAGCTTCAAATGGCATTATTTGTCCTTACTCTTTTTATTGCTCACGATGGCAAAAGTCAAATCATTGATTTCGGTGTGGGCTTTAATGAAATCATTAATTTCTTTCAAACTCATTTTTTGGATTTGATTGAGTAGCGTTTGGTTGAAATTTAAAGGCAAACCTAAATAAAAATAATTGTAAGTGGTGTTCAAGCGGCTAGAGATCGTTTCATTCCTTAAAGGCTCAGAGCCTAGTAAAAACTTTTTAGCGTCGTCTAATTCTTGTTGTGTCATGCCTTTTTCTATAAATTCTTTGACTATTTTTTTAACTAAGGCAACGCTTTTAGCTTGAGTGCTGAGCTTGGTTTGCAAATACCCGCTCGCAAAATGCGCCACTTTAGAAAAATTAGAGCGGATATACACGCTATAAGCCAAGCCCTCTTGAACCCTGATTTTTTCCATCAAACGAGAGCCAAACCCCCCACCAAGCACAAACATCATGACTTTAGATTTCGCTAAATCCTGTTTTAAATCCTTGATTTTAAAGGGCGCACCAAAATACACGAAAGCCTGCTCAGTGTCTTTATAGAGGACTTTTTCGCTTTTTTTATCGCTCGCTTCAAAATAAGGCTCTTCATACGCTTTACCTTGCGGCAAGAAATTAAGAGCGTTATTCAAACGCTTAAGGGTTTGATCGATTTTCAAATCGCCCCCAAGCACCACCACGAGTTTATTGAGTTCAAAGACCTTAGCAAATTGCTGTTTCAAATCCTCTAGATTGATTTTTTGGAGACTCTCTTTAGTGCCTAAAGCTGCATTAGCTAAAGGGGTGTTAGCAAAAAGTTCTTGTTTTAAAGTCAGTTTAGCCAAATAATCAAAATCGCTTTCTTTTTGTAAAAGCGCGGCCAACATTTGGGTTTTGACTTTTTCTAAAGCGTTTTGCGTGAAATTAGGGGATTTTAAAAGCTCTTTTAAACGCATTATGGCTTCATCCTCGTATTCTTTTAAAAATTCTAAAGTGATTTGCAAATCTTCTGCGCTGGTATCCACATTCAAACTGATCGCTTTTTGCTCTAAAAGTTGCGCAAATCCTACTGCACCAAGCTCTTTAGTGCCTTCGTTTAAAACTTGCGCGAACAATTTCGCTAAGCCTAACTGATCTTTATCGCTTAAACTCCCACCCCCTCTAAAAGCTAAATGGATAAACCCCATGGGCAACAAATGGTTTTCTTCATAAATCACAGGGACTTTAGCTTGATTGATTTCTTGGTGTGTCAAAGCGCTCGCTTGTAACCCCATAAAAACTCCTAATAATAAAATGATTAAAATTTTTTTCATGCTGTTTATACCTTTGCTTTTGCCGGATAACGCTTTAAGATTTCATAGGCGGTGTTTCGTTTAGCCGCCACGCTCCCAATGTCTTCAATAAGCTCTATCATTCCCGCTTCATTCATGCAAAAACTCGTTCCGGCTGCTTTCACTACATTTTCTTCCATCATCACACTCCCTAAATCATTCGCTCCAAACAATAAGGCTAACTGCCCTATCATAGAGCCTTGAGTAACCCATGAGCTTTGTATGTTTTGAATGTTATCCAAAAAAATCCTACTGCATGCCAAATAGCGTAAATACCGATTGGAACTCGCTTTTTTGATGCTTGGGATTTCTTCTTTTAAGGGGGTGTTGTTGGGCTGAAAACTCCATAAAATAAAAGCCCTAAAGCCGCCGGTTTCATCTTGCAAATCGCGCACCCTTTGTAAATGCTCTATTACATCTTCTTCATTATCCACGCTCCCAAACATCATGGTAGCCGTGCTTTTAATCCCGCAAAGATGGGCCATTCTATGCACTTCAATCCACCGATCACTGCTCAATTTTTTAGGAGCAATGACATCGCGCACCCTATCGCTTAGTATTTCTGCTCCCGCTCCTGGAATGGAGCTTAACCCGGCGTTTTTCAACCTTTCTAAAACTTCTTTTAAAGACAATTTAGAGATTTTAGAAATGTAATCAATTTCAACCGCGCTAAAACCATGAATGGTAATGGTGGGGAATTTTTGAGCGATATGGCTGACTAAATTTTCATAATAGTCTATTTTGAGCTGCGGGTGCACCCCCCCTTGAAAAAGGATCTGCGTGCCGCCAATGGCGAGCAATTCTTCAATCTTTTGATCAATTTCTTCATAGCTCAACACATAGGCGTCTTTTTCTTTTAAGGTGCGTTTGAACGCGCAAAACTTGCAATCCACAAAACAAATATTGGTATAATTGATATTCCTATCCACAATAAAAGTCGTCAAGTTTTCAGGGTGCAAGCGTTGCTTGATTTCTAAAGCCTTTTGCCCTAATTCTTTCAAGGGCGCGTTTTTCATTAAATCCAAAATTTCTTCTCTGTTAATGCGCATTTTAAAACCTTGTTCCCATAGAAAATTCAAAGTGTTGCGTGTAATCGTCCATGTTAGGGTTAAAGCATAGCCCTTTACATTTCTTGCCATTGCCATCGCCCCATTGGTTGAAAAACGCTATAGGGAATATGAGCACCAAAGGCCCCATGGGCGAAATCCATTCAATCTGCAAGCCTGTAGAAGCCCTCCAAGTCGCTCTTTCAAACCCAGCCCCTATAACGCCATAATCTTTAAAATTCGCTGTCGTGAAGGGAGCGTTATAGAAGAAACTCCCCCTAGTTGGGGTTTTAAAGGTTAGGAAACCAAAGTCAAAAAACCACGCTAAGCGCATTTTAGCCGCTTTCAACACCCCATAGCTCAATTCAGTAGAAGCGGTGAAAATCCCATCGCCTCCAAGCCACAAGCCAAACTCATCTTTAGGCGTAACCGATCCGTTCCTAAAGCCTCTCACCGTGGTTACGCCCCCCATGTAGAAGGTGGAGTTTAAGGGCAAGTAATCATCGGTGTTATACCTAAAGATATAACCCCCTTGCGTTTTAAAGCGAGCGATCAAATCTATCAATAAATATTTTTGCAAATGGTGGTAAGCGGCGAATTTACCATAAACTTTAGTGTTACGGACATTCCCGCCTAACCCGTTCCACGAATTGAGCGTGCCAGAGCTTGGCAAACCAGACATTGTCGCATAGGAATTAAAGATAACCCCATTTCTAGGGAAATAATAATCATCGGTGTTGTCATAACTCACATCAAGAGTGAAAGAGCTGGTGATAGGCGTATGGTAATCCCTATCCCAAATACCTTTTATTTCTGGTGAAGTGGTAATCGCTCCAGGACTAGAACAGCTTTCAGGCTGTAAGGGGGTTTTACCGCCTGATAAGCGGTTGATAATCACCGATGCGGGGGTAGAACATTGTCTTGGAGAAACCACTTCATTAACAGAGGAATAGTAGCGGTTGTATAAAGGGCTGCTGAAACCAAGGAGCTTGGTAACATTCAAGTTATACCCTAAGCTCACATGGGTTCTGTTACCCAGCATGCGCCCAATATTCACCCCAAAGCCCCCGCCTTGTTGAATATATTGATAGCTTATCCTATAATCCGCATAAAGATTGATCGTAGAGCTATACCAGCTGTCAAAAATCCTTGGATTAGTCAAGCTCAAATTCCCCGCAAACATACGCCCCGCTCCTTTTGGCATGCCCGGATAAGATCTACCCCCCCCTGTAGCGATGTTGGCATACAAGCTCATGCTTTGGCCTGTGCCAAAAAGGTTTCTTTCGCTCACGCTCCCATTAAGCATAAGCCCTCCATAAGAGCCATAGCCTAACCCAAATTGCAACTGCCCAGTACGCCCCTCTTCTACGCTCACTAATAAATCCATAAGCGAGCTATTCACCCTTTTTTCTTCAATTTTGACTTTAGAGAAAAACCCTAAACGCCTTAAAGAATTTTCAGAATTTCTCAGTTTGGTCAAGTTGTATTTATCCTTAGGCCCTAGTAACAATTCCCTCCTAATGATCCTATCGCTCGTGCGTTGGTTCCCTGAAATGATGACATCATTGATATACACCATATCGCCCACTTCAATACGATAAATGACTTTCACAAGCCCGTTTTTTTCATCTTTATCCAAGTCTGGCTTCACCACCGCAAACGCATAACCCTTATCAGCGATTTCGGTTTTTAAAATTTGCGCATCCGCTCTCAAATGCTCAATATTAAAGACATCTTTCCTTTTAACTTTAAGGGCTTTTTCTAAGGTTTTTAAGGGGACTACCGGATTGTCAATCTCTATTAAAATGTCTGAAATCCTGTATTGGATCCCCTCTTTGACTTTATAATGAAGCTTAGCGTCATGGGTAGAAAAATCCGTTTTCAAAAAAGGCGAAGAAATATGAGCGTCCAAATAACCCCTACGCATATACACATCTTGGATACGCATAGAATCGTATTCTAATTGATCTAAACGCAATTTCCCATCATTCAAGCCCCACATCCAGCCCATGAAATCTCTTTGCTTGTTCGCGCTCAAAGATTCAATCATGTGGCGTTTTAATTTCGCGCTCCCCTCATAAATGGATTGTTTGATATAAATGCTATCCCCCCTATTCACATCAAACACAATCAATAACGCACCCTCGCTGACCTTTTCTGTGCGCACCTCCACCACGCTCCCATAATAGCCCTGCCCCTCTAAAGCCGTTTTTAAAGCCGTTTTAGCATGCTCTAATTTTTGCTCATCAAAGGTGTCGCCCTTTTTGATTCCCATTTGGGATTTTAAGCCGTCTTTTTCCTTTTCAGTCCCATAGCCCTTGATTTCTACCCCGGCAATCCTGGCTTTTTCATCAAAGTGAAACTCTAATATGCCACCTTCAAAAGTGGCATAAACGTCTTTAAAATACCCTTGATTGAACAAAGCCAAAACAGCGGTGTCTATTTTTTTAGAATCCACAATATCGCCCACACGAATTTTTACAATTTCATTAGCGAGCATGTCAGACATGTAAGAAAGCCCGACATAAGAAATGGATTTGACTTTCATTTCTTTAGGCGTTTGATTGGATTGAGAAGTTTCGTTTTGAGCTTCATTTCTTTGAGATTTGGCTTCTTTTGGTGGAGTCAAATCGTTTGGTTTAGAGCCGTCATTTTCTAAAGCTTCAACGCTGGTATTCATATATGCGAAAACAAGAGAAGATAGAATAAATTTTTTAATACTGATTTCCTTAATAGATTTTAGCTTGAGTGTTGTTAGTAGTGTTATTATAACTAATCATTCTTAAAAACGCTAAAAATTATTAAAATTTCTGTATAAAATTATACAAACTATCCCTTTCTACCGCAACAAAACCAGCGTCCTTGATTTTAAATACCAAATCTTCTTTTTCTAAACCATGCCGGCTCTTCGCGCCTGCTGCGCTTTGAATGCTCTCTATCTCTATCGTGCCGTCTAAATCGTTAGCACCAAATTCTTGAGCCACTAAAGCCAAATTCAAGCCCAAAGTCGCCCAATAAGCTTTAATGTGGGGGATATTGTTTAAAAGAATGCGAGATATGGCGATGGTTTTTAAGATTTCTATCGCGCTAGGGGATTTTTCCACTTTCAAATAATTGTTTTCTTTTTGATACAGCAAAGGAATAAATGCGTTAAAGCCCCCCTCTTTATTTTCTACTTGATTTTTAGGGCTTTGGATTTTTTTGATTCTCAGCATGTGATCGATGCGATGGATTTTATTTTCAATATGCCCAAAAAGCATGGTAGCGTTACTCATTTTGCCTAATTTGTGCCAGTAAGCATGGATTTCTAACCACCGAGAAGATCCCACCTTACCACTACAGATTTTACGCCTAATTTCTTCATCAAAAATCTCTGCCCCCCCACCCGGCATGGAATCCACCCCGGCTTTGAGCATGTCTTCTAGCACCAATTCAAAAGGTTTGTTGAATTTGGCGCTTAAAAAATGCACTTCTGCAGCGGTCATGGCCTTTAAATGCAAATTAGGCATTTCTTGCTTGATGGTTTCAAACACCTTTAAATACCATTCATAAGAGTAATTAGGGTTATGAGCGCTCACGATATGGACTTCTTTAATCCCCTTATTGTAGGAATTTTTAACCTTTTCTAGGATTTCTTCTAAGCTCATTTCATAAGGGTTAGGGTTTTTTCTGTGGGCTGAAAAAGCGCAAAATTTGCAAGCGTCCGCGCAAATATTGCTGGGGTTTAAATGCCTATTGACATTAAAATACACGATTTTTTGATGCATGTTTTGGCGCATGCGATCCGCTACTTCCCCCAGCGTGTATAAATCATAATCATAAAGCCTGACTAATTCTTTACTTTCAGTAATTTGATTGTCTAATACTTTTTCTAAAAAGTCCATGGTTAAATTGCCCTTTCGTTTTAAAGATGAACATTGTAGCATTTTTAGATTTAAGAATGCTTTTTATATAATATAAAAATATCCCTTTTAATCCCCCCCTATTGATACCAGTCCCTTTTTTTGACCTAATTCTCATTAAAAGCAATTTTATGATAAAATCTAAGCCTTATCAAGCCATTAGCTGGCGTTCTTTCTCATTTTTATAAGTTTTTAAAAATTTTCATACTCTTGTTTACTTTTTCATTATCATTTATGCTATAATTATGGGACAACTTAAACCAACACAAAGGAGATACTATGTTATCAAAAGACATCATTAAGTTGCTAAACGAACAAGTGAATAAGGAAATGAACTCTTCCAACTTGTATATGAGCATGAGTTCTTGGTGCTATACCCATAGCTTAGATGGCGCGGGGCTTTTCTTGTTTGATCATGCGGCTGAAGAATACGAGCATGCCAAAAAGCTTATCATTTTCTTGAATGAAAACAATGTGCCTGTGCAATTGACTAGTATCAGTGCGCCTGAGCATAAGTTTGAAAGTTTGACTCAAATTTTCCAAAAAGCCTATGAACATGAGCAACACATCAGCGAGTCTATTAATAATATCGTCGATCACGCCATAAAAAGCAAAGATCATGCGACTTTCAATTTCTTGCAATGGTATGTGGCTGAACAGCATGAAGAAGAAGTGCTTTTCAAGGATATTTTGGATAAAATTGAGTTGATTGGTAATGAAAACCATGGCTTGTATTTGGCTGATCAGTATGTCAAAGGGATCGCTAAAAGCAGGAAATCTTAATTTTAGGGTATTGGGTGCAAAAACTAGCCGTTTTTGATTTTGACTCCACGCTAGTCAATGCTGAGACGATTGAGTCTTTAGCGAGGGCGTGGGGGGTGTTTGATGAAGTGAAAGAGATCACTTCGCAAGCTATGAATGGCGAAACAGATTTTCATAAAAGTCTTATTTTAAGGGTTTCTAAACTCAAAAACATGCCCTTAAAACTAGCCAAAGAAGTTTGTGAAAGTCTGCCTTTATTTGATGGGGTGCTTGAGCTTATTAGTGCCTTAAAAGAGAAAAATTACAAGGTGGTTTGCTTCAGTGGGGGCTTTGATTTAGCGACCAATCATTACAGGGATTTATTGCATTTAGACGCGGCTTTCAGTAACACGCTGATCGTGGAAAATAACGCTCTAAACGGCTTGGTTACTGGGCATATGATGTTTTCACACTCTAAAGGCGAAATGCTCCTTGCCCTACAACGCTTGCTAAATATCAGTAAAGATCGCACTCTAGTCGTGGGCGATGGAGCGAACGACTTGAGCATGTTCAAACATGCCCATATCAAAATCGCTTTCAACGCTAAAGAGGTTTTAAAACAGCACGCCACGCATTGCATCAATGAGCCTGATTTAGCCCTAATTAAGCCTTTGATTTAAAAAAATTTTTTTGTAAAATACTCCTTTAAAAGGATAATCATGTTCCAGCCCTTACTAGACGCCTTTATAGAAAGCGCTTCCATTGAAAAAATGGCCTCTAAATCTCCCCCCCCCCTAAAAATCGCTGTGGCGAATTGGTGGGGAGATGAAGAAATTAAAGAATTTAAAGCGAACATTCTTTATTTCATCCTAAAACAACGCTATAAAATCATTCTACACAACAACCCCAATGAACCCTCAGATCTAGTCTTTGGCAATCCTTTGGAACAAGCCAGAAAAATCTTATCCTATCAAAACACCAAACGAGTGTTTTACACCGGCGAAAATGAAGCGCCCAATTTCAACCTTTTTGATTACGCCATAGGCTTTGATGAATTAGATTTTAACGATCGTTATTTGAGAATGCCTTTGTATTACGCCTATTTGCATTATAAAGCCGAGATCGTTAATGACACCACTTCACCCTATAAACTCAAAGCTGACAGCCTTTATACTTTAAAAAAACCCTCCCATAAATTTAAAGAAAACCACCCCAATTTATGCGCGCTAATCCATAATGAAAGCGATCCTTTGAAAAGAGGGTTTGCCAGTTTTGTTGCGAGCAACGCTAACGCTCCTGTTAGGAACGCTTTCTATGACGCTTTAAATTCTATAGAGCCAGTGGCTGGGGGAGGAAGCGTGAAAAACACTTTAGGCTATAAGGTCAAAAACAAAAACGAATTTTTAAGCCAATACAAATTCAATCTCTGTTTTGAAAATTCACAAGGCTATGGCTATGTAACCGAAAAAATCCTTGACGCGTATTTCAGCCATACCATTCCTATTTATTGGGGGAGTCCCAGCGTGGCGAAAGATTTTAACCCTAAAAGTTTTGTGAATGTGCATGATTTTAAAAACTTTGATGAAGCGATTGACTATATCAGATATTTGCACGCGCACCAAAACGCTTATTTAGACATGCTCTATGAAAACCCTTTAAACACCATTGATGGGAAAGCTGGTTTTTACCAAGATTTGAGTTTTGAAAAGATCCTGGATTTTTTTAAAACGATTTTAGAAAACGATACGATTTATCATTGCAATGATGCCCATTATTCTGCTCTTCATCGTGATTTGAATGAGCCGTTAGTGTCTGTTGATGGGTTGAGAAGAGATCATGATGATTTGAGGGTTAATTATGATGATTTGAGGGTTAATTATGATGATTTGAGGGTTAATTATGATGATTTGAGGGTTAATTATGATGATTTGAGGGTTAATTATGAGCACCTTTTACAAAACGCTTCACCTTTATTAGAACTCTCTCAAAACACCACTTTTAAAATCTATCGCAAAATTTATCAAAAATCCTTACCTTTGTTGCGCGCCATAAGGAGATGGGTTAAAAAATAAGGTGCATTTTAAGACTGATTGAGAAACTGGAGCGCTATTTTAAAATGTGCTAACGCTTCTTTTTTGAGCGTGGGGTTTTTGAGCATGTCCTCTAAAGCATGGGTGCTTAAAAAATGTTTGGTTTTTAAAGACACGATGCGCCCAAAGGATTCTTCTTTAGAAAGGTTTAAAAGGTGTTTGGGCAAAATCTCGCCAAATACCACAATGACTTTTGAAGCGCTATTGTCTAATTGCCAGGTTAAATGAGGTAGGCATGCGTTGATTTCTTCTTCTAAATTAAGGCTGTTAGAGTCGCATTTAAGGAGCGATAAAATACTGCAATCTTTTAAGGGGTAGTTAAAAACCTTTTGGATAATGCTCTCCAACATGGCCGCTTTTAAATTGTTTAAAAAGTTTAATTGGCTATCCAGCATGGGGGTGAGCGTGATAAAAGCGAGCTTGGAAGTGGGGTTAAAAAGCCCGATCACCGGTTTTGAATGTTGATGGCGTTTGCACAGATTGCAATTTTCTATACCCTCATGAACTTGTTTGTTAAGGGGTTTGTTTTGGGGCTTGGTAAGGCTAATATCCGTGTAAGTTTCGCCCAAAAAACGCTCCATATAAAGGGAGCGTAAAGTTTGAAGGCGTGAAAGTTGCAAAGCGTTCAGTCTTTATGCTTTTTGAAAGCGTGAGGGCTTAGCATGTTTTCTGGCTTGAAAATATCGTCCAGTTGCTCTTTGGTTAAGATTTTCTTTTCTAAAGCGATGTCATAGATAGAGCGATCGCTTTTTAAGGCTTCTTTAGCGATCATAGCGGATTTTTCATAGCCGATATGCGGGTTTAGTGCAGTAACAATGCCAATGCTGTTGAAGACATAATCGTGGCAAATCTTTTCATTAGCCGTGATGCCTTCCACGCATTTAGTCGTTAAGGTTTCAATCGCGCGCCCTAAAATCACAAAGGAATGGAAAAGCTTGTAAGCGATAACCGGCTCAAACACATTGAGTTGCAATTGCCCTCCTTCTGCGGCTAACGCCACGCTCAAATCGTTCCCAATCACCGCAAAGCACACTTGATTGACCACTTCAGGGATCACCGGATTGACTTTACCGGGCATAATAGAGCTACCCGGCTGCATTTTAGGCAAATTGATTTCATTCAGCCCAGCCCTAGGACCTGAGCTGAGCAGCCTTAAATCGTTACAAACCTTAGAAAGTTTCACTGCAATACGCTTTAACACCCCACTCACTTGCACATACGCCCCGGTGCTTTGAGTGGCTTCTATCAAGTTATTAGCCATGACAAAGGGGCGACCTGTTACTTCTTGGATTTTCTTTTCAATCAAACTGCGATAATCCGGGTGCGAATTGATCCCTGTGCCAATAGCCGTGCCGCCTAAATTAAGCTCTCTTACCCAATTCCTAGCGTCTAAAACCTGCTCAATATCCCTATCAACCATCAACGCATAAGTTTCAAACTCTTGGCCTAAAGTCATAGGCACAGCGTCTTGAAGTTGGGTGCGCCCCATTTTAATCACATGAGCGAATTCCTTAGCTTTTTGAGCGAAAGCGTCCCTTAAAGCCTTCATGGGAGCGACTAAATTACTCAAGCGCTCATAAATAGCGATTTTTAACGCGCTAGGGTAGGCGTCATTGGTGGATTGAGAGCGATTGACATGGTCGTTTGGGTGGCAAAATTGATACTCGCCCTTTTTATGCCCCATGTATTCTAAAGCCAAATTAGCAATCACTTCATTCATGTTCATGTTCGTGCTTGTGCCAGCCCCCCCTTGAATCATATCCACAATGAATTGATCATGGTATTTGCCATCAATCAACAAATCGCACGCATGGCAAATCGCAATCTTAAGCTTTTCATCAATCAAGCCTAATTGCGCGTTCGCTAAAGCAGCCGCTTTTTTGACTTGAGCGAAAGATTTGATAAAAACAGGATAACTGCAAAGCTTGTCGTTGGTGATGAAAAAATTTTCACTCGCTCTTAAAGTTTGAATCCCATAATAAACTTCATCGCTAATTTCCATTTGCCCAATGAAATCATGCTCAATACGCATAAAAGCTCCTTATGTAATAATTGAAAAATATTCTAGCTATTGTAACCAAATCTTGGATTATTTTTCTTTTAAGCGCGCAACTTTTGCCCCTAAGGTGTTGATTTTATCCTCTAATCTCTCATAACCCCTATCCAAGTGGTAAATCCTATGCACCCTACTCACGCCCTTAGCCACTAAAGCGGCTAAAATGAGAGCCGAAGAAGCCCTTAAATCAGTCGCCATCACATCGCTTCCGGTAAGCTCTGTGGATCCGCTAATGGTAGCCACATTGGTTTTTAGGCTGATATTAGCCCCCAAGCGTTGCAACTCGCTTGCATGCATGAAGCGGTTTTCAAAAAGCGTCTCTTCAATCACGCTCGTCCCCAAACACTGCGTGGCTAACGCCATGAATTGCGCTTGCATGTCTGTGGGAAAGCCTGGGTATTCTTTCGTGGTGATTTCAAAGGCTTGTCGTTTTTTGGCCGGATAAATTTCTATAGAATTTTCTTGAATGTCTAGCGAAAAACCAATTTCTATAAGCTTGTCGGTGATCGCTTGAAGATGGTTAGGGATGATATGATTGATTTTAAGCTGGCTGTTAGTGATAGCCCCCACGCATAAATAAGTGCCTGCTTCAATCCTATCGGGTATGATTTGAATGTCTTTTAAATTCAAAGCGTCATTTTCTACCCCCCTAATCTTTAACTCGCTGCTGCCAACGCCCTCAATTTCTACGCCCCCACTCTGTAAAAACGCGCACAATTGAGCGATTTCTGGCTCTTTAGCGGCGTTAATGATACGCGTGATCCCTTTAGCTAAGCTTGCTGCCATGAGGGCGTTTTCTGTGCCTGTAACGCTGATCTTATCAAATAAAATATCATTCCCTTTCAAGCCTTTAGGGGCTTTTGCATGGATATAGCCTTGCTCAATTTTGATTTCAGCCCCTAGTTGTTGCATCGCTTTTAAGTGCAAATCCACAGGCCTTGCTCCTATAGCGCACCCACCGGGCAAACTCACTAAGCATTTTTTAAAACGCGCTAATAGTGGGCCTAAAACCAAAATGGAAGCGCGCATTTTACGCACTAAATCGTAAGTGGCTTCGGTGTGGTGCAGGGATTTGGCGCCAATTTGAAGCGTGTTAGGATCAAGCCATTCTAATTCTGCACCTAAATTTTGCAACAATAACGCCATCGCTTTTATATCCACCACTTGGGGCAAAGATTTGATTTTGACTTCTTGTTGGCTTAAAAGCGTGGCGGCTAAAATAGGGAGCGCGGAATTTTTCGCCCCAGAAATTTCTACCCCCCCTTTCAAAGGGACTTGTCCTACAATCTCTAAAAAATCCAATTCTATCCTTTTTCTTTTTTATTCTTAAGGGCTAAGCCGGTAGCGTTAGTGATTTTTTGTGCATGACTGGGGTTAGCGTTTTCTAATTCTTGCCCAAAATTAATAGCGTCTTCTAATTCAAAAAATTCTGAAGCGACTAATTTTTGGATCGTTTCTAACCACAGAGTTTCTTTATCTTTGGGGCAAATTTTAAAACGCTCATTGAAGCTGTTTTTCAGTTTTTCTAAAGCTGGCACGCTTTTAAGGTTTTTAACTTGTTCGCTCAAATCTTCTAAAGAAAGGCTTTTATTAGGAATATTTTGCTTTAAGGGGGGGCGAAAAAACCTCCAAACAAGCCCCACCAATAACACAGGCAGCAAGCATACAAAGAGAATCAAATACATGTAAGCGTAATAAGTCAAATTGCCCATGTTGATAAGATTTATAAGCGTTTTTTATAATAAGCGTTGCTCGCTTCAATATAGCCTTCCACACTCCCGCAATCGTATCGTTTGCCTTTGAATTGGTAAGCGATGATGCGCTTTCTTTTGGCTTGAGTGAGTAAAGCGTCTGTGATTTGGATTTCATTGTTTTTACCCGGTTTCGTCTCGCTTAAAATTTCAAAAATATCCGGGGTTAAAATGTAGCGCCCTATCACGGCTAGATTGCTTGGGGCGTCTTCTTGGCTTGGTTTTTCCACCATGTCTTTAATCTCATACACCCCCTCTTCTAACCATTCGCCTCTGATCACGCCGTATTTTGAAACTTCTTCTAACGCCACTTCTTCAATGGCTACAATGGAGCATTGGTATTTTTGATACAATGAAGTCATTTGCTTTAACACGCTTGGGTGATCATGGCTTATGCATAAGTCATCGGCTAAAATCACCGCAAAAGGCTCATTGCCTATGAGGGCTTCTCCGGTTAAAATCGCATGCCCTAGGCCTTTCATTTGCTTTTGGCGCACATAGGAAAAACAGCATTTTTCTATAATGTTACGAATGCTTTTTAGGGCGTTTTCTTTGTTAGTGCCTTGGATTTGATGCTCTATTTCATAGCTCGTGTCAAAATAATCTTCTAAACTGCGCTTGTTTCTTCCTGTAACGATCGCCATCACTTCACAGCCTGCTTCCATCGCTTCTTCCACAGCGTATTGGATTAAAGGCTTATCCACAATGGGCAGCATTTCTTTAGGAATGGTTTTAGTGATCGGCAAAAAGCGCGTGCCATAGCCAGCGGCAGGAAAAAGGCATTTTTTAATCATGGTTTGTCCTTTGAGTTAAGAGTTTGTTCTAAAAACGCATCAATAGGGATGAAATTCCCAAAAATTTCTTGATAAATCAAGTAATTGAGCATGACTCTAAAGCCATACATGCGAGTCTCGCTATAAGGCATAAGCTCCATGCTAAGCCATGGCTCAAAATGATTTTTTTCTTTAAATCGTTTGGAGCTTTCTAGCCACCTCCTTAAAAACCCAGGCCCAGCGTTATAAGCGTAGGCGACAAAAAGGGGATGGTTGAATTCTTTTTTCAAATGGTTCAAGTAATAATTGCCAAGTTTGAGAGCGATGTTGGGGTTAAACATGTCGTTTAGATCAATGTTATCCATGCCAAGGCGTTTAGCGAAAGGCCCTACATTAAAGGGCATGATTTGCATAAGCCCTAGAGCGAACGAGCGCGAAATGACTGCCGGGAGCAAAAAGCTTTCTTGTCTAGCGATCGCATACGCCATAGCCCTTTCATCTGTATTTTGCCATTCAATAATGCCCTCATAAGGGGATAAATAATAATAAATCTTGTCTTTATTGCGTTGGCTTAAAAGATAGGTCAATTCAGGAGCGCTTTTTTCATAATACAGGCTTTTTAGCATCGCATTAAACGCGCCCTCATCTTTCAAACTCAAGGTTTTTTCCTTAAAAATTTGCCACGAAAAAGGGTCATAAGTGTTAAAAGGAGGGTCTTCTTGGCTTAAATTCTGGATATGAGAAATGATGCGGTAACTGGGCGTGGTTTTGAGTTTTCGGCTCGCATAAAGACTATAGAGGTTTAAGGCAGGGCTTTGTGAAAGGCGTTCCAAAGTTTTTTTCTTTTTAGAGACTAAATACTGCCAAAAAATCGCTCTGTCTTTTGAAAAATCATCGTCCTTGACAACCGCTTCTGATCGTTCAAAATACTTGAGTGCTTTAGAGGGTTTTTTGCGCAAGATTTCATTAATCCCTAGAATAAAAAAGGTTTGCGCGTTGCTGTGGGTAGCGTTACTTTTAGTGAGAGCGTCTTTAAAATGATCCAATTTAGGATCTAAAATAACCTGATAGATCAAACGGTTAAACGCCGGGTAATCTTCATCTAAAAGGCGGTTTAATTCTTTAATGGGGATATGCTCTTCAAAAATTTGGAGCTTTTTTTCATAACTCAAATGATTGAAAAGCACGCTAAACACTTGCACATTAGCCTTAAATAAAGAAGCGCTCACATGCTTACTTTGCAAGATTTCTAATTCTTCATAAAGAACGGGGTAAGCCTCTTTGATTTTTTCTTGTAAGGGCTTGATGGTCTGAGGGGGGATTTTATCAAAATCTTTGATTTTTGATTTTAAAGCGATAGCGATACAGCTTGCTTGGAAAGTGTCTGTTGTTTCTAACATGCTTTCTAGGGTAATTTGTTTGCAATAAATATCTTCAGGCAATTTAACATCAGGGTTTTTTTCTGAATTTTCTACGCCTTTTTCTTGCATGGCTTTTTGTAGGGCGGTATTTTTATTTTGAGTCAATTCATAGGCTTTTTTAGCGTTTTCTAAAGTGGTTTTTTTATCGCTAATATAACGCCATAAATAATAATCCCTAACGATCCCGGCGGGCTTTTTTTCTAAATCCTTTAAACTCAACTCGGTTTGAGAAAAACCAACGCCAAGCGCACCCATAAAAAATAAAATAAAAAAACGCATGATTTTCTTTAGAGGCTTTTGGCGAGCGCAAAAAGCCATTGGATGAGAGTTAAATCTAAAAATTTCAAAACAATGACCACCACTAAAGGAGCGAAATCCAACCCGTTAAACACTAGCTTGAATCTAGAGCGTAAAAAATAAAACACTGGCTCACACAAGCGAGCGAGGATTTGCATGATGGGGTTATTGGGGTTAGGCTGCACGAAACTGATAAGCGAATAAATGATCACCACCCACATATAAATCGTAATGAGCGAGCTTAAAATCACCGCTATCGCATTAATAAGGGTAGAAAAAATCATGCTTTGAGCCTTAAAACTTCTTGATGATGGCTTTGGATATAGGGGAAAATCAAAGGCAATTCAACGCCATGCGAGTTCCCGGTTAAAAGGATGCGCAAAGGTTTGAAAAAATCCTTACCCTTAAGCTGGCTTAATCGCATGGCTTCCTTTTTAAAACTTTCAAAATCCTTATACGCTTGAAAATCCATGCTTTTTAGAGCGTTAAAAAGCGCTAAACAACGCTCTTTAAAATCTTCGTTCTCGTAAGTTTTAACAATATCCTTTGGCTCTAAAAACAACGAAATTTTTTCTTTCAATTCTAAAAGCGTGCCGCATTCTTCTATAAACAATCTTAAAAGCCCTAAAAGGTTTTTATCTTTTATTGAAGTGAGTTCTAATAGCTTTTCATCGTCTAAAAGCTTTAAATGCTCGTGGTTTAAGTGTTTTAAATATTTTAAATTAAAATGAGCCGGGGAACTGGAAAGATTTTCTAAATCAAACCACTCTATCGCTTCATCAAGGCTAAAAACTTCCTTAGGCACTTTATTACCGATAGTGATGAGGTAATTTGCGATCGCAACCGGTAAAAACCCTTGATTCAAAAGCCATTTCACGCTGGACGCTTCATCTCTTTTGCTCATCTTTTTACCGCTTGTTTCATCTAAAATAATGGGCAAATGCACATAAACAATCGGATCGTTTGAGCCTAAAGCTTGCTGGATTAAAATTTGTTTAGGGGTGTTACTCACATGATCTTCGCCTCTAATAATCAAACTGATTTCATAGAGCAAATCATCGCATGCGCAAGCGAAATTATAAGTAGGGCTTTTATCTTTTCTCAAAAGCACAAAAGAATCCAATTCATCAGGTTCAAATCTCACTTCTTTTTTAATCGCATCGTTGAAAGACACCGCATGATTTGGGGCTTTTAAACGCACCACAGGGGCATGGTGCTTGTCTTTTTCTAAAGTGGCCCATTCGTCTAAATACCTGAAAGGGCGTTTTTCATTTTTGGCTTTTTCTTTTTCTCTTTCTAAAAACTCCGCGCTCGCATAACAATAAAATGCTTTATTTTCTTTCAGTAATTTTTCTGCCATTTCTCTGTGGTAATCTATGTTATGGCTTTGATACACGAGCTTGTCCCAACTTATCCCCATAAGCTTTAAAATCTCTAAAATCTCTTGATCTTTGCCTTCAATGTTACGCTCTTTGTCCGTGTCTTCAATGCGAATGAGAAAGGGTTTGTGTTGCTGTTTGGCCACAATGTAGTTGAAAATGGCTGCCCTTAAATTCCCTATGTGCATATCCCCTGTAGGCGAAGGCGCAAAACGAAGCATAAAAACCCTTTATTTAAAAATAATTTTTGATTATACCTAAAGAATACTTAATTGTGTTGTGGTAGTTCTGTTTTTATCAAACATGAATGGGCATCATTTAAGAGATTAGCGCTTGGCTAACGCCAAGCTCTTTATGGTTGGTTATCAAAAAGCTAAAAGCGTTTTTTATTCAATCACTTCATAAATAACTTCTGTCTTCCAGCGGGTTTTAGGGGTGATTTCTTGGTTGCGATAACCAAAACAAGCCATTACCGAAACGCCAAATTCCGCCGTGTTCAGATAGCCTTTTTCCTCTAAATAAGCCTCCACTTTTTCTTGATCATACCCTTCAATCGGGCAAGAATCAATGCCTAACATGGCCGCTGCCATCATCATGTTCGCCATTTGGATATAAGTCTGCTTGCTAGCCCAATCAAACAAAGATCGTTCGCTATTGAGTTTCATATCGTTCTCTTGGAAATTTTTGATGATTTGAGCGAACCTGGAATTGGTGTCATAATCCCTTTTTTTAACCTCATGCATCACTTTTTTAACATAATCGCTGTCATAAGTAACGCCTTTTCGCGCAAGATAAATGACAAAATGGCTCGCTCCCTCTAAACCAAAAAGCGCCCCCCAGGCCATCGGTTTTAAATCTTCTTTCATGCGTTCATTCTTTAATAAAAGCATTTTCCATGGTTCAAGCCCGATTGAAGAAGGGGCTAATCTCCCCACTTCAACCAAAGCTTCCCAATCCTTTTGGGAAATACGACGATTAGGATCGTATTTTTTTGCAGCAAATCGTTGGTGCTGTAAAGCAATCACTTGTTCTCTGTCCATTTTAATGTTCTCCTTTTTCTAAATAATGATAAACGGCTGCCATATCCATTTCGCCTAAACCGGATTTTTCTGCTTGAGAATAAAGCTCTTGCGCTTTGGATAAAAATGGCAATTGAATCGCCTCTTCTGCTTCATTGTTGGCTAAGCGAATATCCTTGAGCATGAGCTTCAAACTGAAAGCGGCCGGATAGCTATCTTGTAGCCACATGCCTTTTTTAGCTTGAAAGAGAGGCGAATTCATGCCAGATTGGCCAATAATTTGCAAAAATGGCTCTGCATCAACCCCTAAATGTTTGGCTAATAGAAAAGCTTCTGAATAAGCGACCCCCATTTGAGCTAAAAGGCTATTAATGGATAATTTAGCCCCTGCCCCTTGACCAATCTTACCCAAATAAAAGGTTTGACTCCCTAAATGCGCCAAAATAGGTTTGAGTTGAGCAACCACTTCTTTTTCACCTGCCGCTAAAATCAATAAAGCCCCGGCTTTGGCCGCGCCAACCGATCCTGAAACGGGCGCTTCAAGGTAAGTTACTTGATGCTTTTGAGCGGTTTTTTCTAAAGATAAGCTCTCCAAAGGAGCGATGGTGCTCATATTCACCACGATTTTTTCAGACATCTGTTCCCAAAATTCTGGCACTAAAACAGCATCAATCGCCGTTTTATCCGAAAGCATGGTAAAAATCAGATCAACTTTAGCGGCCAAATCTATAGGGTTAGTATAAACCGCTACGCCCTTTTCCTTTAAGGGGGCTGCTTTGCTCTCTGTTCGGTTATAAACCGATACTTTTAAACCCGCATCGCACAAACGAGCCGCCATAGGAGTCCCCATAGCCCCAAGTCCAATCCATCCGATTTTCATTTAACCCTCACTTATTAGCGTGAATACGCCACTAAACCATCTAACCAAGCCTGATGGCCATTTAGCATCGCATTAGGCACAGATTTCGCTAAAGCTTTAGCAGGGACTCCCAATTGGCTTTCTTGGGTTAGAATACGCACACGATCATTATCTAATTTTTCAACAATCCATGCGTGATAGACTTCAAGATACTCATCGCCTTTAGCTTCATTCCAACCTCTCCAAGCCAAACGCAGTATGGTGTCTTTCAATTCAAACTCTTCCACCTGTGCCTCCACTAAAAAGCCAAAAGTTTCAAAACAAAAACGAGTCTTGTCTTTAAGAATGGTATTGTCTTGATTATGCATGTGGACATTCCCTGAATTTTTGTAATACTTTTCCCAACAAGACGCGTCTCTTAAATGCTGCACCACTTTATTAAAATCCAAACATTTGACAATGACTTCATTGGACACAAAATTATCAGTCTCTCCTGGAACCCATTTCTTAGGCCATTGAATCGCATTCATCGTTATCATATTTTCTCTGTTTTTAATTTTTTCTGCCTATTGGCGAAAAGTTTATAACATCATTAGGTAAATAATTATCTTTAACCCATTCAATCAGCCACTCTAAAGCGTTGTTTTTAGGGTGAGCGATGATTAAATTTAGGCATGCGTTTAAAATTTCGCCGATTTGTTGGTGTTGGTAACCCAAGCTTTGAAGCGTCCCGCCCTTAAGGGCTAGGTGTTCTTTTTTAAAAGGTTCGTTAGCGTTAAATATTTCTTTTAACAAGCTTTTAATTTTTAAAGCGTGTTTGGGGTTTTTGAGCGCATAAAAATCTAAAGCCAAATTAAAAGGCTCTAAATCGTAGTTTTTTAATAAAAATTTTAATTCTGTTTTATTATGAATATTTAAAAAAGCTTTGTGGCATTCTTTAGCTTTTGAAAATAAAACACAAGTTTTTTTAGGGTAGCGTAAATTTTCTAAACTTTTTTGATGCTTAAAAAACCCCAATAATCTTAATTCCAAATTGAAAGGCGCGTTTTTTAAAAACCCTAAATTTTCTATTTTTTCTTGAATAACCAACTCTAAAATTTCTTGATATTCTTTAGCCACTTCATAGGCGTTTTTCCCCATAAGAAGCTTATTCAATTCACTTTGTAAGCGTTCTTTAGAAAGGTGTTTTAACAAATCCTTACACGCAAAAACCGCTTCTTTAGTGCTTGGCGCTATTTTAAAGCCTAAAGTCGCGCTAAATCGCAGCGATCTTAAAATCCTTAAAGCGTCTTCAAAAAACCTCAATCGCGCTTCCCCCACGCATTCAATCGTTTGATTTCTAATCGCATTCTGCCCTTTAAAAGGATCAATAATCCCTTTTGTAGGGCTATAAGCGATCGCATTCATGCTAAAATCGCGCCGCTTTAAATCGTCTGTCAAACGAGCGCTAAAAACCAATTCTTTAGGCTTTCGGTGTTTGATATGCCCTTTTTCAATTCTAAAGGTTGTAATTTCATAGCTTTGATCGTTTTTAAGAGCCGTGATCGTGCCATGTTTGATACCGGTTTCTAGCACCCTAAAATGGCGCTTTAAAAGAAGCTCTTTGCTTTCATTGACTAAAGCGTTTGAGGTCAAATCGTAATCTTTTGGGGTAATTCCCATCAAACAATCGCGCACGCACCCCCCTACCAAGTAAAGCTCATAGGGGGATTTTTCATAAATGTCAAACAATTCTTTTAATTCTTTTTCTAACTCAAACACGCTTTTTACTCTTAAAATTTCTTTGTGTTATTATATCTTTTTAGAATTTTTAAGGAATGTTGATGGAACAAGAAATTTGCGTGATCAGTTTTAGCGGCGGGCAAGACAGCACCACTTTAGCCGTATGGGCGAAAAAGCGTTTTAAAAAAGTCTGTTTAGTGGGGTTTGATTACGCGCAAAAACACTCTGTGGAATTAGAATGCGCTCAAAAAATCGCTTCTCTTTTACAACTCCCTTATGAAATCATCTCATTAGATTTTTTAGAGAATATCACCCACTCCGCGCTTTTTAAAAACTCTAACGATTTAATGGGGCATTCGCATGCGCAAAATAAAGATTTACCCAATTCTTTTGTGCCTAATCGTAACGCTATTTTTATCACCCTTTTGCATTCTTACGCGCAAAAAATAGGGGCCAGTAACATCGCTTTAGGGGTTTCGCAAGCGGATTTTAGCGGCTATCCGGATTGTAAAGAAGATTTTATTAAAAGCATTGAGCATGCCCTAAATTTAGGATCAAACACGGCGATTAAAATCCTAACGCCTTTAATGTTTTTGAATAAAGCGCAAGAATTTCAAATGGCTAAAGATTTGGGCGTCTTGGATTTAGTCATCAAAGAAACGCACACCTGCTATCAAGGAGAGCGAAAGATTTTGCATGCCTATGGTTATGGGTGTGATGAATGCCCGGCATGCCAGTTGAGAAAAAAAGGCTTTGAAGAGTTTCAAACTAAGATTTTGTTTCAATAAAGTGTTGGTAAAAACACTCAAAAAGCATGTTTAAGACAAACAATCAAAGAGCGGTAAAAAGCATGTTTTAATGTTTAAAATTATATGTATAGTTAAGATAAACGCTCACCACTCTTTTATAATCCAATTTATCCCCATAATTATCGCTGTAGTAATTGACTTTAAAAGCTGGCACTTTAACCCCTAATTCCACGCTAGAACCTCCAAGATATATTTCATCGCCATAGCGATCAATATCGTATTCATCATTATTCCAACGAACGCCAAATTTTCCTTGCAACTGAAAAATCGTGTGGCTCTTGACTTGATTGAAAGGGGTGAGATTGTTGCTTGCAAACCAAGTGCTAGCCCCTATATCCATGCCAATCACAAGCCCTGAAGATTTTCTAAATACATGCCTTGATACTTTTTTTAATGTATTAGCGTCTAGCGTTCTGCCGGTCATATCTTTGTAAAATATAGAGAGCCCTTTTACCCTTCGTTCAACATATTTTTGGGACGCTCGCTTATCGTTAGTCCAATTAATGAGCAAATCCGTATTGAAACCATAGGGTAGAAAAACGATTAAACCGCTGCCAGGAACAGAACCAACGCCACCAAGTTGGTAACCGAAAAAAAGAGAGTGCCTAAACCCTATAATCCTTTTTTTACCCAAAAAATATTTATACCCAAAGCTGAGTTCGTTAAAAAGACCGCCCGATCCACCATTTCCTGCGAATCGGTTAGCGATCTTTGTTGAATCTTTCACTTTGTTTAAAGCGTTTTGCGCATCTCTTATGGCTTTTGTGTTTTGTTGGGGGAATAATGAATTTTTTGCGTTATTGATCGCTTCATTTAAGGCGTTTTCTGCTGAAGCTTTTTCGCCGATGCTGCCTTGCCCTTTGATATAGCTTCCTTCTGCAAAATTTAAACCTAAATAAAATCCATTCCTTTCAGCGTGGAGCCAAAACGAGAGAGAAAGAGTTAGTAAGAGAGCTTTTTTCATGATTTTTCTTTATTTTTCTTTGGTTTAAGATTTGATGTTATGACTAGGTATTTTATCATAAAAATAAGATTTTAGTGATTGGGTTTTAATGAAAAACACAATTAAAATAATAAAATAGCCACAAAACCACCGCTTAATCAACATTAAATCAAAAACATGTTAATCTTTAGTTATTTTTAAATTAGGAAGTCCCATGCATCAAAACAATAAAACTTTTTTACCCAACCAATCCGCTCATCTTTCTAAAATCGTTCTTTTTTTAAACACCGGCTTTTTAGCCTATCTGTTAAGCGCTTGTGGGGCGAATGTACCCATAGAAGAAGTGCTAGTTAAAGATCCTAAAGAGACTAAAGCCCAAGAAGTCGCCAGAGAAGAAAAGGCCATCCAGCAAGAAAACGCCACTATTGATGCACGCACCACGCCTTTAATCAATCGTTTCACTAATTATAACGCTTATGGCTCTTTAAACGGCTTCTACAATTCAGTGGATAATCTCAATTCGCCCATGCAAAACGGGATGTATGGAGGCTATTACATGCCCTATTATTACATGCCCTATGGTTTCATGCCTTATGGGTCAGGTCTTATGCCTTATGGGCCTTATGGGTATGGAGCGCCTGGATACTTCCCTTACGTTTTTTATTGATTAGCTTAAAACAGCTTGCGCTAAACAATAAGCGTGTTGGCGTTTTCATATTAACGCCCTTATATTTTCTAATGGTTATTTCTAACATGCTATGGTGGTGTGATAGAAAAAGACTATATTAAGAGGAGATATTCTTATGCGTATAGTTAGAAATTTATTTCTTGTATCGCTTGTGGCTTATAGTAGCGCGTTCGCAGTGGATTTAGAAACCGAGACTAAAAGCGAAAAAAAAAGCAGTAAAAAGTTTTACAAACTCCATAAAAACCATGGATTAAAAACCGAGGCTAAAAACGACAAAAAGCTTTATGATTTCACTAAAAATAGTGCTTTAGAAGGCATAGATTTAGAAAAAAGCCCTAGCCTTGAAAGCCATAAAAAAAGCGACAAAAAGTTTTACAAGCAACTCGCTAAAAACAATATCGCCGAAGGGGTGAGCGTGCCGATTGTTAATTTCAATAAAGCTCTGTCTTTTGGGCCTTATTTTGAAAGGACTAAAAGCAAAAAAACCCAATACATGGACGGCGGGTTGATGATGCACATCCGCTTTTAAGCCCTTATTCATAATCCAAAAACGCATGTGCTTTAAGAGCAAGGGTTTTAGGGAAATACCGCACAAACAAATCCAAGAACACTTTCTCGCCAAAGAAATCCCCAGCGATCGTTACTTCTTGGACACTAAAATTTTGTGCGTTATCCCAAATGAAATTCCCTAAAAACTCCGCTAAAGAATCCAAAATCCCCAAACTCAAGATTTCATTTTCCACGCCTGCGAGCCTGAAACTCATCGCACTGTGCATGATCTTTGAAAAGTTTAAAGCCATTTTGAAAGAGTCGTCTTTAAGGATTTTATAATCAATCCTAGGGCCTTTAGGGCGTAAGCATTCTTTAGCCAAAGGAATAACGCTCTGTGCGCAAAAATCCTCGCTATAACCCAAAACAAACCCTAAAATGCGAAAAAAATCCAATAAATTCGCACCCCCTAGATTGTATTTAGAAAGCTCTACAATGCGCGCGTAAAAATCAGGGAATTTAGTAGCGTAGTTTTGTAGCATTCTGGAGGCTTTTTCATCTTGTTTGAGGAGATTAAATATTTGATTGAAATCAAAACTAACGCTTAAAAGCGTTTTTAAAGAACCATTAGCATGCAATAACAACCTTGTAGGGCGCTTGAAACTGAGATACAAAACGATAGAATGCGGCGTTTCTTTTAAAAACTCTAGCTCATCTTTAAAAGCAATGGCAGAAAGATGGTTTTCCAACACGAATTTTTTAGTAGGCGTGATCAAGCGTTTAGGGGTTTTAAAAAGCGCTTCATAATACAAAAGCGCTTCTTGCGGATCATTTGCATGGATAAAAACAAATTCTATCCCCTCATCTTGTAAAATATGACACAATAAATTCAATATGGGGTCATAGGGTAGTTGGACTATGATTTCATCGTTTTTAAAAGTGTCCTTAAACACGCTTTTTAATGGGGCTTTGATGGAGGGTTTTTCCAAACTAGCCAAATATTTAGCGTCCTCTAAAGGCAGTTTAGTGCAGCTCAAAATGCTAGAAAGATCGCTAAAAATAACGCTTGGAGAGGGATTTTTTAAAGAAAGGGATAATGCTCCTCTAGAAGTGAAAATAGGGATAAAATCCTGTGTTTTAAGCATCTCTTTTAATTGCGTTAAGCAATCTATAAGCTCTTTAGGGCTATGGATTATAGCCCCCTTAAAAGCGGTGTTTTTGACAAAACCCAACGCATTGGCATACAAAGACGCATTTTTGTCTAAAAAATCTTGATGCTCTTTAGCGTTCATAAAAAGGGGCTTTGAAAGGCTTGTTGCTTGGAAAAGATTTTCATCTAAAGGCTCTGTGATTTCCTTTAAAGACAAAAAGCTAAAATCTAAAGAAAAGGGCAAGATCTCGCTTAATTTTTGTGCGAACTCTAAGGTGGTTTCAGCGCTCGCTTGGAGATAGAAAGAAGTCGTATTATCCTTATAAACGCTATAAAAACACGCTTGCAAATGGAGTGCCATTTGCTCTAAAAGGGGCGTAAAATTCAGACTTGTTTCTTCATTAGCGCATTTAAAAAGAAAAACAAACGCCAATTCAAAAACCCTTATAAGAGAGTTCAGCGATACACTCTAAAGCGATATGATCGGTGCGTTGCATTTGAACTCCCCATGCGTTGAGTTGGGTTTCTATGGCTTTTAAGGCTGTTTCTAAAGCGTTTAAAATTTCGCTTGAAAGCTTGAAAGTGGTCTCGCTCCCTATCACAAAAGGCACAAGCCCCACGATAAAAGTTTTAGGCAAATCCCCTAAAAACTCCGTGAGCCTTAAAGTGTGTAGCATTTCCACTTCATGCGCGCTCCCAGCCCATGTGATTTCTTTAGGGGCGTCCTTAAAATCAAAAGCATAAACCGATCCTATTTCAACGCCTTTAGCGCTCACGCAATCCAAAATCAAAACCTTTTCATACGAAGTGATCAAAGGAATGAGTTGCTGAGCCATAGTCCCCCCATCTATAATATCCACGCTAGGGAAAAAAGAAAAATTTCTTTTGAGATAGTGGGCTAGATGCACCCCAATGCCTTCATCGCCAAAAAGGATATTGCCAATGCCTAGAATTAGGATTTTTTGACTCATTCTTTGGTATAACCATAGCCATTAATCATAGAATCCGCCCCCGAACTTTCATACCTGATAGAATGGAAAAACACCATATAAACATGCACAGGGACAAACAAAATAATCCCCCAAGTCGCTAAGTGGTGGATGAAACGAACATTCGCTAACCCCCCACAAAGCGCTTCAAACCACTTAAAAGCGCTTCCTAAAAACGCTCCAAGCCCCGCATGATAGACATTATAATACAGCACCACCCCGCTCAAACTCATCAACACTATCAAAACAACCAAAGTGGAATAAGCCACGAGTTGGATAGGGTTATACGCTCCTTTAGTGTGGGTTTTTCCGCTGATAAGAAAATACGCTTTCATCTGATCGATCCAGGCTTTTGGGCTTAAAAGTTGGCTAAAACTCCTGCGTTCCATCAAGCTTTCTTTAGTGAAAAAAAGATAGGTTCTAAAGATTAAGGCACTAATGAGCAAAAACCCAAACATGACATGAAAAGAGCGCACATAAGCTTGTAAAAGATACACCCCTTTATAAAAGCTGGAATTAGGCTGCAAAAAAGGGTAAGCGATGTAAAACCCTGTAGCGATTAAAGCGAAAATACTCAAAGCCCTAACCCAATGGAAAAAGCGCACAAAACCGGAATATTCTTTGTGTAAAACGACCTTATTCATTTTATCCATGCGTAACCCTTTTTAGAATTTAGCGAAATTAGGCTCTACTTTAAACTCGTTTAAAGACTGCCCTTTAAAATCCATCACATGCACAGAACATGCAATGCATGGGTCAAAAGAATGGATAGTCCTAATGATTTCTAAAGGCTGGGTTAAATCAGCGATTTTAGTGCCAATCAAGCTCATTTCATAAGCCCCCCTTTGATTTTTAGAATCTCTAGGCCCCGCATTCCAAGTAGAAGGCACCACCGCTTGATAATTTTCCACCACGCCGTTTTTAATACGCACCCAATGGCTTAGCATGCCCCTTGGCACTTGACCAATGTAGCGCCCTTTATATTCTTGATTTTTATCAATATGATAAGGAGCGCAAGTGCTCTGATCGCTTTTTAGATTTTCCACTAACGCATCAAACGCCAAAAGGCCATTATCAGCGATTGTCTTAGCTTCAATACACCTTGCAGCTGTGCGTCCAAGCGTTGAAAACAACGCCTCTAAAGGCAGTTTAGTGTCTTTTAAAAACTTAGTAGCCACTTCAGTAACATAAGGGTTTTTCGCCGCTAAACCTACCACTACGGAACTTAAAGGGCCTACTTCCATGGGCTTACTATCGTATCTGGGCGATTTGATCCAAGAATATTTATTTTTAGTGTCAAGCACTTTAGCAGGGATTATTTTATTTTCAATCCCCACGCTCTCGCCGTCTTTTAAACCGGTATAATGCGGATTCGTTTGCCCGTCATAAGGGTGGAGTTGCACTTCTTTAGTGTCTTCGTATTGATACCAAGAATGCGTAACTTCTTCTTTAATCAAACTCTCATCAATGGGGTGCAGTTTAGAAATATCCCCATCAAGCACCACCCCACTACTCAAAAGGTATTTATCCCTCCCAAGCAACACTTCTTCATAAGCGATAAAATTCCTTAAGCCACAGCCTTTAATAACGGATGGTTCGTTAGCGAACATTTCGCCCGCCATCACCAAATCAGGGTAGTAAGCATGGTTGATAAAATTGGCCACCACTTCAAACTTGCTCTTCCATTCAGCCAATCTTGTCGGATCCAATATATCCATAACACTCGTAACACCCCCCACCGTTAGGCTTTGTGGGTGAGGCTGTTTGGCCCCAAAAATAGCGGTCATTTTCGCCGCTTCCCTTTGGATTTCTAAAAGCTTGAGATAGTGGCTTAAGACGATTAAATTTTGCTCTGGGCTTAAACGATAGGTTTTATGCCCGTAATAGCCGTTACTGAAAGGCCCCAAAGATCCACCTTTAGCGAAATCGCTCAAGCGTTTTTGAACCGCTTTTAATTCACCGGCACCGGTATTAATGGGATAAGGGCTGTATTTGAAAGAAAGTTTTGCCGCTTCAAAAGGATCGGCTTTTAAAGCGCTCATAATATCGCACCAATCAAGCCCATGCAAAGTATAGAAATGCACCACATGATCGTGAAAAAGCAACGCCATGTTCATCAAAGATCGCACCAATTGCGCGTTTAATGGGGGGGTAATGCCTAGAGCGTTTTCTACCGCCGTGATACCAGCCTTATAATGCGAATAAGTGCATACCCCGCAAATCCTTTGAGCGATGAAGCCTGCATCTCGTGGGTCTCTGCCTTTAATGATCGTCTCTAGCCCCCTAAAAAGCGTAGAAGAAGAAAATGCATCAGTGATCACATTATCATCATCTACGATCACTTCAATCCTTAAATGCCCCTCAATCCTAGTGATAGGATCGACTACGATTTTTTTTGACATGTTAATCCCTTACTCTTTGTTTTTGATCGCTTTAGAAAGGAGCGCATGCGCAACAATGCCAATAGCGGTTGCACTGAGTAAAGTCGTGCCGACTTTATCGGCCACTTTATCAGCCCCTAATCCGTCAAAGGCGGTTTTAATGGAACGATTCGCTAAAGGCTCTTCAAAAGGACTCATCGTATCCCAAAAATTAGGCTCAGAACACCCTATGCACCCATGCCCTGCACCTATGGGCCAAGAAGTGTGTGAATTGAAACGGAGTTTGGAGCAATTGTTGAAAGTGTAAGGCCCTTTACAGCCCATTTTATACAAACAAAAGCCCCTTTTAGCGTTTTCATCGCCAAAATGTTCCACAAATTCGCCCGCATCAAAATGCCCTCTCCTTTCGCACAAATCATGAATCCTGTTCCCATAAGCCCAAGAGGGGCGGTTATACGCATCAAGTTTAGGGAGAGCCCCAAACATCAAGTAATAAAGCACGTTGCCCACGATATTTTTTTCACTAGGCGGGCAACCAGGAACATTGATCACGGGTTTATCAATGATTTTGTGTAAGGGTTGCGCGTTAGAGGGGTTAGGGTAAGCCGCTTGCACGCCCCCAAAACTTGAGCATGTGCCTATGGCAAAAATAGCGGCTGCGTATTGGGCGGCTTTCCTGCACTCTTCAGCCCCCGTTTCAGCGTTTGGGCCTTGAGTGAGAAAGTATTCTGTGCCTTGGGGGATACCCCCTTCTACCATTAAAATGTAATTGTTTTTATGCTTTTCTATGGCGTCATGCAAGCTTTTTTCGGCTTGAAAACCGCTCGCTACCATAATGGTCTCATGGTATTCTAGGTTGATGTAATCAAAGATAATGCTATCAATGGTGGGGTCTGCGCTCCTTAACAAGCTCTCGCTGCAACCGGTGCATTCTGCCATGTGCAACCAAATCACAGGCAACCTGTTAGCCACTTCTACCGCTTTTAAAGTCAAGGGAGCAAAACTAGCCGGCAAAGCTAGAGTCGTGCTCATCATGCCCGCCCACTTCAATAAATCGCGCCTAGAAATGCCCGCCCCCTTAAACTCGTCTTGCAAGTTTTTATGCTCGTTGTGAGCGTTAAACGAACTGACTATCTCAAGGCGTTCTTCAATCTTTTGATAGGTCTTTTTTTCATCGTAGAACATGACCACTCCTTAATTAGAAATTTTCATTATCTTAACATAATAAAAATAATGTAGTGGCAATTGATTGTTTTTTAGTTTTTATTGAGATTGAGGGAATTTCTTTAATATTAAGTTTCATTTGGATAGAATTCCCACTTATTTTATTAAAAAAGGAACAAAATGAAAAAAGTACTCATCATTAATGGGGCCAAAGCGTTCGGGAGCTCTGGAGGGAAACTCAATGAAACTTTGACCCAACATGCAAAAAAGACTTTAGAATCTTTGGGGCTAGAAGTGGATACAACGATCGTGGATAAAGGCTATGAACATGCTCAAGAAGTGGAGAAAGTCTTTAGCGCTGATGCGACGATTTGGCAAATGCCTGGCTGGTGGATGGGAGAGCCTTGGATTGTGAAAAAATACATTGATGAAGTCTTTAGCGTAGGGCATGGGAAACTTTATGCTAGCGATGGCAGGAGTTCGCAAAACCCCACTAAAAACTACGGGAAAGGGGGCTTGATGCAAGGCAAAAAATACATGTTGAGCTTGACCTGGAACGCTCCCATTGAAGCCTTTAACGATCCTAGTGAATTTTTTGAAGGGGTGGGTGTGGATGTTGTGTATTTGCATTTGCATAAAGCGTTCCAATTTTTAGGGCTTTCAGCGTTGCCCACTTTTATTTGCAACGATGTGGTGAAAAACCCCCAAGTGGAGCAGTATCTCAACTCCCTAACCACGCATTTGTGCCAAGCTTTTGGCAAGTGATTTTAAAATTTTTTTAACCCCCCCATTTTTTGGGGGGACTTGTTTGTTACACAATAAAGTCTTTAGGATTGAGTTTGCAACCTAAGATAAGATCCCTAAGATTACTGCCCACCGTTTGATAACTCGCATTGCTCACAAAGTAGAATCCGTATTTTTCAAAAGGCACAACAAGAGTGCCATCTCTATCCCTTAATTGCGCTTTTGCTTTATCCCAACAAATATATCTTGGCTCTTCATCTGTGTAGCTTTCAAAGGCTTCTCTGGCGTTTTCTAATAAGTAGTCTATGACAGCGCTAGCTAATTCCTTAGCGTTTCTTGCCATGCGCCTTTGGCCATTGGGGAGCTTGACGCTTTGAAGATTATGTTTAGTTAAGTCATCATCAAGGGTTTTGTTAAGCTCTCTTATGCGGTATTCTTTAGGCAAATCTTTAAACAACCCCACTTGACAAAATTGATCCGCTAAATATCCGCTCCTAGCCTTCACTTCCTCTATCCCCCAAGAATGGGTGTTATTGATGAAATAGTCGTTTAAATGCAAGGAGCTGTATTCTTCCATAAGCGCAATTTTTGCCTCGTAAGGTTTGTTGCCAAGCCTTTGATTTTGCCCTGATAAAGTCAGATTCCCAAAATTATTGAGGTAGTCTTGCTCAAAAGTGAAATAGTTCCCCACCCTATCGCGCCATTCTTGGGTGGGGGTTTTGGGGTAGAAATGCTCCACTTCTAGATTTTCTTCTCTTGGCGGTTCGGCGTTGCTTAGCTTTTCTATCTCAAGCAAAATAAATTTGCACACTTGATTTGCTGCATAAGCGTTACGCACAAGAAACGCCACTTTAATTTTATCGTCATTAGGGAACGCCGTTCGTCCAACGCTCTTGCCCAGATAACGCTTGAGTGCATCGGCTGAAACATCTTCCCCTAGCTGTCTGTATAAAGAATAAAGAAGTTCAGCAAGTGCAGGGGCAGGATCCCCGCACACGCTTCGGCGCACGAAGTAGCTGATAAGGATTTGCAAGATTTCATGGAAGTTTTCATAATCCAATTTGCCCTCTTCAAAGTCTCTAGCGCAACGCAAAACAAAGGGCTTTGCCACGCCAAATTTGATTTTCACAAGATCTTTAATGCACAAGCGTAAATTCGCTAACTGTTGCGGGTCTCCACGATGTAAAAAATAATGATCTCTGTCTAAAAAGATTTGATAGATTCTGCCATATTCACGCATATCGCTCATAAGACCTTGTATATCATCAGAGAAATTGTCTCTGTGATGGTCTTTTAGCGCGTAATACACTTCAAGCTCTCCCTCACTTAATTTCTTTTCAAGGTAGATTCTCAAATAGGTTTTGATGAAATCATTCAAATCCTTTTCACCAAGCCAATCTTCTAAAGGAACCCAATAAGTCTCATAAAGACGATTCTGGTTGTCAGAATTTTCCCCCATCATCAAATAGTTGCGGATGAGATCCAACCCTTTTAATTGCACGCCGGTAGCGTTGATGCTTTCAAACACCACTTGCGGATCGTCTTCGCCTAACTCTAAGCCTATGGCTACGATTTTGAGCCGCAAAAACGCGCCATAAATCTCTTCTATGCGATACCCTTTGCTGATATAATTGTCAAGCTCTTTGGTGAAAAATTTATAATTATTCCTGATGTGTGATACGCCTTGTATTTCATGCGATCGATTTTGCATGACCAGATCAAAGGCTTCTTTGTCGCTTTTAATGGGTTTTAAGCGCAACTTTTGTTCCGAAAGATTGAGCAGATTACCAATCTCTTTTTTTATCTCTTCATTTGGTATCTTGGTCTCTATGGCTTTAAGCAAAAGCATGATGGTAGTAATCCTTTGCTGCCCGTCAATGATGACAAATTCTTGCAGTTGTCTTAAGCTCTTTTCATCATCAATATGATGCAAAATATAAGTGACAGAACCCATGAAATGCGTTTTCTTATTTTGAGAAATACCGATAATATCTTGCAGTAATTTTTCACAATTTTTTTCTTCCCAAGTGTAGTTCCTCTGGTATACAGGGATAGAAAATATCGTGCCTGTTAAGGCAAAAAAGTCGTTAATGGTGCTTTCTTTCACTCTCATCGCTTTTCCTTTTGAGTTAAATTACAATCGCACCGAGTATTAAATCAAAAAAAAAAGATAGCTTAAATTTTTGAAAAAGTCGCAATTTGTGGCTGAATTTATTCAAAAAAATAAAAGAGCTTTGCACAAAGCAAGTAGTAATCTCTTAAAAATGCGATCTTTAGGGGGTTAAGTTAATTGGAGCGAGAATGATTTCAAAATACCCCCCTATCCCCTTAAGAAATTGCTATTACTAGGGTATCTCATAAGAATTGTATGGCATGAACAAGCGCCCGTAATTAGGATTCACGCGCAATAAATGCTCTTTGAAATTCCCGTAATTACGGCAGCTTGACTCAAAACCATTGTCGCACGCATACGAGAATAAATCCAAAGCCCTTTGATCGTCTTGAGGCACGCCTAAGCCCTTTTGATACAGCACGCCTAAATTGTTACAGCTCCCCAAAATCCCCCCATCGCATGCCATTTGGAAATACTTCGCCGCGTAGTGGTTATTCAAAGGAGCCCCTAAATCCCCATTCGCATAAATCCAGCCTAAATTCGCGCACCCCATCATATCCCCAGCGTTACACGCCAAATAATTCAAATCCACTTGACTGAGTTGCGCTTTATCAATGCCATAGATATTATTCACATTAGACATCAAGCCCAGATTATAACACCCCATATCATTCCCATTCTCGCATGAAAATTTATAATAACTTATCGCTTTGTAATAATCTTTTGGGACCCCACTCCCGTTAGCGAACATCCACCCCAAATTATTGCATGCGAGCATATCCCCCCCTTGACAAGCCACCGCATACAATTGCAAAGCGTTTTCTTTATCGTTGGAATCAGCGTTTTTCTTATTTTCATACATTTGAGCCAGATTCGCGCAAGCGGTCGCATCGCCCCCACTGCAACCCATTTCATAATAGCGAGCGGCTTTTAGTCTGTTGGTTTGGATCCCTACCCCATTAGCATACATCGCCCCTACCGCAAAACACCCGGCCGCATTGCCGTTATCGCACGATTGGGAAAAAAGCTTGAAAGCCCCTTGATAATCGCCCTTTTTAGCCAAATCAATACCGGCAGAAAGCTCGGTTTGAGCGTTTTCAGGCGATCCTAATTTGTCTAATAAATTAGAGTTATCGTTTTTAGGGGTGATCTGGGTGTTAGGGTTTGGTGCACCCTTAGCGTTAGCGGGGTTTAATTCAGGGGGCGTGTTTTTTGGGGCTTGATTATTTTCTTCAGCACCGCTAATCTGTAAGACTAAAAAAACAAGCAATAACAAACTTTTTTTGAGCATTCTTTTAATCCTTAATGCAGGTTTTGATTCAACTCAATTTTTTTCACGCTCCTAAAAGCAATCAGCTTACCATTTTGGCTATTGGAGCGAAAATGCACGCCATTTTTTCCGGAAAGCTCTTTACCTTTGTAAAGGTTGTTGGCATGTTTTTCTAAAGCGCTATTCACTTCTAAAAGCTTTTTAAACTCATTTTCTTCAATTTCTATCACGCTCCCGGCTAGTATTGCAACGCCTGCATCCACAATACAGCCATCGCCTAAACTAATGCCGGTAACGCTATTAGCCCCTAGCAAACAATTCTTCCCAATGCTAATGGGGTTGTTATTCCCTCCGCTTAAAACGCCTAAAACGCTCGCACCTCCACCAATATCAGTGCCTTCTCCCACCACCACCGATGAAGAAATGCGCCCCTCATTCATGCACACTCCCATAGCCCCTGCGTTAAAATTCACATAACTAGCCCCAGGCATTTGAGTGTAACCACCGGTCCCCAAATACGCCCCAAAGCGCGTTTTTGAGCTATCCAGTAAGCGGATATTATCAAACTCAGGGATTAATTGCATCAAATAGCGCGGGAATTTATCTATAAAATCAATGCTAGGGAAATGGCCTCGCATTTTTAAAGCCACTTCGTTCATTCTAAGCCATTCTAATTCATAAGGCTTGTTGCCGCTCCAGGCTGCATTAGAAAGCTGGTTAAAAATACCCTCTAAATTCAAACTCCTCAAAGGGGCTTTCCCTAAAGAGAGCGCTAAAAGTTTCATATACGCGCTCTCCACGCTCTCGCAAGGCTTGTCTTCATACAAGATCACCAAGCGATAAAGAGACTCCCCATTATTATTTTTCAAACGATTTTCTTCTAAAGCTTTTAAAAGCTCTAAAACCACTTGAATGTTTTTATGAGCCATTTTATTAGAATAGGCTTCATTCAAAAAGGGCGTATAAAAATCCAGTGCTTTTAACACAAAACTTTCATCAATCTCAATGACGCACTCGCTCGCACTCTCTTTTAGGATTTTTTCTTTTGAAAGCGAGTTGCAAAACACCGCATAAGAGCCTAGATTTTCATCTTTCCAGTTCAAAACGGGGTAAGTGGCACATAAAATCTTTTTGGAAATAGGGGCAATATCCACTCTGGCAATGCCAAAGCCTAAAGGCTCTTTATAGTGGTTAGATTGCTGGTAGTTGCTCACAAAATTTTTAAACTTATTCATCATGCCTAATCCTTTAAACTCTTTTCTCTTTCTTTAGCTAAATTTTCCACTTCTATCACAAAAGTTTCAAACAAATCCTTTTCAGCCAGTTTGTGAATGACTTTACCCTCTTTAATGATCAAACCGCTACGATTCCCAAAAGCAATCGCCATGTCTGCATGCTTGGCTTCACCTAAAGCATTCACCACGCACCCCATCACGCTAATGTCTAAAGGGGTTTTAATGTGGCTTAGGCGTTTTTCTACCTTGCTCGCCATATCCACTAAATTGGCTTCAATGCGCCCGCAAGTGGGGCAAGAAATCCAATTAATCCCTTCTTTCAAGCGCCCGCTATGGCGTAAAATCGCTCTAGCCACTTTGATTTCATTTTCTAATTCCCCTGTGATGGATACGCGCATCGTATCCCCAATGCCCTCCATTAAAAGCCCCCCTAAAGCCATGGCGGATTTGATGCTAGAACTGAAAAGATTACCCGCTTCAGTAACCCCCAAATGGAAAGGATAGATCACAAGAGGGCGTAGCATCCTGTAAGCTTCTATGGTGCGCATCACATCGCTCGCTTTTAAAGAAATCTTAAAATTGGTAAAATCCAAATCTTCTAAAAGTTTGGCGTTATACAAAGCGCTTTCTACCATGCCTTTTGGGGTGGGTCCGTATTTTTGATCAAACTGCTTTTCTAAACTCCCGGCATTCACGCCAATTCTTATAGGAATATTTTTTTCTTTACAAGCATCAACCACCGCTTTGATCTTGTCTTTAGAGCCAATATTTCCGGGGTTAATTCTTATCGCATCCACGCTTTGAGCGGCAATGAGAGCGAATTTATAATGGAAATGGATATCAGCAATTAAGGGCAAAGGAGACACTTTTTTCAATTCTTTTAAGGCTAGGGCGTCCTTTTCATTACTCACCGCTACCCTCACTAAATCAGCCCCGGCGAGTTTGAGTCGGTCAATTTGATTTTTAGTGCTTTCAATATCAGCGGTTTTACTAAAGGTCATGCTTTGCGTGCTAATAGGAGCATCACCCCCTATGGCCACGCCACCGATAAAAATTTGCTTGGTCTTAACTCTATTTTCCAGCATTAAACCTCTTCATCAGTTAAATTCTTATGCTCTATTATACTCTTTTATGCGCTCTCTTTTATGTTCTCTTTCGCTCTTTTTTAGCGCTTTCAATGATAAACGCTTAAATTTTAGATAAGATTAACCATTCCATTTTAAGATTAAAGTAGACCTATGACCTTTGAGCCTTATCCTTTTGAACGATTAAGAGCCTTGTTTAAAGAGATCACCCCTAAAAAAAGGGGGCTAGATTTAGGCATCGGCGAGCCACGATTTGAAACGCCCAAATTCATTCAAGACGCTCTCAAACAGCACACCCATTCGCTCAATATCTACCCTAAAAGCGCGTTTGAAGAGGGTTTGAGAGAGGCTCAAAGGGGTTTTTTTAAACGCCGTTTTAAGATAGAATTGAAAGAAAACGAACTCATCTCCACGCTAGGATCTAGGGAAGTGTTATTCAATTTCCCTAGTTTTGTTTTATTTGACTATCCAAACCCCACTATCGCCTACCCTAACCCCTTTTATCAAATCTATGAAGGATCAGCCCAATTCGCTAGAGCCAAAAGCCTTTTAATGCCTTTAGTTAAAGAAAATGATTTCACGCCAAGCTTGAATGAAAAAGAGTTGCAAGAAGTGGATTTAGTGATCTTAAATTCCCCTAACAACCCCACCGGAAGAACCCTTTCTGTAGAAGAGCTGATTAGTTGGGTCAAACTCGCTTTAAAACATGATTTTATTTTAATTAATGATGAATGCTATAGTGAAATTTATGAAAATACGCCTCCCCCTTCGCTTTTAGAAGCTTGCATGCTTATTAGTAATGAAGCGTTTAAAAATGTTTTAGTGATCCATTCGCTCTCCAAACGCTCTAGCGCTCCAGGGCTAAGGAGTGGTTTTATCGCTGGGGATAGCAGCCTTTTAGAAAAATACAAAGCGTTTCGCACCTATTTAGGCTATACGAGCGCTAATGCGATCCAAAAGGCTAGTGAAATCGCTTGGCTAGATGATGAGCATGCAGAATTTTTCCGCAATATTTATGCGAATAATTTGAAACTGGCGCGAAAAATCTTTAAAGACACGCTCATTTATCCTTATAGTTTTTATGTGTATCTGCCCGTTCAAAACGGCGAAAATTTTGCTAAAAGACTTTATCAAAATGAAGGCATTACTACTTTACCGGCTTTGTATTTAGGGCGTAATCATATCGGCACTGACTATGTGCGTTTAGCCCTTGTCTATGACACCCCCCTTTTAGAAAAGCCTTTAGAAATCATAGAAACTTATCGAGAAAATCATGCTTGAAACCCCAAAAGTTTTACTCAAAAACTTACAAGATTGCAAGATCCATTTCATCGGTATAGGGGGGATTGGCATTTCAGGCTTAGCCAAATACCTTAAAGCGCAAGGGGCTACAATCAGCGGATCTGATATTGCCATAAGCCCTAGCGTTAAGTATTTGAAAGCTTTAGGCGTAGAGGTTAATATCCCGCATGATCCAAAAGCGATCAACCATCAAGATGTCATTATCCATTCAGCCATTATCAAAGAAGACAACACCGAAATACAAAGGGCTAAGGAACTAGAAATCCCTATTTTGTCTCGCAAGGACGCTTTGTATTCTATCCTTAAAGACAAGCGCGTTTTTAGCGTGTGCGGGGCTCATGGAAAAAGCAGTATCACGGCCATGTTGAGCGCGATTTGCCCATCGTTTGGAGCGATTATTGGGGCGCATTCTAAAGAGTTTGATTCCAATGTGCGAGAGAGCGCAAATGATAGCTTAGTTTTTGAAGCCGATGAGAGCGATTCAAGTTTTTTATTTTCTAACCCTTATTGCGCGATTGTGCCTAACACAGAGCCAGAACATTTGGAGCATTATGACCACGATTTAGAACGCTTTTTCTTCGCTTATGAATATTTTTTAGACCATGCTCAAAAAAGAGTGATCTATAAAGAAGATCCTTTTTTAAAAAACTATTCTAAAGACGCCATTGTTTTAGAAAAAAAAGACATTTATAATATCCAATACATTTTAAAAGACGGCGAGCCTTACACTTCATTTGAATTGAAAGATTTGGGGGCTTTTTTGGTGTGGGGGTTAGGCGAACACAACGCCACGAATGCGAGTTTGGCCATTTTAAGCGCTTTAGATGAATTGGATTTAGAAGAAATTAGAAATAATTTGTTGAATTTCAAAGGCATTAAAAAACGCTTTGACATTTTGCAAAAAAACGCGCTCATTCTCATTGATGATTACGCCCACCACCCCACTGAAATCAGCGCCACTTTAAAAAGCGCTAGGATTTATGCTAACTTATTGAACACGCAAGAAAAAATTATAGTCATCTGGCAAGCACACAAATACTCCCGCTTAATGGACAATTTAGAAGAATTTAAAAAATGTTTTTTAGAGCATTGCGACAGATTGATCATTTTACCCGTTTATAGCGCGAGTGAAGTTAAAAGAGATATTGATTTGAAAGCCCATTTTAAGCATTATAACCCCACCTTTATAGACAGGGTGCGTAAAAAGGGGGATTTTTTAGAGCTCTTAGTCAATGATAATGTGGTAGAAACGATTGAAAAAGGCTTTGTGATAGGCTTTGGAGCGGGGGATATTACCTATCAATTAAGAGGCGAAATGTAATGGGTGCAGCAGTTGTTTTATTTTTAACGCTAGTTTTATTGTTTTTAGTTTTAAGGGATTTTGGTTTAGCAAGTCCTAAACAAAAACTTGTAGCTTTTTTAATCGTAGGGATTATAGGGGCAAGCATCAGCGTTTATACTTATCAACAAAACCAACAAAACCAACAAGAAATCGCTTTGCAAAGAGCGTTTTTAAGGGGGGAAACTTTGTTGTGTAAAGGCATTAAAGTCAATAACCAAACCTTTAATTTAGTGAGCGGAACTTTGAGCTTTTTAGGCAAAAAACAAACCCCTATGAAAGATGTTCTTGTGGATTTGGATTCTTGTCAGACGCTCCAAAAAGATCCCTTAATCCAACCCTAATCTAATGATGAATAATAATAATAATACCCTACCCAAACCTCTAGAAGAAAACCTGGATTTAAAAGAGTTTATCGCTCTTTTTAAAACCTTTTTTGCCAAAGAAGGGGGTATCACTCTAGAAAACGATCTCAAGCAAACTTTCACTTATTTAAACGAAGTGGATGCGATCGGTTTGCCTACCCCTAAAAGCGTGAAAGAAAGCGATCTCATTGTTATTAAACTCACCAAATTAGGGACGCTCCATTTAGATGAAATTTTTGAGATTATCAAACGATTGCGCTACATTGTCGTTTTACAAAACGCTTTTAAAACTTTCACGCATTTAAAATTTCATGAACGCCTTAACGCTATTGTCCTGCCCCCTTTTTTTAATGATCTGATCGCTTTATTAGATGATGAAGGAAAGATCAAACAAGGGGCGAACGCTACCCTAGACGCTTTGAATGAAAGCTTGAACCGCCTTAAAAAAGAGAGTATAAAAATCATTCACCATTACGCCCACTCTAAAGAGCTTGCCCCTTATTTAGTGGATACGCAAAGCCACCTTAAGCATGGCTATGAATGCCTTTTATTAAAGAGCGGGTTTTCTAGCGCAATTAAAGGCGTTGTGCTAGAAAGGAGCGCTAATGGTTATTTCTATCTTTTGCCTGAAAGCGCGCAAAAAATCGTGCAAAAAATCGCGCAAATTGATAATGAAATAGATTGCTGTATTGTTGAAATGTGCCAAACTCTAAGCCATAGCTTGCAAAAACACCTTTTATTTTTAAAATTCCTTTTTAAAGAATTTGATTTTTTAGACAGCTTGCAAGCCAGACTTAATTTCGCTAAAGCTTACAATTTAGAATTTGTCATGCCAAGCTTTACTCAAAAAAAAATGGTTTTAGAAAACTTTTCACACCCCATTTTAAAAGAACCAAAGCCCTTAAATTTGAAGTTTGAAAAATCCATGCTCGCTGTTACCGGCGTGAATGCGGGCGGGAAAACCATGCTCTTAAAATCGCTTTTAAGCGCGGCTTTTTTAAGCAAACATCTCATTCCTATGAAAATCAACGCCCATCATTCCATTATCCCCTATTTTAAAGAAATCCACGCCATTATTAATGACCCCCAAAACAGCGCGAACAATATTTCTACTTTTGCCGGTAGAATGAAGCAATTTAGCGCTCTTTTATCCAAAGAAAACATGCTTTTAGGCGTTGATGAAATAGAGCTAGGGACTGACGCTGATGAAGCGAGCAGCTTGTATAAAACCCTGTTAGAAAAATTGCTTAAACAAAACAACCAAATCATTATCACCACGCACCACAAACGCTTAAGCGTGTTAATGGCAGAAAACAAGGAAGTGGAATTACTAGCCGCTCTTTATGATGAGGAAAAAGAACGGCCCACTTACACTTTTTTAAAAGGGGTTATTGGCAAAAGCTATGCGTTTGAAACCGCTTTGCGCTATGGCGTGCCGCATTTTTTGATTGAAAAAGCGAAAGCCTTCTATGGCGAAGATAAGGAAAAATTGAATGTTTTGATTGAAAATTCCAGCGCGCTAGAAAGGGAATTAAAACAAAAAAATGAAAGCTTAGAGAACGCTTTAAAAGAGCAAGAAGATTTAAAAAACGCATGGCTTTTAGAAATGGAAAAACAAAAAGAAATCTTTCACCATAAAAAATTGGAATTGGAAAAATCCTACCAGCAAGCCCTAAACATCTTAAAAAGCGAAGTCGCTTCAAAAGATACCAGCTCCATGCATAAAGAAATCCATAAAGCGAGCGAGATTTTAAACAAGCATAAAACAGACCAGGAAATCCCACAAACGATAACAAGCTTTCAAATTAACGAAAAAGCGCGCTATAAAAATGAAAGCGTGATGGTTATACAAATTTTAGACAAGGGCTATTATTTGATAGAAACCGAGCTTGGCATGCGTTTAAAAGCACATGGGAGTTGGTTGAAAAAAATCCAAAAACCCCCTAAAAACAAATTCAAACCCCCTAAAACAACCATTCCTAAACCCAAAGAAGCGAGCTTGCGCCTTGATTTAAGGGGGCAACGCAGCGAAGAAGCCTTGGATTTACTAGACGCTTTTTTAAACGACGCGCTTTTAGGGGGCTTTGAAGAAGTGCTTATTTGCCATGGCAAGGGGAGCGGGATTTTAGAAAAGTTCGTGAAAGAATTTCTAAAAAACCACCCTAAAGTGGTGAGCTTTAGCGACGCTCCCATTAATTTAGGCGGTAGTGGGGTTAAAATCGTTAAATTGTAGTTTTTGGCGCTTTTTTATGGGGAATATAAAAATCCGCTTTAAACTACCCTATTTTACACCAACGCCCAATGAGGACAAAGCCTTTTAAAAGAGCGTTGAAAAGAGGTTTAAGCTTAATTGAGCCAAAACCCTTAAATCTTTAGCCTTGATAGGCTTTTATGGCTTTCTCTAAAACCTTAATCGCGCTCTCTTTGTTTTCAAACCCCTTGACTTTCACCCATTTATTAGGCTCTAAATCCTTGTAAGTTTCAAAAAAATGTTTGATTTTATCTAAAGTGTGTTTGGATAAATCATCAATATCTTTGACATAGGAATGCGTGGGATCAATCTTATCTATGGGTAGAGCGAGTAATTTTTCATCCACTCCGCTTTCATCTTCCATGTTCAAAACCCCAACCAAGCGCGCTTTCACCACGCTCCCGGCTTGAAAAGCCACATCGCTTAAAACAAGCACATCTACAGGGTCGCCATCAGATCCTAAAGTGTTAGGCACAAAGCCATAATTTGCGGGGTAATTTTGCGCCCCATAAAGCACCCTATCCACCATTAAAGCCCCGCTTTCTTTATCCAGTTCATACTTGATATTAGAATGCTTGGATATTTCAATCACCACGCACAAAGCGTTAGCGTCATGGCTAATTTCTAGTTTTTCTAAATTCATTGCAATCTCCTTTAATAAAAAAGACTTATTCTAACATAAAGCCCGCTCTTTTTAAACCTCTTTAGGGGTTTTTAAAGGAGCGTATTGTTTGCTGTATTTGTGAAAGGCTTTTAAGCACTTTTTGGTGTTTAATTGATCATAAAAAAGATTATCAAAATAAGATTTTTTAGGGGGCTTTAATGAAATATCAGGCTTTTTCGCATTTTGGATGGTGCTATTGAAAGCATGCTTATTTAAAGAAACAGGGCAAGGCACATAGGTAAAATTAGCAATATCATGGTAAGTGGGGTTGTTTATGAACATATCCACCGGCTCTATGATTTTAAAACGCTCCGTAGCCTCTATAAAAGTTTTAGCGCCCTTAGGGGTTAAGTAGTAGCCGGCTGTAGTAGAAACATACACGCTGGTGAGATAAAAATGCTCTAAAAAAAAGGCTTCTTTTTCACTATCAGCACGCCTTTCCCAAAAGGTCTCTTTGATATTTGTTTCTTTTGCTAATAAGGATTCGTATTTTCCTGTGAGTTCATCGTATTTTCCTGTGAGTTCATCGTATTTTCCTGTGAGTTCATCGTATTTTCCTGTGAGTTCATCGTATTTTCCTGTGAGTTCATCGTATTTTCCTGTGAGTTCATCGTATTTTCCTGTGAGTTCATCGTATTTGGCCACGAGTTTCTTATACACTTCTGTCCGAGCTAAAATATTTCCAATGAAGTGGTTGAGTTTTCTTTTAATTTTTTTAAAAACCACTTGATTAAAAGAGATTTTTGGGGGCACTATTTTGCAAGGATCGGATGGTTCTTTAGGGTTTTGTTGCGTTTTAATAATCAAATCTTGTTGCGTATCTTGTGCGGGATTGGGGGGGGGGGGGTAACTTCATGGTTTTCAATAAGCACTTCAGCCTCTTCAGCCTCTGTATAGATAGGGAGAGCGCACAAATTGGTTTTATGGCCTCCCCAATAATGCCCATAGAGTCTCACAAAATCAAAAGGGCTTTTCAAGCAATCTTCTAAGGCTTGCATAAAGTTAAATTCTAGTGCTACATCATCTTCTAAAATGACGACGGGTTGGTTTGTGTTAACGCATTCTTTCCATAAAAGATAATGGCTTAAATAGCACCCAAATTCTTGGGGTAACAATTCTTGATAACAATAATCAGAATGGAACCAATCGGATTTTAACATGCTTTGCGCATCATAAAGCTCTTGAACGAATTTTTCAAAATCTTCGTGTTTGGGGCTAATAGCGTCAAAGATTTGAAAAACACAACGCCCTTTAAATTTTTCATTGGATTCTAAAACGAGTTTTTCAGTATCCAAACGCCTTTGACTTTCTTTTAACGAGATGATATAAACTTGTATCAAATGAACTCCTAAATATGGTATTCCATTCTACCATAAAGTTTTTTCATTCTTTTTAAACCTCTTTAGGGGTTTTTAAATGATCGTATTGTTTGCTGTATTTGTGAAAGGCTCTTAAACGCTTTTTAGCGTTGAGGCTATAAAAGAAAAGCTCCCTAAAAGTTGATTTTTTAGGCGGAGGCGGGTAAGATTTCAAGCTCTTTTTTTGGGGCTTTTGAATGGTGCTGTCTAAAGAATGCTCGCTTAAAGAAACAGGGCAAGGCACATAAGTCAGATTCGCCACATCATGATAAGCAGAATTATCCATAAACATATCCACCGGCTCTATGATTTTAAAACGCTCCGTGGCTTCTATAAAAGTTTTAGCGCCCTTAGGGGTTAAGTAATAACCGGCTGTAGAAGCCACATACACGCTGGTGAGGTAAAAATGCTCTAAAAAAAAGGCTTCTTTTTCATGCGTTGCGTAATAGCTTTTTTGTATTTTTTTGAGAATATAGTGGATGACTTTATGGGTAGAAAGATTCAAAAATCTAGAAACATCAAAAAATTTTTTAAATTTTTCTAAAATAGGGTTATTTTTAAAAGGATAATCAAAGGGAGGAAATACAAATTCTTTGGGTAAAACATGGAATTTTGTCTCGTGGTAATACCAATAGCACCCATAGAGTCTCACAAAATCAAAAGGGCTTTTCAAGCAATCTTCTAAGGCTTGCATGAAATTAGACTCTAAGGCTACATCATCTTCTAAAATAACGACCGGTTGGTTTAATTTGACGCATTCTTTCCACAAAAGATAATGGCTTAAATAGCACCCTAATTCAGGCAAAGTCAAACCAGCGCCAACATAAGAATGATACCAATCAGATTGCAATAAACTTTGAGCGTCATAAAGCTCTTGAAGTAATTTTTCAAAATCTTGATGTTTAGGGCTAATAGCGTCAAAGATTTGGAAAACACAACGGCCTTTAAATTTTTCATTGGATTCTAAAACGAGTTTTTCAGTATCCAAACGCCTTTGACTTTCTTTTAAAGAAATGATATAGACAGAAATCACAGATCATTCTCTTTGGAACGCATTTTAATTCGCAAAAGACAAAATATATTTTTGCATTTCATTCACGATTTCTTCAATGCTTCTCTCCCCATCGATCGCTTTATACACCTTCTTATTCTTGTAAAAATTTTGGATCTCGCCCAACGGATCCAAAAACACCCGCATGCGGTTATGAAACACCACCTCGTTGTCATCAGCCCCCCTAGAGCGCCCTAAAACCCTTTCTTTAGCGGTATTTTCACTCACTTTTACTTCAATCACGCTTTTTAAGATCACTTCGTTTTGAGCGTTCAATTCCTTATCCAAAGCCTGCATTTGTTCCACGCTCCTAGGATAGCCATCAATTAAAATGATCCCTTTGCTAGAACTTTTAATCGCTGCAAGGATCGTTTCTACCACAATTTCTAAAGGCACTAATTCGCCTTGAGAAGTGAATTTCTCAATCAATAAGCCTCGCTCAGTCTTTTTAGCGCTCTCAGCCCTTAGTAAATCCCCAGTAGAAAAATGAGCGATTGTTTCGCTGTTATTCTTAGCGATAAGCTCTGCATCAGTGGTTTTACCACTCCCTGGGGCTCCAATAATCAAAAATAGCTGTTTCATATCATATCCTTTTAAATTATTTTCTCAAGCGAATGTGTAATTCTCTTAGTTGCTCTTCATTAATGGGGCTAGGCGCATTCGTCAATAAGCATGAAGCTTTTTGCGTTTTAGGGAAAGCGATCACATCTCTAATGCTATGAGATTTGGTCATTAGCATGATCAAGCGATCAAAGCCTATCGCAAAGCCCCCATGAGGAGGAGCGCCAAATTTTAGTGCTTCTAATAAAAAGCCAAATTTCTTTTGCGCTTCCTCTTCGTGGATATTGATCTTTTCAAAGACTTTTTTTTGCATTTCTTCTTTATGAATCCTAATGCTCCCCCCACCAAGCTCCACGCCATTAAGCACCACATCATACGCATGCGCTTCAACCTCTTCTATATCTTCGCATTCTATATTTTTAGGCATCGTAAAGGGGTGGTGCGCGGCATGATAGCCGTTTTCGGTTTTTTCAAACATGGGGAAATTGACTACCCATAAGAAATTCAAAGCGTCTTTATCAATCAAATCAAGCGTTTCAGCCACCTTCAAGCGCAAGCGCCCCATGTAATCTAACACGATTTTTTTATCCCCAGCTCCAAAAAAGACAATATCCCCAGTTTTTGCACCAGTTTTTTCTAAAATATTCTTAAGCCCCTTTTCGCTCAAAAATTTAACTAAAGGCCCTTTAATTTCATCTTCTTTAATCTGCAAATACGCTAAGCCTTGAGCCCCAAATTGGCGCACAAATTCTTCTAATTCTTTTAAAACGCTGCGGCTAAAAATCGCATCAGCCCCCTTAACGTTCAAAGCTTTGATGCGTTGGTTTTTAGGATCTTTTGCGATATTAGAAAAAATAGCGTTTGAGCTGTCCATAAAACAATCCCCCACTTCTATTAAGGGCAATTCAAAGCGTAAATCCGGTTTATCGCTCCCGTAATTTTCCATCGCTTCCTTATAAGGCATGCGTTTAAAAGGTGTAGAAATAGTATGCCCAATCGCTTTAAAAATCTCTTGCAACAAATCTTCCACCACGCCCATCACATCATTTTCATCACAAAAACTCATTTCCGCATCAATCTGCGTGAATTCTGGCTGCCTGTCCGCCCTCAAATCTTCATCTCTAAAACAACGAGCGATTTGAAAATACCTGTCCATTCCCCCCACCATTAAAAGCTGTTTGAACAATTGCGGGCTTTGAGGGAGCGCGAAAAATTCGCCCTCATGCACCCTGCTTGGCACTAAATAATCCCTAGCCCCCTCAGGCGTGGTTTTAGACAAAATGGGGGTTTCAATCTCTAAAAAGCCCTTTTGAGCTAAAGCGTTACGAGTAATTAAAGCCACTTCGCTGCGCAATTTAAAGATTTCATAAGCACTCAAAGAGCGCAAATCCAAATAGCGGTATTTCAAGCGCAAATCTTCATTCACGCTTTTATTGCCGATTTCAATCGGTGGGGTAGCGCTTTTATTTTCAATGACTAACTCTTCTAAAACAATTTCAATTTTACCCGTTTTTAGTTTAGGGTTTTCTAAATCAGGCCCTCTTAAACGCGCTTTTCCTTTAGCCACTAGCACAAATTCACTCCTGACTTCTAAAGCCTTTTCATAAGCCTTAGAGCTAGGATCACAAACCAGTTGTACTAAACCGCTCTTATCCCTTAAATCAATAAAAACCACGCCTCCATGGTCTCTATAAGTGTTACACCACCCGGCCACTTTGATGGTTTTACCCACATCTTTTTCACTAATTTCTGTGCAGAAATGACTTCGCATGTTTTATCCCTTTAAATTAAAACAAAAATTAAATTTATGAAAGCGTTTTTTTAAGCATTTCATGGATTTCAAGAATGTTAGATTTTACCACAAAACCATCCGCTTCTAAAGATTGGGCTAACTGGCGGTTAGAATCGCTGCTCATGGACGAATTGATAATCACAGGAAGATGCTCAGTTCTATGATCAGCTTTAATGGTTTTTAACACTTCAAACCCTGAAATAACGGGCATTTCTAAATCCGTAATGACCACGCCAACTTGTTGGTAATGTTCTTTTTCATACAAATAATCCAACAATTCCCTCCCGTTTGGAAAGGCTAAATAACGCAATTCTAAAGTTTGAACGATTTTTTCTAGGGTTTTAAGAGCGCTCAAGGAATCTTCAGCGATTAAAATGAGTTTTTGGCTTTGAATGGCTTCTATGCAACGCAAAGTCAAATCGTCTAAATCTTTCAAGCTAGGGAAAACATCGCTAATCATTTTTTCCACATCTAAGATCTGCACCACTCGTTCTTCATCAAAACGGGTGATAGCGCTAAGCTTACTCTCTTCATTAATGCCTTGTTTGTCCCCAGCGCTAATCTCAGACCAATTTTTATGGATGATCCTTTCAATTTTTAAAACCTTTAGAGCGATGGAATGGTTAGAAAAATGGCACACAATCACCAAATTATGGTCATCTTTAACGCTGCATTCTTTTAAATCACGGCTCGGATCATTAGCGTTATAATGCAACCACCTTTTCACATCCACTAAAGGAATGGATTCGCCCCTAACGCTAAGAAACCCGAGCATCACGCCATCGCTCCCCCCAAGAATCTCTGTAACCTCCCCGTCATAATGGATAATTTCTCGGATCTTAAAAATATTCATGCCATAAAGTTGGGCGTCTTTTTTTTCATCTAATCTAAAGCACAGAAATTGTGCTTCGTTGTTTAAGTGTAACGAAGTCGTTTTGTCAATGTCTCTTACCACCTATTTTCCCCTAAAGCCCTATCAAAGATTAAATGTTATAATACTACCCTAATTTAGTTTAAAAGGTTTTTACAAAAATGATAAAAAGCCAAAAAGAATATTTAGAAAGAATTGAATATTTAAACACCCTATCGCACCATTATTACAACCTTGATGAGTCAATCGTAAGCGATGCGATCTATGATGAACTTTACCAAGAATTAAAAGCTTATGAAGAAAAAAACCCTAATGACATTCAAGCTAATTCCCCTACCCAAAAAGTGGGGGCTACTACCACCAATCCGTTCAATAAAAACCCCCATTTAATGCGGATGTGGAGCTTAGATGATGTGTTCAATCAAAACGAATTGCAGGCGTGGTTGCAACGCATTTTAAAAACCTACCCTAGCGCTTCGTTCGTGTGTTCGCCCAAACTTGATGGGGTTTCGCTCAATCTTTTGTATCAACATGGCAAGTTAGTGAAGGCGACCACTAGGGGTAATGGCTTAGAAGGAGAGCTTGTTACCCACAACGCTAAACACATCGCTAATATCCCCCATTCTATCGCTTATAATGGAGAAATAGAAATCAGAGGCGAAGTGATCATTTCTAAAAAGGATTTTGACGCTTTAAACAAAGAGCGCTTAAACGCTAATGAACCCCTATTCGCTAACCCTAGAAATGCCGCATCAGGGAGTTTGAGGCAACTTGATAGCGAAATCACTAAAAAGCGTAAATTGCAATTCATTCCTTGGGGCGTGGGCAAGCATTCTTTAAATTTTTTAAGCTTTAAGGAGTGTTTGGATTTTATCGTCTCGCTGGGTTTTAATTCTATTCAATACTTAAGCCTAAACAAAAACCACCAAGAAATAGAAGACAATTACCACACCCTGATTAGAGAAAGGGAGGGCTTTTTTGCCCTTTTAGACGGCATGGTGATCGTTGTGAATGAATTGGATATTCAAAAAGAGCTAGGCTACACGCAAAAATCCCCTAAATTCGCTTGCGCTTATAAATTCCCGGCTTTAGAAAAACACACCAAAATCATAGGAGTCATTAACCAAGTGGGGCGCAGCGGGGCGATCACACCGGTCGCTCTTTTAGAGCCTGTAGAAATTGCTGGAGCCATGATTACTAAAGCGACCTTACACAATTATTCTGAAATTGAAAAAAAGAATATCATGCTCAATGATAGGGTTGTCGTCATTAGAAGTGGCGATGTGATCCCTAAAATCATCAAACCTTTAGAAACTTATAGAGACGGCTCACAACACAAAATTGAACGCCCCAAAGTTTGCCCTATATGCTCGCATGAGCTTTTATGCGAAGAGATTTTTACTTATTGTCAAAACCTTAATTGCCCGGCAAGGTTGAAAGAAAGCTTGATTCATTTCGCTTCTAAGGACGCTTTAAACATTCAAGGCTTAGGCGATAAAGTCATAGAGCAACTTTTTGAAGAAAAACTCATTGTTAACGCTTTGGATTTGTATGCTTTAAAATTAGAAGATTTAATGCGGCTAGAAAAATTCAAAATCAAAAAAGCTCAAAATCTATTAGACGCTATTCAAAAGAGCAAAAACTCTCCCTTATGGCGTTTGATTAACGCTTTAGGGATTGAGCATATTGGTAAGGGAGCGAGTAAAACGCTGGCCAAATACGGCTTAAATGTGTTAGAAAAAAGCGAAGCCGAGTTTTTAGAAATGGAAGGCTTTGGGGTGGAAATGGCGCACTCTTTAGTCAATTTTTATGCGAGCAATCAGGAATTTATCCGATCGTTATTTGATTTGTTAAACCCTAAAAACAGCGATATGGCTGAAGAAAAGCAAAAAAGCTCTTCTGTTTTCAATAATAAAACGATTGTTTTAACCGGCACGCTTTCTAAACCACGGCAAGAATACGCTCAAACATTAGAAAATTTAGGGGCAAAAATTGCTTCAAGCGTGAGCGCTAAAACCGATTTTTTAATCGCTGGAGAAAACCCCGGCTCAAAACTCGCTCTAGCAAAAAAACATGGCGTGAGCGTTTTGAATGAAGAAGAATTGTTAAAGCGCCTTAAAGAATTGGATTAAAATTAAAATCAAATATCCAGTTAAATTCTAAAGAAAAATTCCAATTTTCATTCTTAATGAATTTACTCACAAAATCCTATTTTATAGTAGAATGCGAAAAATAAAGATACTTTAAGGAACAATGATGGAACACCATAAAGCACACACAACCATTCAGGCTTTACAAGCCAAACGCAAAAGGTTGCTAACCGAATTAGCCGAATTAGAAGCAGAAATAAAGGTGAGCAGCGAACGAAGGAGCAGTTTTAACATTTCGCTTTCGCCGAGTTTGTTAGCTGAAATAGAAGAGATAGAATACGAAGAAAAAACAAGCAAAGAGCGAAGAATCAATCACAGCGTTTTACTTTCGCCCAGTTTTATGGCTAAAGTGGATGAATACATGAAAGAGAAAGGTTTTCCTAACCGCTCGCTCCTCTTTGAAAAAGCGTTGGAATTTTACATGTTAAAACACCCATAAAACCAATAACAGACAAAAACGAGAGGATATTTAGGGTTTTGATAATGAAAAATCAAAAGCTCCGTTTCTCTTTTAAGGTCTTTCTTATTTAAAGCCTTGGCTTTGTCTATTTTTTGGGGTTGGAACGCTTTTTAAAATCGTTTCACTCGCTTAGAGCGTATCTATCAGTAACGCTTTTGGCTCGTTTTAACAAAGATCAGTTAATTTTTTAGTAACACTGCACTAAATAAAACCATCATTTGAATATAATAACCTTAAATGGGATTTTAAATCATTTCCATATAAGGGGATTTTATGATTTCTAACATCAGCATACACCCAAAAACCATGTTTAAAAACGCTTTAAAATATACAAGATTTTTCATTTAAAAGTCATACTAGTACAGCCATTATTGGCACAAATGGTGCTGGAAAATCAACGCTTATCAACACTATTCTAGGCATTAGATCAGACTATCATTTTAAAGCACAAAACAATAATATTCCATACCACGACAATGTTATACCACAACGCAAACAATTGGGAGTTGTCTCTAACCTATTCAACTACCCACCTGGATTAAACGCAAACGACCTTTTTAAATTCTATCAATTTTTTCACAAAAACTGCACTCCAAATCTATTTGAAAAAAATCTTTTGAATAAAACCTACGAACACCTAAGCGATGGACAAAAACAGCGCTTAAAGATTGACTTAGCTCTTAGTCATCACCCCCAATTAATTATTATGGATGAACCAGAAACCAGTTTAGAGCAAAACGCTCTTATAAGACTATCAAATCTCATAAGCTTGCGCAACACCCAACAACTTACAAGTATCATCGCCACTCATGATCCTATTGTCTTAGATAGTTGCGAATGGGTATTGTTCCTTAAGAATGGCAACATTGCCAAATACGAACCTTTAGATTCCATATTAAAATCTGTAGCTAAAACTTTTAACTTTAAAGAAAAACCAACCACAAAAGACTTATTAGCATTACTAAAGGATATTTAGTGGGAGCAATTCTATCTATCCTAAAACTTGAAATCAAATCTTATCTCACCAATACAAGTGCGCTATTTTGGACTTTTATTTATCCTATTTTAATGCTCCTATTACTAATTTTTGTTTTTTCAAAAAATACCACTGAAATTTTTTACTTTAATAACATTATAGGTCTAATGGGACTTCTTATTATTTCTAGTGCGATCTTTGGTCTCACACAAGCTATAACAAGCTCTAGATCGCATAATATATTCTTGTTCTACATGCTATCACCAGCAACTTTCAAACAAATAACTCTAGCATTAATCGCTTCAAGACTAATCGTTGTAATCCTATATGCTTTTATCTTTATTGTTCTCTCTTTTTATGCGCTCAATATCATCACTATTCTTAATTTTAAAGCGCTTATTTTGGGGTTTGTTAGTGTTTTTTCAAGCGCATTGTTTTGTTTTTGCTTGGCAATTTTTGTAGCTAGAATTTTTCAAAACGAACAAAGCATCTTAGGATTTTGTAATATCATCAATCTCTATGCACTAATGTCTTGTAATGTTTTTGTTCCTTTAGAATACCTACCTAATATTGGTCAATTATTTATCAAAACATCTATTTTTTACTACCTTAATCAACTTCTAATCAAAGCTTTTCAAGGGATTGATACTATACTGGTTTTAGCAACTTCAACATTTTTCATTATTGGTGGCATTATTTTATTTTTACTAAGCGCTAATCGCATGTTACTAACACCAAAAGAACGCATGCGTTAAATCCTTAATCCCACCATTGATTTATTTAATGGCTCAAAAAGGGGTAAGCCCCCACCCCTTAAAACGCTAAACGCATTCCAATATTTCCGGTGATGTTGATCATTTTGTAGTCCAATCCAAACCTAGCCCCCACCCCAGCATTCGCATAAAAACTTTTAAACAACCTCACTTCCCCGCCTGTAGTGATGCTCGCAAAGGTGTTATAAAGCTCGCCTTTTCTGTAACTCAAAGTGTTGTTACCAATGAAACGCACCAATTTATCCCCCATTGATCGCACCAATAAATCCCTACCAATGCCGCCAATCGCATAAAAATAAGAGTTTGTGTTAAAATAATGGCGGTTCTCCAAAGCAAAATCAATCGTTAAAACGGATTTTTTAGACGGATCCGCGTTCGCTTTAAACTGGTTATAAAGCGCGTTATGCATCACCCCTTCTAAACCGGTCATGCCAATATAGTAATACCTTAAACCAATTTGAGGTTTTAAAATGATGCTTTTGTTTTTAAACATGAAATCATACCCGTAATTAACTTTCGCGTTTGTCGTCCATGTGTTGTATTGATAAGACTGATTGATCATAGAGAGTAAAGTGTCTGCGGAACTGATTTGGGTTTTATTAGCCCCCCAAGTTTCATTAACGCTAAAGGTCAGCTCGCTCTTTTTAATGAAAGCCCTCGCATACAAGCCCACATCTACATTATCGGATTTAGAATTAGTGATGCGTTCATAAAACCCGCTATACCCATAAGCCGCATACCCTCCAACAATCACCCCCTTAATGAATCTGTCATAGCCCACATTGACACCATAGAGCGTTCCTGTGCCATTTTCCACAAAGCTCACGCCCCCAACGCCGGTTGCCCAAAGGTTGTTTTTTAATTTATCCCTTTGAGAGTATTTTAAAATCACATCCATCGCGTTAGGGGTAGCGTCAGCAAATTTTTGGTTTTTAAGGCTGCTCAAGCGTTCGCTAAAATCCGTTGAGTCAAAGGAAGCGAAATTAGAAAGCTTGGCTAAACGGCCCATTTGTTGCGTGTAGGTGTTGAGCTGCAAAGCACCGGTGGAATTGTTTTTAAGATTGGGTTTAGAAAGCATGCCTAAAGCGCTGGTAATATCTTTCATTAAAGTAACAATGTGTTCAGTGGGATTGTCTTGCAAATAATAAGGAGCGAACAAGGGATTACCCCCCTTAGCCACAAAAAGCTCATTCAACCACAGAATGGAATTATTGCCCGCAGATTTGATCGCATTCAAACCAGCACTGCCTTGAATGTATTTAATGTAATACTCCAAACTAGGGGCATGAATATCCATGGGCTTATCAGAGACGCTAACTTGAACTTTATCATAAAGGATAGATGAATACACCATTTGCCCTTGATTGTCTTTAAAGCTTACCACAAGACCCCCATCTTTAATATTGACCGGTTGGTTGTCATAGCTTAGTGAATCGCCCTTTAATTGCATGCGTTTGCCGTTAAAATCAATGAGGGTGTAAAGCTTGAGATAATCGCTCAAGCTCCCTCCAAGAATCGTTTGATTATCATAGCCATAAACCATGCGTTTAGCGTCTATAAGCGTGTAAGCGCCTTGTTTTTGAGTGTTAAAATGGATTAAAGCCTGATTGTTGTAAGACATGATCGTAGAAGCACCCGTTACATTAATAATCGTTTGATGGGTGGGGTTATTAAGATTAAAGATTAATGACCCTTCGCTCTTAAAATTCCCCCCCACATCCAAACCATTTTCATTCGTGCTGAGAGCCGCTCCTTTTACCACATTGAGATTACCGCTAATATCAGCCCTATGATTAGAATTATTGTTAAAAGCGTTATTCACGATCAAGTTGTTGGCTTTAAAAGTGGCGTTTGGCTCTAAATCCAAAGTCCCAATAGTCGTATTTTGCAAGACTTGTGAAAAATCCACTAATCCATTAGCTTTAATGGTTCCTAAAAAAGCGAAGTTATTGGCATTCACTTCTAGCGTTTCATCGGTTGGGGTTGGCGCACTTGAAAAATGAGCTTTTTTCTCGCCCATGCAATTTAAGACATTCACGCAAATTTGACCTTTTTGAACGCTAATATCGTTTCGTGGTGCGTTAAGAATTAAACCATTGGTAGCGTTTAAGGTATCTAATGAAATATTAGAAAAATCTTTAGATACAAAAGAAAGCCTGCCCTGATATTGCGTGAAATTAATCGTGTTTTTCCCGTTAAAGATAATAGACTTACCCGCTATAAAATTCAATTCCCCCCCTGTGGCGTTACTAAACGAGCTGTTATTCACAAACACATGGTTTTTAGCCACGAAATTGAAATTCCCTTTTTGCCAAAGATTGTGCAAGCCCCTAGAGCCTAGTAAAGATCCCAAGCCAAATTGTTCCAATTCTTTTTGTAAAGATTTAGGGAGTATGGATCCCAAACCTTGATGATAAACGCCTCCTAAGCCCTTATCAGCGATGATTTTATTAATCATTTGCCCTAGAACTTGATTGCTCATGATTTTATTCACTACGCCTTCGCCCAATAAGTCATTTAACGCTTTTTCACCTATGCTAGAAATGGTGTTAGTCAGCTCTTCGCTGGGGTTAGTGATGCTATTTAAAGCGATATTCACTAACACGCTCAAATCCTGTGGGCCGAGCCAAGAAATGAGCTTATTGATTAGGGGGGCTTGATTGATCATTTGATTGAGAATATCCCCAAAAGTCGTTTTATCCAAGAAACTCTGTAATTCTTTGGCATCAGTGCTAGAGCCTATTTTATCCAGGGCTTGATTCAAACCTCCAGGCACAAAATTATTGGCAAAAGAACTCAAGCTTTGTTTGCCATACCAAGTATTGATGAAATTCTCTACATTTTCAATCCCTAAAGTTTTCACGATGAATTTTTCAAACCCTGAAGAATGGGCTTGGATTTGCTCTAAAAGCATTTGATCGATTTCTTTTCTTTTTATAGGATCTAGCGCGTTTAAAAGCCCGTTTTCACCAAAAACATCGCCCACCGTTTTAGAATTTAAAATTTCCATGATCGCGTTTTTAAAAGCGCTCACGCCTAAGAGGTTATTCACTTCAGTAGGGCTAAGCAATGAGCTTAAAGTCTTAGATCCCAAATCTTTAGGGATCATGTTGGCTAAATCTTTGGGGATAGCGTTATCATTCAAGCTCTCTTCATAAACAATATTAGAAAGCGCATTCGCTAAGCCTTTTTCTCCAAAAAGCTTTTCAATGCCACCTTGCCCTAGATAAGAAAAGATTTTATCAGTCCCTTGAGCGTCAATATTGGCTTGATTGAGCACCAAATTTGTCGTGCTTTCAAAAGACACATTCGCACTCCCTCCACTCCCCCAAGCGTTCCCGCTGCCGATGGTTCCGGTAATGTAAATGTTTTTAGCCTTAAAATTAGCGTTAATATAGCCCAAATAAGGCGTGCTAGAATGGAGCAATTGCCCTAAATTAGTCTGTCTGAACATCTGGCAAGTGTTATCCCCAACCGCGCATGGCTCTTTATAGCCATCGCCTCCAAACCACACCACGCTATTCGTGTTCGTTTGCCCTTCTTTGATCGCTCCTATAACGAGATTGCCTTGAGAGAAATCATAATTAGCCATATTGGAAAAACCATTGATAATACCCAATAAGCTCTTCCAATTTGCTTGGTTTAAAGCAATACCATATTTCTTTAAAATGTCAAAAAGAGTTTCAAAACCATTCGGGCTATTGAGATTGAGATTGTCTAAAGCCCCTGAAGATAAAAGATTAGCCATTTTAGGCAAAAACTCCTTACCCAAACTGGCAATCGCATTCAAATCTTGCTTAGTGACAGCCTGATTATAAATGTGTAAGGCTTGTAATGGTTGGTTTTGTGCGTTATAAGTCCCAGGTGTTTCATTGTTTTGATTAAAGCCTTTGATATTGCTCGTTAAATAATAAGTGCCGGCTTTATCGCTTGTGTAATTATAGGAATTCTCGGTTTCATTATAAGGGTTTTTTTGGTAATCATACAAGCTAGGAGCGAGATTAAACATTGCATTATTGGAAACGCCGTTTTGAGAGATCTGCACTTTTAAGCGGTTGTTATGCAAGGTTTCTGTAATCGTTTCAGTCGTATTGAGCGGGTTAGTGAAACTCCAAGAATGAATGCCGTTATTAAACGAGTAATCAGCCTTGTCAATCTGTATGCCATAAAAACGGATCTTTTCATAGCCGTTATTCCCCATTAAACCCTGAATGTTTTGAGCTTGTAAAACATTATAAACTAAGGGCTTGTTTTTTGCATCAAACAAATTCACATTAGACAGATTCAAAACGCCTTGAGATCCAAAGCTGAAATTCCCGCTTGCATTAATAGATAGAGCGTTAGCGCCATTGCCTAAAAGGTTTAGAGCGCCATTTAAAAGAACGCTTTGAAAATTCAGGGTGCTGTTGTTGCTTAAATCAAAAGAAGCGTCAGAATTAAAAGTCGCTAATTTAGTGAAAGAAATTTGAGAATGATTAGCGTAAAAATTCACAGGAGCGTTAAAAACGCTATCGCCATTGAAATTCAACAAGCTTGATCCGTTGAGGTTGAAATTCGTTTCCCCTTCCACTTTGAGAGCGTTAAAGCTCGCTTGGGAACTTTCAGCTAGATTCATCGTAGAGTTATTTTCAAAAGTGGAAGCGCCTTGGAAATTGATATGGATATTTTTAGCCCTTAAATTGAGTGTGGCTTGATTGAAATTCGTATCCCCATTGAAATTAATAAGACGCACAGAGTTACCAAAATCAGGCGTTTTACCAAATAACGGGATGCCATAAAAGGTGACATTAGCGTTATTGAAATTCACTTGGTTGAAACTTAATTGAGCGTTAGGGTTCAAGTTCAAATAAGACACCCCGTTAAAAGCGGTTGTGCCGTTAAAATTCGCCACGCTGTTGTTGTAAAAAGAAAGGCTTGAAGCGTTTTCTAAAGTCGTTTGGGTTTGGCTACCCCCAATATTAATAGAGGCGTTTTGCTTGACTGAAAGCCTGGAATGATTGAAAGTAACATTCCCATTCAATGAAGACTGATTCACATTTTTAGACACATCAATGACTATTTGAGAGTTATTGAAAATAATGTTATTAGCTTTCAAATCATAACGGATGCCCCCCCCTAAAATGGAATTAGAAAAAATCAAATCCGTATTTGCAACCATATTCACATACGATGAGCCGCTCTCAGTCGCTCCGTTAATATTGGTCCAGCCGCTAAAAGTGGTGTTTTCAAAAGCGATACGCCCTGAATTAAAATTAAAGCCTCCCCATGTGAAATCCCTAAAGTTAGAGTTTTTAATCTCCATAGAAAGCCTGGAATTAAAATTCGCCCATGAATGCTGACTCGCGCTGGTTTGTAAGCCCATAGCCACGGTTTGGAAATTCGTGTAATTTAACCCGTCAGCGTTCAAGGTTTCATCAGCGTTAAAATCAATCGTCGCCCCACCGCCAGCGTTAGGGTTGCCGACATTAAAATTATTCGTTAAAAAGATATTAGTCGCGTTGAAATTGCCATGCAAATACAGCAAATTATTCTTACCAAACCAGATCGAGCCGCCATTGTCATTAGCCTTTTCTTGAGCGCTCCCTAAAAGCAAAGTCCCTACCACCGTAGCCCCAAAGTTCAGCGACCACGCAAAAGCGCTAGAGCCGATAAGGTCTTGATTTTTATAAGGCGCGATATAGCACACGCCAACACACACAGGGGTTTTTCCTGGAATGAAATCAAATTGCTTCCTCACTTGATTCCAAATGTCTTTAGAATCAGCGTCTGTGTGGAAAGGCGAAGAATGGATAGTGAAATATTTATAAGTGATAGAGCCCGGATTAAAAGTCTCTTCAAAGACAAATTTTTGGCCGTTGCTTTGGGTGAATTGCACAAAATAAGTGTTTTTCTCCGTTCTTAATAAAGTCCCTCTCTCGCCACCATAATGGATCAAATTCCATAAATTTTTTGAAAAAACATTATCCGCCACAATTTCATTATTGTATTTAATGCTATTCCCGCTTAAAAGCGTGTAAGTGGTTTTATCGGTCAAATTCCTTTCAATGTTAAAAATACTATCATTTTCAATAGAGACTGATCCTTTAAGGCGGCTGAAAGGATCGCTATTAATGAGTGTGTTTGTGCCTTTAAAGGTGGTGTTTTTAGTGTCATTAAACGAATAACTACCGCCATTAAACGAGTTATTGTTAAAAATTAGATTTTGCGCTTTGGCGTTGATATTATAAGAATTGAAGGTGTTGTTTTCTAAGGTTAGGGAATTTCCGGTGCTGTTTTCACCCCCTTTATAAATCAAAGTGCCGTTATCGCTAAAATTAACATTCTTAATCACGGCATTTCCGTTAGCACTAGCGTTATCCACGCCAAAATTCCCCCCTCCACTCACAGAGCCTTTATCCCAAGTGATATTATTGGCTTTAAGGTTAAAGCCTCCATTAGGGGTTTGGTTGCTAAAATCTGCGTTTGTTGCATTCAAATTACCATTATTAACAATGAAATTCATCCATGAATTTTGCAAACCGGCTTTATCGCTATTCAAATGAGCGTTAGCGATATTCAAACGCTTTTGAGCGTTAAACACTAAAGTCGCACCCCCACCGGTTTTAGCGCCATTACCAGAGCGAATCGTGCCGGCAATATCAATTTGATTGGCTTTAAAAACGCCTTGAATATAGCCCACTAGCCCCCATTCAGCTCCTGAAGTTTTCCCAAAACCCACCACGCTATTGGAAGTGGGATTCGCCCCAGCAAGAAAAGGGGTGGTCTGATTGAACACTAAAACGCTGTTAGCGCCGCTATAATCTTGCGTGAAAACGCCTGTGCCAGCAGTCTTCCAAGTCGTCATGCCGTTGAGATAGAACACGGTGTTACTGGCGTTATTATTGATATTTTTAAGATGAAATACCTCATTATGGATATTCACGCAATGCGTATAGCCTAGAGTGCATAAACGAGTGAGCGTGATCCCATTATTAAAATTTTCTTTGATGTAGTAAGTCAAGCCGTTATCAGTGAATTGAACATTATAAATTTTAGCGTTGTTTGGCGTGGATTGATCTTTATTTACTAGCGTGCCGCTAGGGTTTTCCCCACTAATCCAACGCAACATTTGATACAAAGCGTTATTGTTATCCTTATAATCCACGCTTTTAGCGTTAAGTAATTGATAAGTCGTGCCTACGCTTAGGCTACTCAAAAGCCCTTGCATGTTAAAAATAACGCCCTTATTGAAAGTAAAAGTTGTTTGAGCGCCATTTATTTTAAATTGGTTATTCACATTAAAAGTGTCACCAGTGAAACTAACTTTAGGGGTATTATTGAAATTAAACACGCCCCCATTGAAAATATTCCCATTAAAATCCACTTGCTTAGCGTTAAAACTAAACGATCCGCCATTAAACGAGTTGTTATTAAAGGCGTCTGTCTGCTCTGCATGGTTGAAATTAAACGAACCGCCATTAAATTTGTCTTCATTAAAGGTGTTATTCGCACCATCAAAAGAATAAGAAGCGTCATCTAAAACGGATTTTTCAATGGTGGTCTTGCCTTGAAACTTAAAATTCCCTGCTAAAAAGTTCGTGTTTTTAAAATGGTAAGAATTTTCAGCACCTTGAAATTTATAATAAGCCTTGTTGAAATTCACGCTATCAAAAGTGCTGTTACCAGTAAAATCATACCCCCCACCCGTCCAATCGTAAAAATCAGACTGAGAGACATTGATTTTAGCGCTCCCAGAGCCATTCCCTAAAGCGATAAAAGTCATGTAAGAGTTTTGTGAAGTGGTTTTTAGGTTTTTAAAATCAGCTCCAGCGATATTAATTTCAGTCGCGCCCACAAAATTCAAATTCGCCCCCCCACCGGTTTGAGCGCCGTTCCCAGACATCATGTTACCGGTGATATAAACCCTATCGGCTGTGAAAGTGCCAGTAATATAGCCTGTTTTCCCCCAATTGACCCCCTCATACCCCCCAAAACGCACTGTGCTGTTAGATTTAGGGATCGCGCCATTAGCCCAAGGGGTCGTAGCGTTAAAGACTAAAGCACTGTTTTTCCCGCCATAGGTTTGAGTGAATCTCGCATTAGTGTAATTCCAAGTGTTCAAGCCGTTGAGATAGAAAATCGTATCGTCTCTATTATCCTTAATGTCTTTTAAATTAAAAACATTGTCATGGATATTCACGCTATTGGTGTAGTAAATATTGTTCGCGCCATAATAGACGGATTGTAAAACAATAGAATCAGGGCTAAAAATTTGTCTGAAATGATAAAGCGTGCCGCCTAAATTGTAGGTTACATAGTAAGTGTGGGTGTTATTATTGGAAGTGGCGTTTTTGCTGTTGTCTTTTGTGGCTTGCGTGTTTTTAAGCCTGATGATATTCCATAAATTACCCACATCATTATAAGTGATGTTGCCATTTTTCATGCTAAAGAGCGTGTAAGCGCTCCCTATACTAGGCGTGTAATTTTGAATGTTAAAAATCGCATTAGGATTAATGGTAACTTTACCGGTCATATTGAAAAAGGGTGAAGTGGGATTGTTGATCGTGGTTGTGCCTTGAAAATTAACATGAGCATCAGGTCTATTAAAAACAAACCAACCCCCATTAAAGGTCAAATTGTTAAAGGTGATATTGCTTGCATTAAGAATGTAGGCATTTCCTATAGTATTAGCGTTGCCATTAGGCATGCTCCCTAGAGTGCTATTATTAAAAGTAATGCTATTAGCGTTAAGATTGAGTTTATAATGATTGATATTAGAGTTAGTGAAGGTGATGCTCCCCCCGATACCATTCCCACCCTTATAAGTGAGCGCACCGTTATTGTTGAAAGTTACTCCGCTAATGGTGGTTGTGCCATTGCTATCCACATTATCAAAGCCAAAATTCCCGCCATTGACGATCCCGCCATTATAAGTGATCTTTCGCCCCATAGCATTAAAGCCCCCATTAGGGGTTTGGTTGCCAAAATCCGTGTTTGTCAAATTCACGCTATGATTGGAAATCAAATTGATCCAAGAAGTTTGTGTCCCGGCTCTGTTATTTTGAAAATAAGCTCCGTTAGTGGTTAATTCGTTTGAGCTTTCAAAAACCAGTATCGCCCCCCCACCGGTTTTCCACTCATTACCTGAGCCAACAGCCCCTGTGATAAAAATGTCTTTTGCCTTAAAAACCCCTGTAATAAAACCGATATAGCCCTTTTCCCCAAACCACACAGAAGAATTATTGGGCGTTGCGGAAGCGTTTTTTGTCCCTATATACAATTTGCTGTTGTTGTAGTTTTGCGTAAAACTCCTATTCCCCCCAGCCCAAGTGCGTAAAGGGCTGACATAGTAGGATTTGTTGTTATTATTTTCATTCACGCTGTTGAGCCAATACACCGAACTCTTATAATCTTCACTCTGAGCGCTCAAAGCCGAAACAAACCCAAGCCCTAAGAAGATTTTTTTATTAATGGATAGAGAAGAATTTGAATGCGTTTTTAAGGAGTAAATTGTCAAAGGCGAGTTTTTGATTGTATATTTTTTAGCGATTTTCTTTTTAACGCCCTTAAACGAGCGGTTTTTACTAAAGCGTTCATTCTTTAAATCTGTTTTGCTACTTCTATAAGTCATATTTTGAACCCTTTCATATTATATTATATAATTACATTTATTAACACTATTCACAACGAAATTTTCATTATATTAACTAAAAGAAAACAAAACAAATCCTTTTATATGTTAGTAACCAATCTTATTATAAAAACCATCAGTTAGTTACTTTCTGTAATACACCTCCTTTAAAAAGCGTAACTATAACTCGCATGGATAAAAACGCTCTCTAAAAAATAAAGATTTTTAAAAGAATTTCTAGTCTTTGAAAAAGGGATTTTAGCCCCAAGCTCTATGCGGTGGTGGCGATCGATCGTGCTGCCAAGCCCCACATTAAACAAGCCGTTATAACCCATAAACGAACTATTTTTCATGCCTAAATGGTTGCTTTGATAAAAATACCCTATCCCAAGCCCCCCATACACCCCAAAGCTGTATTTTTTGTAAGTGTAAAAATCGCTTAACACATCAATATTTAAGCTCAATAAAGAAGTGTTAATCGTGTGCAGTGCGGTGGGTTTGATTGCCATAAGGTAGGAAAATTCACCCCTTAACGCTAAAGCTTTAAAAAAAGCGAATTGATACCCCCCTTTAGCCCCCCATAAAAAAGCCGTATAAGAAGAATCGCTAACGGGTTTTGGGGTTATTTTAATGGGGGCTAAACCCACCATAGCCCCAAAATAAATATGACTTTTTTTAGGCTCAAACGCCCCTAACAAGCCCACCCATAAAGCCAAAATGAAAACAATCTTTTTCATTCTAAAGCTTTTTGGTTTTGATAAAACCGCTTGATTTTGTCGTCTATGGGAGCGAGCAAACGATAAAACACCGGCACAATCAGTAAGCTTAACACCATAGAAATCATCAAGCCTCCACTCATCGCAATCCCTATAGGGGATTTCATCGCCGCTCCATCCCCACTCGCCAACGCTAAAGGCAGCATCCCGCAAACCATCGCAATGGTCGTCATTAAAATCGGTCTTAGACGGGTTTTGCCGGCAAATAAAATGGCTTCTTGGATATTCAAACCTTTTTTACGCTCTTCATTCGCCACATCAATTAAAAGCGTGGCGTTTTTACCCACCATACCAATGAGCAAGATCAAGCCTATCATAGAGAACATGCTCAAAGGCTGATGCACTAAACCTAGAGCAAAAAACGCCCCTGAAAAGCTTAAAGGCATGGTAACCATGATGATAAAAGGCTCTAAAATGGACTCATACAACGCCGCTAAAATCATATAAATCAGCACAAACGCTGTCGCTAAAGCGACTAAAAACTCCCCATTGCTCTCTTTGGCGTTATCCGCTTCACCGGTGAATCTGTAATTCGCCCCTTCAACCAGCCATTCTTTAGTGTTTTTACTCACTTGCGTTAAAATCTCGCCCAAAGAAACGCCCGCATTCCTATTAGGCTCAGCAAGCACCGTAACGCTGCGTTGGCGGTTATAACGAGAAATACTGGACGGGCTTTTAGTTTCTGTGATTTCCACTAAAGCGTCTAAAAACATCAATTTATCGTATTTGTTACGCACTTGCAAGCGTTTGATGTCTTCTACAGAAACGCGCTTGTCATCAGGCACTCTAATGATCATGTCGTATTCTTTGCCATCTTCTTTGAACACGCTCGCTTGAGAAGTTCCAGAGAAAGCAGAGCTCACCACTGATCCAATGGTTTGAGCGCTCACGCCGTATTTGTTAGCGTTTTGTCTTAAGATTTTGAGTTGCAATTGCGGTTGCGATTCGCTCGTGCTTGTATGGTAGCTTTCAACCTTGCCTTTTAATTCAGGGCTTTCTAATAAGAATTTTTTCAAATTCTCCACGCTTTTATCCACCGCTTCTTGAGAATGGGAAAACACAAAGGTTTGGAAGGGCGAACTATCCCCACCGCCCCCTATAAGAGCAACTTCAGAAAGATTAATAGTATCTAAACCTTTAGCTTCAGGCAAGCTTCTCAACTCTTTCCTTAAAGCGCTCATCAACTCAAATTGCCCCAATTGATGCTCTTTTTTGCGCTCTTTTAAAGGCTTGAGTTGCACAAAAATCTTAGCCTTAAAAGGGTTTTGTGTGGTGCCATAACCCACTTGCAAGGTCGTGAATTCCACTTCAGCATGTTTTTCAATCGCTTTTTGAAAGATCTTACTCTTTTGTGTCATGTAGTCTATGCTCACGCCCGGTTTAGCCTTAAGCCACACTAAAAACCTCCCCCTATCTTCTTTCAGCATGAAATCCATGCCGAGCTTAGAAGCCACAAAAAGCGAACCTACAAACACCAAAACCACCGCTATAGAGATAATGAGCTTGTGGTTTAATACCCATTGGAGCAACTTGGTATAACGAGACTCTAAAGCCTTAAAAAAAGGCTCGCTCCACACATAAAAACGAGAATGCCTGGGATTGACCACGACTGAGCTTACCATGGGGATAATCGTAACGACCACCACATACGACAGAGCGATCGCTAAAGCCACCGTGATCCCAAAGCTTTGGAAAAAGCGCCCGATAATGCCTTTCATGTTCCCTATAGGCACAAAAACAGAGAGTAGCATCGCTGAAATCGCTACTAGAGCAAAGCCAATTTCCCTCACCCCCTCATAACTCGCTTTGCGTTTGTTCATGCCCATTTCTAGCTTTTTATGGATATTTTCAATCACCACGATCGCATCATCAATGATAATCCCTATCGCTAGCGTTAAAGCCACCATGGTGAGCATGTTTAATGAAAAGCCCATCCATTGAATGAGCGCAAAAGTCCCCATGATAGAAATAGGGATAGAGATCGCTGAAACAAGGGTGATCGTGCCGTTACGCAAGAACGCAAACACCACTAAAACCGCTAAAATCGCCCCTAATATTAGATCAAATTTCACATCTTCAATAGAGGTGCGGATATAGCTCGTGGTGTCTAAAAAGGGTCTGATTTCATAGCTGGGGCTGATGGCTTGAATGTGTTTTAAAGCTTCATACACCCTATCCACGATTTCAATTTCATTCGCTCCGGCAATCTTTTGGATTTCTAAAATCACACCGGGTTTGTCTTTAAAGCTCGCAAAAGTGTTGTCTTCTTCCAAACCGATTTCAATTTTTGCAATATCGCCAAGACGCACATGATTGCCCACTTGAATCTTTTCCACATCCGCAACGCTGTAACTATTCGCATTGATTAAAATAGACAATTCCCTTTGGCTATTGACAATACGCCCTCCATCAATTTCCACATTCTCCGCTTTAAGCGTGCTGAAAAGATCTGCATAAGTCAGGTTGTATTTATTCATCAAAGTGGGATCTGCATAAATCCTAATCTGGCGCTCCCTAAAGCCGTTGAGTTGCACGCCCCCTACCCCATTGATTTTTTGGAGCATGGGTTTGATGGTGTTTTTAGCGTAGTCATTAAGGGTTGTAGCCGGCACGCTTGAACTGCTCACAAACAATGAAATAATGGCTTGGCTGTCGGTATCAAATTTATTGATAGAGGGTTTTTTAATGTTGGAGTCATCAAAACGCACCGAAGAAATTTTATTCACCACATCGTTTAAGGCTTCTTCATTAGGTTTTTCTAACTCAAATTCAATGACGACGATACTCACATTTTTAGAACTCGTAGAAGTAACCTTTTTGATCCCATCAATCCCCATCACCGCTTCTTCAATCTTATCGGTTACCTTGCTCTCTATGATTTCAGCGCTAGCCCCAGGATAAGTCGTAGTAACCACCACTGTAGGCAAATCAATTTTAGGGAAAAGCGCCACGCTCAATTTTTTAAAACCCATAGTCCCAAAAAAGACAATCGCCAAAGCAAACATCAAGGTCGTAATAGGACGATTAATCGCTGTTTTATACATCAAAATATCCTATTATTTCGTTTGGATAAACCCATCGCCAAAAAGCCCCACTGCCATGGGCTTAGATAAAAGGGCTTCAGCGCTCACTTTCCTGGTGTTTTCATCAACGGTGGGGTAAATCTTAATGATTTTAGCTTCATGCTGATTAGAATCCCCGTCTATAGAATAAGTGTAAGTATCCCCCACTTTGACTGCATTAATATATTTAGAATCAAATTCAATGACCAATTTCCTAGCATGGCTGACCAGTCTCAATAACACCGTGTTATTCGCGCTCACCCCTTCGCCCACTTGAATGTTTTTACTCGCTATCACGCCATCAAAAGGGGCTCTTAAAATGGTTTTATTCAATACCGCAATAGAATAAGCGTAATCAGACTCCAAGCGCCTGTAAGTGAACTCATAACCCTCTAGAGTGTTTTTATCCACAGCGCCCCCAATTTTGCTGTATCGTTGGTATTGCTTTTTAGCGAAAATGAGTTGTTGCTCGGTAGAATCGCTTTGAGCCTGTTTGTCTTGATTATACAAAAGCAACAAAACATCGCCCTTTTTGACCACGCTCCCCTCAGTAACCTTAATGCTATCCACAATCCCTGTGCTATCTAAGGTGAGTTTGGAATCTTGCATCGCTTTCACATTGAAAATCGCATACACTCTTTCGCCAGCTTCCATGCTCAAAAAACTCAAAAAAAGTCCTATTAAAATTTTTCGTATCATTTTTATCCCTTAATGCACATAGTCGTCTATTTTATGCCCGCTGTTGAAAATGTAATTGGCTTTTTGCACTTCATAATTGTTGAGCGCTAAATTGTAAGCCACTTCTGCATCAAAGCGCGTGGTTAAGCCCCTTAAATAGGTGGTGAAATCCACTAAATTAGCGTCGTATTTCCTTTTAATATTGGCAAAAGAAAGATTAGCCGCATCCAAACTAGCCTTAGAAGATTCAATCTTGGCTCTGGCAATATCAAGCGACTTTCTGTAAAGCTGTTCGTCTTTTTCTTGCTCTAATTTTTTATACGCTAAATTCTTTTCATTCGCTAATTGGCCTAGCATGATGGATTGTTTTTGCAAGCTCAAGCCTATATCATCAAAAATATTCAAAGTCGCAGTAACCCCAGCCGTATTTTGCTGACCGGGGTAGAAATTCCCAAAACGCCCTGTGGCATAAGCGGGTTTTTGAATCCAAAAAAGCCATGAGTCAAACACATCTATCTTGGGGTAATAATTGAGTTGCTTGTTTTGGTATCTGATTGCGGAAATCTGCTCCCTTAAAGAAACCAAATCCTGCCTTTCTCTCAATTGCAAATTAGGCACATCAATCGTGGTCTTTTTCAAATTTTTCACACTGAGGTTAGTGAGGTATTCTAAAGTCAAGCGGTTTTGCTCCAAAGCAAATTGCATGTCCAAAATATCGTATTCGCTCAAATTCCCTTGCGCTTTTAGGCTTTGCAAATCATCAATCGTGGTTAGCCCTTTGTCATAGAGTTTGGTAACCCTTTTAATGTCCGTTTTGATTTGCTCTAATTTTTTTTGCAAAGCGATCATGCGAGCGAGATTGTTAAAATACTCGTAGTATTGTTGCACCACTTGCAAATACACGCTCTGGCGGCTATATTCTAAATTAGCCACATTGGAGCGGTAAGTCGCAGACTTTTCTTTGACATTATTCACATCGCTAAAGCCATTAAACACATTCAATGTGACTTGAGCTTGGAGTTGTTGGGTGTTATAATGCTTATATTCTGGAGTATCCCTAGCTTCATTTTTAAAATTATAACTCGCGTTCAAAGTAGGCAAAAACATCGCTTTGGCGATGGTGTGGTTCTTCATCGCTTGCTTGACACTGAGTTCTTGCGCTTGCAAACTGAGATTAGTGGTAGCCCCTTTTAGCAATTCATAAAGCCCCAAAGCGGCTTTATCGCTTTTTTCATGGTATTTAGCGATCTCTTGATTGATCGTGGTCGCTGTTTCTTTAGGCGAGGATAAAAAACTCGGTGTTGCTTCTAAAGAACTTGTCGGCGGATCAATGAGCTTTAAATTCTTATGGCTGTAATTGTTAAGGATTTGCTTGATTTCATCTGGGGTTTTAGAGGGGGTTTGGGCTAGAGTTAGAGTAACACACAAGCCTAATAAGCTCATGCATCTTATAAGAGTGTTCATCAATCCCCCTATCGCCTGGTTTTAGCATGCACTAATTGCACTAAATACTTGGCGTTTTCTCTAGGCAAATCCGGCAACATCCCATGCCCTAAATTAAAAATATGCCCTTGATTGCCCATGATTTTTAAAATCCTTTCAACGCCTTCTTCCAAAGCGTTTTTATCATAAAGGCGGGTGGGTTCTAAATTCCCTTGCAAAACATACTTACCGCCTAAAATCTTTTTTGCCACTTCTAAAGGCGTGCCCCAATCCACGCCAAACACATCAAATTCCCCATCTATGCTATCCAAATAAGCGCCAATCCCTTTAGGGAAAAGGATAACCGGGATATGCGCATAGCGTTTTTTAAGCTCTTTAGAGATTTTTTTCAAATAATCCCAACTGAATTTCAAATACGCTTCTTTTTCTAAAGCGCTAGCCCATGAGTCAAAAATCATCACTGCATTGACCCCTGCTTGGATTTGAAGGCTCAAATACTCTATCAACTCAAGGCTCAATTTTTCTAAAAGCGCTTTTAAAACTTCAGGCTCGCTATAAAGCATTTTCTTGCTTTTAGCATACGATTTGCTCCCTTCTCCTTCTATCATGTAAGTCGCTAAAGTCCAAGACGATCCGCAAAAACCGATTAACGCTTTCTCTTTAGAAAGCTTTTGGCGCGTTTGAGAAATCGTATCATAGACATAGTTTAGTTGTTTATAAGCCCCTATTTTTAGGCTTTCCACGCTTTTTAAATCCGTAATAGTCTCTAAAAAATGCGGTCCCTTTTTAGGGATAAATTCCAAATTCAAGCCCATTTCCAAAGGCACTACTAAAATATCGCTAAACAAAATAGCCGCATCCACGCCTAAAATCTCTACTGGCTGTAAGGTAACTTCTGTGGCTAAATCGCTATTTTTACACAATTCCAAGAAACTCCCCGCTTTTTTACGGCTCTCTTGGTATTCGCTAAGGTAACGCCCCGCTTGCCTCATCATCCAAATGGGCGTGTAAGGCGTTTCTTTTCTAAAACATGCGTCAATGAAAATCATCATAAATCCTCAAAGGTTTGTCTAATTATGGTTTTTATACTCTATAGTTGTTTTTTAAAATGAATATTTTACCCTAAAAATCTCGTAAAGTCATAAAAAGTGAATGTGATACCAACAGAATAGATATTCAATCGTGGCGTGCCAAAGGCTTTAGAAAATTTGCTTTGGATAAAATAAAAAGGGATACCACCCCTTACTTCTACACTCAAGCCAAAATTTTTAGCCGCATTGAAAAACAAGCCCACACTCCCCACCGCTGATTGGATATTGAATTGATACTTATCAATCTTAGCCCCTAAAATTTGAAGTTGGTAGCCTAAGGCGATTTTAGGGATAACACACCCCTTAAAAAGCCTCACCCCAGCCATAAACCCAGTGCTCATGAAATACGAATCGCCCATTCCTGCATCCAAATACCCCCCTAACAAAATTTTCTTTTTCAAAGTATAACCCGCTTCAAAGCCCAAAGAAGCGTCATGGTAAATTTTATCCATTAAAATAGGGGGGCGGTTTTTAAGGCGGATGGGGGATCTTTTAGTCGTCTTTGCATGCTGGTAAAGATAGCCGATTTTAAAAGAGCCAAAATATTTTTTAGTAGGCTCTAAAGGTTTAAAAAAATCCCCATCCCTTTTGGCTAGTAAAACCCCTTTTAAAAGGCTTAAGATTAAGAAAAATCTAAAAATCAAAGCTTTAATTCCAATTTTTGTTTGGAAAATTCCACAATCTTTCCATGAAATCTCGCATAAAGTTGCGCTAAAGGAATGGTGTTTTCATAAAGCGCTAAGGCGGAATTTAAATTCTCTTGAACGCCTTTTTCAAAAAAATGTTGCAATTCGTCATAATCTTCTATCTCTATGCCTAATTTTTTTAAAAAAAGATAGCTGTATTTATCCACCACCATTACTTCTTTAGCGCACGCATAGCATAAAATCGCATCCGCACTTTCTTTGCCAACGCCCTTTTGGTCTAAAAGCCACTCTCTGGTTACTTCTTGTTTAAAATTTTCAAAACTTTGAAAGTCTTTTAAAATATTCTTACTCAAATCAATCAGTCGTTTGGCTTTTTGATTATAAAACCCGCTAGGGCGGACACACTCTGCAAGCTTTGAAAACTCTATATAAGCGATTTTTTTAAGATTGATCTCATCATCATTTTCTAAAATGAAAGCGTTTTTTAGATTTTCTAAAGATTTCAAAACGGCTTCAAATTTAGTATTTTGCGTTAAAACCGCCCCTAATAGAGCTTCAAATTTTAAAGCGTTAGGCCACCACCAAGCAGGGGCATTTTTCAATAAATCCAAGCTCTTTAAAGCCTTTAAAATCTCAAAACTATCCAACACAATAACCGCCTGTAATAAAAAGAAATAAAAAAGAATATTTTATTGAAAAAGAAGCAAAAATTAAAGCGAAAAGCCAACGCTTAAAGCGTTAGCCCCATACAAACACCTTTCTTAAAACTAAGTTAAAAGCCTTAAGATATTTTGTTGAACGGTGTTGGCTTGACTCATCGCATAGCTGCCTGATTGCGCCAAAATGTTGTTTTTATTGAAATTCGCACTCTCTTCAGCAAAATCCACATCCCTGATTTGAGATTCAGCCGCTTTAACATTCACTTGAGTGATGCTAATGTTATTCACGGTGCTAATCATTTGATTTTGCACAGAACCCAAATCAGAGCGGACTTTATCCAACATTTTCATCGCAGACTCGGCAATATCAATCACCACCATCGCACCTCTTAAGGTTGTAACCCCAGATCCCAAGCTTTGATTACCGCTAGCGATCACGGCGTTATAGTTCGCACCACTAGCTGATTTGACATTAGCGTTAAAATTCCCAGTAACATCGCGCAAATTCACCGTGGTTTCTGCCACTTGAGATTCCCCAAAACCAATCGCTGTGAAGCCTAAATGCTGTGAGTCAGAAGCCGAAACGACATTGATGCTCTTAGCGTCTAATCGTGTGAGAGAAAGCCTCCCATAGTTAGTAGAACCTTTTGTTAAATCCTGACCGCCATTAACCATCGTTAAAGCACTAGGCCCATCACTGACGCTATCAGTTTTGATTTCAATCCCACGACCATCTATGCTACGCAAATTCAAGCGCCCTTTTTGATCCGTATAAGCTTCCACGCCGGTTTCTGAAGTAACCGCATTGATCGCTGCGACCAATCTCCCATCTGAGTCATTTTTCTTAATATCTGCGATATTACCCAAATGGATCCCATTTAAGGTTAAATTACTCAAACTTCCTGACTGGACCGCCACATCGCTTGTGGTGATAACGCTCGCATAAGCTTTAACCCCTGTTCGGTTAGAATTTTTGTTAATCACTTCTGCTAACACGCCAATCCCTGTGCCTGCTGAACTAGAGACTTTTACGCTCTCTAAAGTCACATCATTCACGCCATCCACTTGTTTAAAAGTCAAGCTAATATCCCCAGAAGCCGTGATTAACGCACCTGTAGCGATACGAACCTGACCGATTTTATCGGAAGTGGTAGAGCCGATAGAAGCCTTAATGCTTTGGTTAGAATAAGCCCCTACTTGGAATTCTTTGTTAGTGAATTGGCCAGACAATAACGCTTGCCCATTATAAGTAGTCGTGTTACCGATATTGTCTAAACCTTGAATCAAACGAACGATGTCAGATTGAATCGCTTTACGAGATTCTGTAGTTTGCCCGTCTTGAGCCGCTTGAGTCGCTTTAACCTTAACGGTGTCTAAGATTTTTAACTGCTCATCCATAGCCTTATCCGCAACCTGGATAATCCCCATGCCGTCATTCGTGTTGGCAATCGCTTGACCCAAACTGCTCGCTTGCGAACGCAAAGAATCCGCCACCGTCATGCCTGATGCGTCATCAGCCGCTTTATTAATCCTTAAACCTGAACTCAATCTCTCCAATGAAGTTTTAAGCGCATTTTGAGTGAGTGCGGATTGCACATGCGCATTCATCGCATTGATATTTGTATTGACCTGAAAAGCCATTGTTGTAACTCCTTGTTATAAAAAACCCAAAGGCATCCTTGCTTTTGGTTGAAACTATTATCGGTTAAAGTTTGAAATTTTAAAGGGCTTTATTTTAAAAACAAAATTTAAAAAAGAGCATGAAAATGGGCTATAATAAAAAAAGTTGATACCAAATCTTATTGAATGCAAGCACCAATGGATACCATAAAAAACATTCCCCTAAGGACTTTTATTTTACTCTATAAAAGCTCACCAAAATGTGTTGTGTTGGCATCAATTACAGTGCTATTGATTGGCATTATTCCATCTCTAAATATCCTTGTTATGATAAAATTGATTGATATTGTGGTGAATCTATTGCAAAATCATATGCACTTTGAATACAGCTTGCTGTTACCAACTTTACTACTATGGGGAACCTTGCTGTTTTTAACGCATGTGTTCTCAGGAATTTTATCAAGCTTGCAAACCATTATTGCCGAACAATTTTCTATAAACATCATCACTCAGCTTGCTAATAAACTCACACAAGTTAAAAATCTAAATTTTTTTGAGAATAAAGACTATACTATCAAGCTTAACACTATCCATAACGGACTGCACATCCGCCCCATAAATTATATCAGTAATCTTTTTTTCAATCTACAACGCATTATAGGGCTTATCAGTCTGTTTGGGATATTATTTTCCATTAGTATTTATCTACCCTTTATAATGATTTTTGCAACAGTGCCTTGTATTCTCATCTCCAACCATATAGCAAAAAAACATAGCGCTTCCATAGATAAGCTTCAAGACCAAAAAGAAAGCATGCAAAATTACCTATACTCTGGACTAGATAACCAAAAGAACAAGGACAACCTATTATTTAACTTCATGCTAAATTTTCACCATAAATTTATTGAAACAAAAGAATTGTATCTCAATAATTTTGTGAAAGTAGCCCAAAAAAACTTAATATTTACCATATATGCTGATGTTTTAATCACCACTCTAAGTATTGCACTATTTTTTCTAATGGTTTTTATTATCCTTTCAAAATTAATTGGTGTGGGAGCAATTGCTGGGTATATCCAAGCATTTAGCTCTACTAGGCAGCAATTACAAGATTTATCATTTTATGGAAAGTGGTTTTTTGCTATCAATAAATACTTTGAAAATTATTTCTGTATTTTAGATTACAAAATACCGAAACCAGAAACACAAATCAAATTAGAAGAAAAAATCCATAGCATTACATTTGAAAATATTAGTTTCTCTTATCCTAATTCAAAACTTATTTTTGAAAACTTTAATCTCTCTTTACACTCTGATAAAATTTATGCATTAGTCGGCAAGAATGCTAGCGGAAAAACCACGCTGATTAAATTATTACTAGGGTTTTATACCCCAAATTCAGGTCAAATTATTATCAATAATACTCATTACAAGATTTAGAGCTAAACAGCTACCACCAACAAATGAGCGCCATATTCCAAGATTTTTCTCTTTATGCTGGGTATAGCATTGATGATAATCTCTTCATGCAAAACAACCCCACAAAAGAGAAACTAAAGCAAAAGAGAGAAATGCTAAAATCTTTTGATGAAAATTTTCAAAATTGTCTTAATGATTATAGCAACGCATTATTTGGAACCCAATATAATGGAATAGATTTTTCTCTGGGTCAAAAGCAACGCATAGCCACTATAAGAGCCTTTTTAAAACCAAGTCATTGTGTTGTTTTAGATGAACCAAGTAGCGCTATTGACCCCATTATAGAAAAAGAGTTTTTAGATTTTATTTTTAAACAATCGCAATCTAAGATGGCTTTAATCATTACACACCGCATGAATAGTGTCAAACAGGCTGATGAAATTATCGTGTTAGACAAAGGCAAACTTATAGAACAGGGCAACTTTGAAACCCTTATAAAGAAACAAGGCTTATTTTCTGAATTGTATTTGAAGCAACAACACTAACGAGCGCTTAAAATGTTTGGTAATTTTGGGTATAATCTCAAAAGATTCAAATTTAAATAAGGAATGCCACCATGTTTGGGAATAAGCAGTTGCAACTTCAAATCCATCAAAAAGATTCTGAAATTACGGAGTTAAAAAAAGAAATCAATCTCTATCAAAGCCTTTTAAATTTGTGCTTGCATGAAGGTTTTGTAGGTATTAAAAACAATAAAGTCGTTTTTAAGAGTGGGAATCTTGCAAACTTAAACAATTTAGAAGAACAAAGCGTTCATTTTAAAGAGAATGCAGAGAGCGTTAATTTACAAGGGGTTTCTTATTCTTTAAAAAGCCAAAATATTGATGGCGTGCAGTATTTTTCACTAGCCAAAAAAACAGGGGGTGTGGGGGAATACCATAAAAATGATTTGTTTAAGACTTTTTGCACGAGCTTAAAAGAAGGCTTAGAGAACGCACAAGAAAGCATGCAGTATTTCCATCAAGAAACTGGCTTACTCTTAAATGCGGCTAAAAATGGTGAAGAGCATTCTGCTGAAGGATTAGGGACGGTTAATAAAACGGGGCAAGACATTGAATCGCTTTATGAAAAGATGCAAAACGCCACTTCGTTAGCGGACTCTCTCAACCAACGGAGCAATGAAATCACTCAAGTCATTTCTTTGATTGATGATATTGCAGAACAAACCAATCTATTAGCCCTAAATGCTGCTATTGAGGCCGCACGAGCGGGCGAGCATGGGAGAGGGTTTGCGGTGGTGGCTGATGAGGTGAGAAAACTCGCTGAAAAAACCCAAAAAGCCACTAAAGAAATCGCTGTCGTGGTTAAAAGCATGCAACAAGAAGCGAACGACATTCAAACCAATACCCACGATATTAATTCTATTGTAAGTTCTATTAAGGGCGATGTAGAAGAGCTGAAATCCACCGTGAAAAATAACATGATTGTCGCACAAGCGGCAAAATACACCATCTACAATATCAATAACCGGGTGTTTTGCGGTCTGGCCAAACTTGATCATGTGGTCTTTAAAAACAATCTTTATGGCATGATTTTTGGTCTTAACTCCTTTGACATTACCAGCCATAAGAATTGCCGCTTAGGCAAATGGTATTATGAGGGCGCGGGCAAAGAGAATTTTTCCAACACTTCAGGTTATAGAGCTTTAGAAAGCCACCATGCGAGCGTGCATGCTGAAGCTAATGATTTGGTTAAAGCCGTTCAAGAAGATCACATTACCGATTCAAAATACCTAGAGCATAAAGTGCATTTAATGGAAGATAGCGCTAAACATGTCAAAGAAAATATTGATAAGATGTTTTACGAAAAACAAGACGAACTCAATAAAATCATTGAAAAAATTCAAAAAGGCGAATGATTTTATTCAATGAAGTGTTTTGATGTTTTCTAAATCTTTAGAAGCCCTACACCATGCCAAACGATACCGCAAAAGAGAATTGTTTGACCCTTTATTAAAGGATTACGCTTCTAATGATTATTTGGGTTTGAGCGTTAAAAAAGATTTGCTTCAAAACGCTTTTAATAAGCTCCAGTCTTTTGTTTCTCATTCCCCCAAGGCTTCCATGCTAGTGAATGGCTACCACCCTTTGCATGCAGAATTAGAAGAGCGACTAGCGGATTTGTTAGAATTTGAAAGCACTCTTTTAGTGGGGAGTGGTTTTTTGGGTAATCTGGCTTTAATAGACACCCTTTTAGTCAAAAACGCCCTCTTATTCATGGACGAACACTACCATGCAAGCGGGATTTTTAGCACGAAAGCTAAACCTAATCAAGTGGTTTTTTTCTCGCACAATGACGCTAAGGATTTGAAACAAAAACTCTTTAACGCTCCTAAAAATAAACTCAAATTCATAGCCATTGAGGGGGTTTATTCTATGGATGCGAGCGTCGCTCCCTATGATTTTTATGCAATCACTCAAGAGACTCCTAACGCTTTTTTAATCGTTGATGAAGCCCATAGTTTTGGGACTATCGGCGAGAATTTATTGGGTTTTTTAGAATATTATCGCATCAAAGAAAAAGACAAAATCATTAAACTCAGCACTTTTTCTAAAGCGCTTGCGAGCTATGGGGCTTGTATTTTAGCCCCTTTACAAACCATAGAATTTTTAATCAATCGTGCTAAAAGCGTGATTTACACCACCGCTTTAAGCCTATTAGACACCGCTTTAACTTTGGCCCATTTAGAATACTTTATCGTGCAAAAACAAGAATTAAAAAATGAGCTTAGCAAACACCAACAGATTATTTTTGAAACCTTAGGTATTAGAACGCTCGCAGGATTTTTTACTTTAGAATTTGAAAACAATCTTGCTCTTTTAAACGCTCATCGTTTTTTGAAAGAAAAGGGGTTTTTAGTGGGAGCTATCCGCCCCCCCACGGTTTCTAAACCCCTTTTACGAGTCTCTTTATCCCTTAAAAACAGCTTAGAAGACACTAAAGAGCTTGCAAACACCCTTTTAAATTATTCTAAAATACAATCTTTTTTTAAGAGTGATTAAATGCTAAAAAAGATTTTTTATGGTTTTATCGTTTTATTTTTGATTGTCATATGGTTGTTAGCCATTCTTATCGCTCAAGTTTGGGTGAATACCAATAAGGATATTGCTAAAATTAAAGATTATCGCCCAAGCGTCGCTTCACAGATTTTAGACAGAAAAGGGCGTTTGATCGCTAATATCTATGATAAGGAATTCCGTTTTTATGCGCGTTTTGAAGAAATCCCCCCACGATTTATTGAAAGCCTTTTAGCGGTAGAAGACACCCTCTTTTTTGAACATGGGGGGATCAATTTAGACGCTATCATGCGCGCCATGATTAAAAACGCTAAAAGCGGTCGTTACACCGAGGGGGGTAGCACCCTAACCCAACAACTCGTTAAAAACATGGTGCTCACACGAGAAAAAACCCTAACCAGAAAACTCAAAGAAGCTATCATTTCCATACGCATTGAAAAAGTCTTAAGCAAAGAAGAAATTTTAGAGCGCTATTTGAACCAAACTTTTTTTGGGCATGGGTATTATGGCGTGAAAACCGCAAGTTTAGGGTATTTTAAAAAACCCCTTGACAAACTCACGCTTAAAGAAATCGCCATGTTAGTCGCCTTGCCCAGGGCTCCAAGTTTTTATGACCCTACCAAAAATTTAGAATTTTCACTCTCTAGGGCTAATGATATTTTAAGGCGGTTGTATTCTTTAGGCTGGATTTCTTCTAACGAGTTCAAAGGCGCTCTCAATGAAGTGCCAATTATCTATAACCAGACTTCCACGCAAAACATCGCTCCCTATGTCGTGGATGAAGTGTTGAAACAATTGGATCAATTAGACGGGTTAAAAACTCAAGGCTATACCATAAAGCTCACGATAGATTTGGATTACCAACGATTAGCGTTAGAGTCCTTGCGTTTTGGGTATCAAAAAATCTTAGAAAAAATCGCTAAAGAAAAGCCAAAAACTAACGCCTCTAATGAAGATGAAGACAACTTGAACGCCAGCATGATAGTTACAGACACAAGCACCGGTAAGATTTTAGCTTTAGTGGGGGGGATTGATTATAAAAAAAGTGCTTTCAATCGCGCCACGCAAGCCAAACGGCAATTTGGAAGCGCGATAAAGCCTTTTGTGTATCAAATCGCTTTTGATAATGGCTATTCCACCACTTCTAAAATCCCTGATACCGCGCGAAATTTTGAAAATGGCAATTATAGTAAAAACAGCGGACAAAACCACGCATGGCACCCTAGCAATTATTCTCGCAAGTTTTTAGGGCTTGTAACCTTACAAGAAGCTTTGAGCCATTCGTTAAATCTAGCCACGATCAATTTAAGCGATCAGCTTGGCTTTGAAAAAATTTATCAATCTTTAAGCGATATGGGGTTTAAAAACCTCCCTAAAGACTTGTCTATTGTGTTAGGGAGCTTTACTATCTCACCGATTGAAGCGGCTGAAAAGTATTCTTTATTTTCTAATTACGGCACCATGCTCAAACCCATGCTCATTGAAAGCATTACCGATCAGCAAAACAATGTCAAAACTTTCACGCCCATGGAAACCAAAAAGATCACCTCTAAAGAACAGGCTTTTTTAACCCTTTCAGTGCTGATGAATGCGGTAGAAAATGGCACAGGGAGTTTGGCTCGCATTAAAGGTTTAGAAATCGCCGGTAAAACCGGGACTTCCAATAATAATGTGGATGCTTGGTTCATTGGCTTTACCCCCACCTTACAAAGCGTGATCTGGTTTGGGAGGGACGATAACACGCCTATTGGCAAAGGAGCGACAGGAGGCGTTGTGAGTGCGCCTGTGTATTCGTATTTCATGCGTAATATTTTAGCGATCGAACCTTCTTTAAAAAGAAAGTTTGATGTCCCCAAAGACTTGCGTAAAGAAATCGTGGATAAAATCCCCTACTACTCAACCCCTAATTCCATCACCCCTACCCCACAAAAAACCGACGATGGCGAAGAACCCTTATTGTTCTAAACCTACATGGCTATAGGGACTTTCACATCGCTGTAATTGATAGAATCTTTAAAGATTTCTTCCACTTTAGAAATAAGGATACTCACCGCTTGATTGTCTAAGGACATTTTATGCAACCCCTCGCTCAAAACATCCTTATCAAAAGAACGCGCGCGCACTAACGCAAACACTTCCTCATTGTTAGGATTGATATAAATCCCTAAACGATCCACATTCATCAAGCTGTCTAAAATGGGCTGTGTCATTTGGATAAACATCTCATTAGTGATCTTTTGCTTGATGCGATTGGATTTGGAAAGGTAAGCCTCTTTGAGTTTATGCACAATATTTTGCGCCACTCTTATTGTCGCTCTTTTGGTAGCGATTTTTTCTATCTCTTCTGTTTTCTTACCATCCACAATGTGCGAGCTATCCACCCCTTGCGTGATATACTCACTGCGATTTTGCAACATCCAATAAGGCACATCTTGTAAAAAAGAATTTCTTTGTGAAGTGTTTGGGCAAGTGCAAGCTTGCAACATCAAAACACCCAATCCGCATAAAACCAATTGCTTGCTTTTTAAAAAAGATTTTTCTAACACGCTATCCCCTTTAATTTTGATTTTACAGAGTGTAACACAAATCTTTAAGATTTAAGCAATAATTAGGTAAAAAATAAAAAAAATAAAATGATTAAAACTTTATTTAAAAAATCAACACGCAGTTAAGCATTAGAATAAGCCGGGTTCTGTCAATGGATGGCCATTTATCTGGGAAATATTTTGCAATATTCCTCAAGCGAAGCGCGTATCAATTTAGACTTACCATGCACTTCTTGCTACAAATTGGGTTTGCCCAAACAAGCTAAATTACTTTAGCTTTGGTGGGCTCTTACCCCACCCTTTCACCCTTACCTTAAAAAGGCGGTTTGCTTTCTGTGGCACTTTCCCTTAGCTTACGCTAGCCATCCGTTAGATGGAATTTTGTCTAATGTAGCCCGGACTTTCCTCTATTCTAAAATAGCGACCATCTTCTAATGCGTTAATATATTAGAAAAAAGTAGCTTTAAAAGAGTTTAAAAATTAAGAGTATAGAGAATATTTTTATGATTCTCATAGCTCACAAGGATAAGCTCATTATCCCTAAACCCCCCAGCGCTGATATTTTTAATCTCTTTAGGCAAGCCATAAACTTCAAGGATCTCTTCTTTTGTGGGGTCTATGACTAAAAGCGTGTTAAATTCCTTACTGAACGCATAAAGCTTATCATCCTTTAAAGCTAACGCGCTAATGACTAACTCGCCCAGTTTCCTTTTTTCTTTAAGTTTGGCATTGCCCAATTCAAGTAAAAACTCCCCATGCACTTGTTTGTCGCTATTAAGCATGGAGATGATAATCAAATCCTTATAACGCTTGTTAGGAGCGCTGATCAAATAAGTGAATTTAGCCCCTCTTCTTGCAACGCTAACATAATAGTTTTTCGCCCTAGAAGTTTTCAAGCGGCTGCGCTCCACTTCATCAAAAGAGTTAGCCCCTTCTAAAAAATAAGGGAAGTTTTTAAGCGCGTTAGCGTTTTTGTTAGGGGTGATTTCTACGCTCGTTTTATTATTGCCCATGATCACAATGTTTTCATCTTCGTTAAAATCCGCCCCCACGAACGACCCCACCGTCGCGCTATAATAGCTATCTAGCACCATATGGCTATGAATAGTTTTCAAATCGTTACCCGCAAGATAAAGGCCTTGGTTTTCTGTGGTAAAGATCGCCTTGTCTTCATTGAAACTCAAATCCGTGATCGCTCCGTTCAGTTTTAAAAAAAGCTCTTCTTTTTTTTCAATCTCCAACGCTTTTGTAATTTCTAAAGGCGAATGCTCATAATCATTATCTTTAGGCAAAGCGCTCAATTTCAAAGGCTCACCCACATCTCTTCTGCCTAAAACGCTTCTTGGGAATTTCAAATGATTCCAATTTTCCATAGACCAGACAGATTCTTTCAAATTCCACGAAAAACGCACCGGATCGCTTTGCCCTATGTAAGGGAAAGGCCCGGTAGAAATAAACGCTTGCACGGCATTAGAACCCACCACTATAAAGAAAACATAAAAAGCGCTTTTTTGGAGCGTGTTTAATGAATAATCTTTAAAAAGTTGGGTATTAGGGGCAAAAAAGAGCAAAACCGCTAAAAGCGCCACCACGCTAAAAAAGACAAAAAGCGCCCAAAACTGCGTGTGCAAGCCCAAAATAGCGAGCGCGAATCCCTGCCCCACATCTTCTAAGGCATGGCTACCGGTATGATAAAAGCTCTCATATAACCCGCTACTAGCCATGAGCAACAGCAAAGCAATGTATTTAGGCTTAAACCCAAAACGCACCACCAAAAGCGCCACCGCCCCTATTAAAATCATGTTAATGCGTTGCGCCCAGCAAAAAATACAAGGCGAATCTTTCAAAACATAGCCAAAATAAAAATTCGCCAAACCCACAGGAAAGATCAAAATCCCTAAAACCGCCAAAGAAAAAAGATTGTAAAATCGGGTTTCTTTATTCATGCATCCCCCTTATAGATTCATGTTAGGCAAAACGCTAGAGCTGTGGGCTATAAAAATAATAAGCTCCACCAACCACACCACAATCAAAATCCCAAACGCCCAATTTTCTTTTTCAGGCTTTTTAAACGCTATCAAAATAGCAGCTAGACTCAAAATCAGTCCTAAAAACTCCATGCCGTTCCTTAAAGTTTTCGTAGGATTATACTCAAAAACAAACTATTGGATAAATGAAAAATATCTAGTGAATAATTTTTGAGAGAATTATATTAAGGGAGAAAGCCCTAGCTATCTATATTTGATTAAAAACAGAGCCAATTTTATCATTTCTTTTTTAACTTCCCATAGATTTTTTTAATTAGAGATAATATTTTAAACAATCTCTCTTGCTTGTTTGTCCTAAGGCTTCTTTTTAATATACCATAACTTTGTGAAGGTTTTAAAATACAAGACAATAAAGAAACATCGTTGCAAAACAAGGGCAGAGCGTTTTTATGCGTCGCGTCTGGAAGAAAATAAATTTGTTTAAATTGCTCTTGATCTTGAATACTAGGATTGTCAATAAAGAAATTTACCCATTCTATCACATCATAAATGCCTAAAGAAATTTGACTTTCTTTAAAATATGAAACATATCCAACAGCCCCTTCTACTATTTTTTCATAAGCTTTAGAGCGGTGTTTTTCACAAGATGAAACGTCTTTTTGATAAATTGGAACGCCATTTTCTACATTTAAAATAGGGTATTCAGGGCTTGTTAGCAAAAACTCCATAAAATCCCAATTATGAAAATAAACGGATTTAGGGTGTGAAAAAGGTAAGAAACTCACGCAATCATAATTTAAAATTCTTAGGAGATCCACATAGCACCCAAAAACTTCTTTGTTTAAAGCTTTTTGGATTAACCCTTGCGAAGAATAGCCTAAAGTAATCGTATCTACAATAGCGATATTTCCCTCTAAATTTGATGAAGACAAGTATTTTCTGTAATTATCTAAACATTTTAACGCTAAATGGCGGCAGTATTCAAAGTTACTATATATGTATATATATGCTTGTTGGTTGGTGGTGATTTGTTTCTTTTTAATTTCTTCTTCGCCTTCTAAAATACGCAAAATTTCCAAACTCTCGCCCTCTACGACTTCTAAAAATACCGCTTTTTTTAAAATTCTGGGAGCATAAATATAAGTAGTTTTATATGAATTTGGATATAAAATATTAAAAATTTTTTGCAATAAATAACCATCTCGTGCAACAAACACTAAAGTATCAATATTTCTTTTATGAATCTCTTTATAGATAAACTGGCAATAAGCAACGGCTACAATTCCTGCCTGCATCGCTCCCAAAAGAAACCAATAATCAAATTTTTCATGTTTTTGAATATAATTTTTATAAAAAACGCATAAAGATCCTAAAATAAAACTTTGTGCAACACTGGTTGGACTAAATGTTTTGTATTTAGGAAAAATTTCTTCAAATTGCTTCAATACGCTTTTTCTAAATAGCGTTGCTATACCTAAACTTTTAGGCATAGCGTCATCTGCCCAAGAATTATCACCAATATGCAACATTTGTGTGTTAGTAATATTTTCTTGTTTTAAAACATGTTTAAACAAATCCTTCGAATGCTTAGTAAGCATTATATGGTTACTGAGATAGAAATTTGTATAACCATCAAAACCCTTAGAAATTAAAATATCTTCAAGGACCTCTAAAGGTAAATACATATCTGATACAATAATCACTCTTTTATTGTTCTCTTTAGCGAAACGATAGAGTTCTAACATCTCTAAGTTTGGAATAAGCACCTCTTTTTCAGTGGCAATTTCTACTCCCTTATATGAATGAAACTCTTTTGGGATTTGATGATAAATTTCATCTAGAGTAATGTCTTGTCTTTTACTGATTTCTCTAGATTGCATTTCTGCCAGGATTCTTGCTTGATGAAAACCTTTAATATTATATTTAGTCTCAATATACCAAAATAAATCTGTGGGTTTAATGAAAGGTCTTAGAAGAAGGGTATCAAAAATATCAAAAGAAATCACATCATATTTTAAAATCTCACTTTTTGCCCCATCCAAAAATTTGCGCATACAAGAATCCTTTGTAAAATTTGAGCATTATACCATTTTTTTTTTTTTTCAAAAATACAAAAAAAGGGGAAAAAGCTATAGCTAAAGAAAAATAAGATAAGGAGTTACCCCCTTATTTTTTCAAAGCTTCTAAAGCATGTTTTTTGCCAATTTCAAAGGCTTTTTTGTTCGTGTCAGCGACTTTTGCAGGGACTTTTTTAAGCATGGTGTCTAGCACGATATTTTCTTCTACGCATTTGGTAAGCTCCACGGTAATGGCTAGCGCCACCACAGATTGCGTGATAATGTTACCCACTTCATCTTTAGCGATGCTGATAATGGGGATTTTATAAAGCTGATACTTTTCTTCATCTTCTTTAGTGGGGGTTACTAGATTGGGATCAATGACAACGATACCGCCTTTTTTAATATCGCTTTTAAACTGGTTGTAGCTGATTTGAGCGACTGAAAGCATGAAATCAATCTCGCCCTCTTTAGCATAAGGGAAAATGATTTCATCTTTATCTAGCAAAATATCCACCTTAGTAGGCCCTCCACGCACTTGCGAAGTGTAGGTGGAAGTCTTAGTGCCATAGCCCCCACTCACAATTTTCGCTTCAGCTAAAATCTCTCCCGCTAACAGCACGCCTTGCCCTCCAACGCCCGTAAATCGTAATTGCGCTTCCATTATTGTTTTCCTTGTGCTTTTTCAATGATTTCTTGATACGCTTCGCAATATTCTTTCCTGTCCGTGTCATGCTTTAAAACGCCTGTAGGGAATTTATCCACCCTTTCTTCAGGGCTCATGGCTTCAAACTGGCGTTTGCTCACCAATCGGCTTTCCATCCATTTTAGCATTTGAGACGCTTCGCCCATTTTATTCTTACGCCCTAAATTGATATGGCAATTGCTATGGACATCAAAGAAGCTAAAGCCCTTATGCGTGAAACCTTCTTTAAGCACTTTTTCTAATTTTTGAGGGTCTAAAACGCTCTCTCTGGCCACAAAACTCGCCCCAGCAGCGGTGGTTAAAGCGCATGGGTCAAATTGGTTGTCAATATTCCCCCATTGAGCCGTAACCGTCCACATGCCATTAGGCGTGGTGGGCGAAGTTTGGGAGTTGGTCAAACCATAAATGAAATTATTCACTAAAATAAAATTCAAATCAATGTTTCTTCTGCACGCATGCATGGTGTGATTGCCTCCAATCGCAAAGCCATCGCCATCGCCAGAAACCACGATCACATGCTTACTGGGGTTAGCCATTTTAATCCCTGTCGCATACGCCACAGCCCTACCATGCGTGGTATGAACGGTATTGCAATTCACATACGAACTCATGCGCCCGCTGCAACCAATCCCGCTCACCAAGCACACATCATCCATTTTCCAACCTAAAGCGTCAATCGTGCGGATAATGGATTTTAAAATCACGCCATCGCCACAGCCCCAACACCACAAAGTGGGTATTTTATCCACACGCAAATATTCATCATAATTAAACGCCATTTTAAAGCTCCTTCAATTTTGCGATGATTTGTTTGGGCGAAATCGTGCGCCCATTGGCTTGCCCAAAGAAATGCACCTTTCTTTGCATAGCCCTTTCAACCTCTTCTAAATACTGCCCTTTATTCAATTCAATCACAAGGATTTTTTCGTATTTATCCCCTATTTCTTTCAAGCGTTTAGCCGGGCTTGGCCATAAGGTTTTAGGCCTGAAAAAGCCGACTTTTTGCTTGCTTTCTTTATGGTAATCTTTCAAGGCCTCTTTAACCGCTAGAGAAACCGAACCATAAGCGATAACAACGATTTCAGCACCCTCTAAATCCATTTCCTCATTTTCGTTGATAATGTCTTGCTTGGATTCAATCTTATTAAATAATCTGTCAATCAAATCCCCACCGATTTTAGCGTCTTCAGTAGGAAAGCCAATAGGCCCATGGTGCAAGCCTGAAACATGGTAGCGATAGCCTTTAAAGAAAGGGTTCAAAACGGCCGGCTCATCTTGTGCAACCCCATAAGGTTTGTAGTCTTTTTTATCGCCTAGAAATTCCTTACGATTAATGGTCATCTTTTGCACTTCTTCTAAATCTGGGATTTGCACCTTGCCATACATATGCCCCACGGTTTCATCCATGAGCAAGAATACAGGAGTCATAAGCATTTCAGCCAAATTGAACGCGCGAACGGTCTCTGTGTAAGCTTCTTCCAAACTAGCAGGAGCGAGTGCAACGGCTTTAAAATCCCCATGTATGGGGTGTCTTAAGAAATTCACATCGCCTTGAGCCACACGAGTGGGCATTCCGGTTGATGGGCCTGAACGCATCACATCAGCGATCACTAAAGGGATTTCTGCCATGAAAGAATAACCGATTTGCTCCACTTTCAATGAAATACCAGGCCCAGAGCTGGCTGTCATAGACTTCGTCCCACTCATGCTCGCTCCTAAAGACACGCTAATCCCGCTGATTTCATCTTCCATTTGGATAAAATGGCCGCCGCATTTGGGCAGAGCCACGCTCATCGCATGCATAATATCCGAGCTTGGCGTGATAGGATAGCCCCCAAAAAACCGACACCCCACTTCAATCGCCGCTTTAGCGACTAATTCATTCCCATCAGAAATAATCTCACGCATTATTTGCCTCTCCCTTCTAAAATAGTCTCTTCTAAGAGCATGTATTTGTTGGCTTTAACCTTTTCGCTTCTTTCTTGGGCTTCTTTAGAAACTTTAGCGAATTTGAAATCCTTCCTGTCAGCCACATAAATCGCAAAATCCGGGCAGTGCAACTCGCATTGCACACAACCGATACAGCTCTCTGGATAGGCTACTTTGGCCACTTTTCCAAGCACCCTTTCTTTTTCAATCCCCATGCCAAGAACCCCAGCAGGGCATACCGATACGCAAATATCACAACCCTTACACCTGTCTTCATTCACCCAAACGGCAACCCCATCTGGAGCGCTCATTTTAGCCATTCATTCTCCTTTGTGCTAAAAGCTGTTTTAAGCCCTAGCAATCAAAATTTGCCTAAAATTGTAGCAAGCCTTTTTTAATAAAATCTAAAATGCTTTAATAGTAGGAACTTAAAATTGAAATGAGAAAATACTAAACACTTTTTACTTAATTTAAAAGAAAAAACGCCCCATTTACCTTAATCTTAAAAATGATTATTAGAAAGATTAATGTTTTTTAAATGCTCTTTATAAGTCGTGCTGAAAGCATGTTTTTTATCCGGCATTTTCACAAAATACAAGAAATCCGTTTTTTTAGGGAAAACTACGGCTTTGATTGCTTCTAAGCTCACGCTCCCTACAGGATTTTTAGGCAAGCCCTTAAATTTATAGGTGTTATAGGGGGTGTTATCGGTTTTAATGCGCTCTTTGGTCACTTTAGCGTGTGAAAATTCCTGATAATTCAAAGCCCCATCCATTTGTAAAGGCATGCCTTTTTTCAAGCGGTTAAAAATCACGCTCGCAATCAAGGGCATTTCTTCAGTATTAGCGGCTTCTTTTTGCACAATGGAAGCGAGAATGATTTTTTCAAACCACTCTTCTTTATGGTAGTATCCAAGCCATTGTTTGCTTAAGGCTTCGTGTTTTTTCATGGATTGACTGATCAAAGTTTGCATGATTTTAAAAGCGTCCTCTCCTAAGGGTAAATGATAAGTGTCTGGCCATATCACCCCATCTTCTATCACAGCGCCGTTCAATCGTGGAGCGATGCTTTCATAAGCTTCATTGAGATCGCTTGTTTCTAGTTGGTAAGTCTCGCTCAAAATTTGCGTGAAAAAATAGCGGGTTTCTCCAGGGATTAAAGTCGCGCTTTTTTGCGCCGCTTTTGCTTTGATCAAACGGACTAAAAAATCCCCCTTTCTTAAAGCCCCATCGCCCATGTCAATATAGCCTTTTTTAGGCATGCCCATTAAGCGTAAAAAAAACAAATCCAAAGCGTTAATATCCACGCCCTGATCTTTTAAAGAAAAAAACACTTTTTTGAGCGAACCTTGCGGGACAACCACCACTTTGTTAGGATAAATTGGTATACTTAAATAAAAAAGAATACTAATGAACAAAAGAAAACATGTATCCAAGAAAGTATTTAATGTCATTATCTTGTTTGTGGCAGTATTCACTCTTTTAGTTGTCATTCACAAAACCCTTTCAAACGGCATTCACATACAAAATTTAAAAATCGGGAAGCTTGGCATTTCTGAATTATACTTAAAACTTAACAACAAGCTTTCTTTAGAAATTGAACGCATTGATCTCTCTTCTTTCTTCCATCAAAAACCCACTAAAAAGCGTTTAGAAGTTTCTGATCTGATTAAAAATATCCGTTATGGCATTTGGGCGGTGTCTTATTTTGAAAAACTTAAAGTCAAAGAAATTATTTTAGACGATAAAAATAAAGCCAATATCTTTTTTGATGGGAATAAATACGAGTTGGAATTTCCAGGAGTCAAAGGGGAATTTTCCCTAGAAGACGATAAAAATATCAAGCTTAAAATCATCAATTTGCTTTTTAAAGACATTAAAGTCCAAGTGGATGGCAACGCCCACTATTCACCTAAAGCTAGGAAAATGGCGTTCAATTTGATTGTCAAGCCTTTAATTGAACCCAGTGCTGCAATTTATTTGCAAGGGCTAACCGATTTAAAAACCATAGAATTAAAAATTAACACTTCTCCAATGAAAAGCCTGGCGTTTTTAAAGCCTCTTTTCCAACGCCAATCGCAAAAAAATTTAAAAACATGGATTTTTGATAAGATCCAATTTGCTAGCTTTAAGATTGATAACGCTTTAATCAAAGCCAATTTCACTCCTAGCGAGTTTGTCCCATCGCTTTTGGAAAATTCTGTAGTTAAAGCCACTTTGATTAAACCTTCAGTCGTTTTTAATGATGGCTTATCGCCCATTAAAATGGATAAAACCGAATTGATCTTCAAAAACAAACAGCTCCTCATACAGCCCCAAAAAATCACTTATGAAACCATGGAATTGACCGGCTCTTACGCCACTTTTTCCAATTTGTTAGAAGCCCCCAAGTTGGAGATTTTTTTAAAAACGACCCCTAATTATTATGGCGATAGCATTAAGGATTTATTGAGCGCTTATAAAGTCGTTTTACCTTTGGATAAAATCAGCATGCCATCTAGTGCGGATTTGAAACTCACCTTACAATTTTTGAAAAACACCGCCCCCTTATTTAGCGTTCAAGGCAGCGTTAATTTGCAAGAAGGCACTCTCTCGCTCTATAATATCCCCCTTTATACGCAAAACGCTAATATAAGCTTAGATATTACCCAAGAATACCAATACATTTACATAGAAACTACCCACACCCGCTATGAAAACATGCTGGATTTAGACGCTAAAATCGCTTTAGATTTGAATAAAAAAACCCTTTCTTTGGATTCTTTAGTCCATAAAATACGATTCAACACTAACAATAATGTCAACATGCGTTCTTATGGCTTGAACAACGACCAAGATAACCCACAGCCTACTAAATTTTCTTTAGATTTAAAAAGTTTGCATTCTATTATTCAAGAAGGTGAAAACTCAGAAGTGTTTAGAAGAAAAATCATAGACACCATTAAAGCCCAAAGTGAAGACAAATTCACCAAAGATGTTTTCTACGCTACAGGAGACACTCTTAAAAACCTTTCTTTGAATTTTGATTTTTCTAACCCCAACCACATGCAATGGAGCGTGCCACAACTCTTATTAGATGGCGAATTTAAAGATAACGCCTATGTTTTTAGAATCAAAGATTTGAAAAAAATCAAGCCCTATTCCCCTATTATGAAATATTTCGCCTTAGAAGATGGCTCTTTAGAAGTTTCTACGAGCGATTTTATCAATATTGATTTTTTTGCTAAAGATTTGAAAATCACTTTACCCATCTATCATAGCAACGGCAAGCAGTTTAATTCCCTCTCTTTATTTGGCTCTATTAATAAAGATGAAATTTCTGTCTATACTCCAAGCAAAAGCATATCTATAAAAGTTAAGGGGGATCAAAAGGATATTACCCTTAATAATATTGATTTGAGTATTGACGATTTTTTAGATAGTAAGATACCAGCTATTGCGGGATTATTCTCAAAAGAACGAAAAGAAAAGCCTAGCTCTAAAGAAATCCAAGATGAAGATATTTTCATTAGCGCCAAACAACGCTATGAAAAAGCCCACAAAATTATCCCTATCTCTACACGCATCCATGCTAAAGATGTCGTGTTAATCTATAAAAAAATGCCTTTTCCTTTAGAAAATCTTGATATTGTCGCTCAAGATGACAGAGTGAAAATTGATGGCAATTATAAAAACGCCATGATCATGGCGGATTTAGTGCATGGGGCTTTGTATCTTAAAGCCCATAATTTTAGCGGGGATTATATCAACACTATCCTCCAAAAAGATTTCGTAGAAGGGGGCTTATTCACGCTTATTGGGGCTCTTGAAGATCAGGTTTTCAACGGCGAATTGAAATTCCAAAACACAAGCTTAAAGAATTTCGCCCTCATGCAAAACATGATCAATCTCATCAACACCATTCCCTCTCTCATTGTCTTTAGGAACCCTCATTTAGGGGCTAATGGCTATCAAATCAAAAAGGGGTCTGTTGTTTTTGGGATCACTAAAGAATATTTAGGGTTAGAAAAAATTGATCTTATCGGCAAAACGCTTGATATTGCTGGCAATGGGATCATTGAATTAGACAAAAACAAATTGGATTTGAATTTAGAAGTTTCCACTATCAAGGCTTTGAGTAATGTCTTAAATAAAATCCCTATTGTGGGCTATCTCGTTTTAGGAAAAGGAGGTAAAATCACCACTAATGTGAATGTCAAAGGCACGCTGGATAAACCTAAAACTCAAGTCACTTTAGCGTCAGATATTATCCAAGCACCTTTCAAAATCTTACGCCGTATTTTCACACCTATTGACATCATCGTGGATGAAGTCAAAAAAAACATTGATTCAAAAAGGAAGTAAAATGACGCTCAATGAAGCCATTAAAGACAAAGTTTATGAAATCGTAGAAATCGCTAACTGCGATGAAGCCCTTAAAAAACGCTTCCTCTCTTTTGGTATCCATGAAGGGGTTCAATGCATTCTTTTGCATTATTCCATGAAAAAAGCCACGCTTTCGGTTAAAATCAACCGCATTCAAGTGGCTTTAAGATCCCATGAAGCGCAATACCTTGTCATCAAAGAAAGCGTGTGAAAATGGGCTTAAAACGCACTAAAACAAAAGCCCAACAAATCAAAGAGTTGCTCTTAAAACATTACCCCAACCAAACCACCGAATTGCACCATAAAAACCCCTATGAATTATTAGTGGCTACCATTTTAAGTGCTCAATGTACGGACGCTAGAGTGAATAAAGTAACGCCCAAATTATTTGAAAAATACCCGAGCGTGAACGATTTAGCGCTCGCTTCTTTAGAAGAGGTTAAAGAGATTATTAAATCCGTTTCGTATTTCAACAACAAAAGCAAGCATTTAATCAGTATGGCGCAAAAAGTGGTTAGGGATTTTAAGGGCGTTATCCCCTCTACGCAAAAAGAATTGATGAGTTTAGATGGCGTGGGGCAAAAAACCGCTAATGTGGTGCTTTCAGTGTGCTTTGATGCAAATTATATAGCCGTAGATACCCATGTGTTCCGCGCAACACACCGCTTAGGCTTAAGCAACGCTAAAACGCCTATTAAAACCGAAGAAGAACTCAGCGATCTGTTTAAAGACAACCTGTCCAAACTCCACCATGCCTTAATCTTGTTTGGCCGCTACACCTGCAAGGCTAAAAACCCCTTATGCGATGCGTGTTTTTTAAAAGAATTTTGCGTTTCTAAGGCTAGCTTTAAAGCGTAGTGGCTTTATTTGTTATAAAATTTATAGTAAAATTAAGATTTTATAATCAAAGTCAAATCATTCTTGAAAGAGTAGGGTTTTATGTCAGAAACAGAAGCTAATAAGTTGAAAATAGCCGAAAAAGAAAAAGAGAAAGCGAATAAAGAAAGAGAACTAGAGCTTTCCACTTATTTAGAAGAACTCATTTGCGATTATAAAAACCTTTTAGACATGGAGATTGTTTTTAGCGCCGAACTTGGCTCTACGCAAATCCCTTTATTGCAAATTTTGCGTTTTGAAAAAGGCTCTGTGATTGATTTGCAAAAACCCGCCGGAGAAAGCGTGGATACTTTTGTGAACGGGCGGGTGATTGGTAAGGGTGAGGTGATGGTTTTTGAAAGGAATTTAGCCATTCGTTTGAATGAAATCCTTGATTCTAACGCCATTGTGTATTATCTCGCTAAAAATTCATGAGATTGTTATTCTTGTTATTGAGCGCTGCTTTTATGTTACTGGCTGAAGAAAAAATACCTTTAAACGATGACGCCCCCATTAAACTAGCGCATTGGCAAAATGCACTAAAAGAAATCCAACCTGATTCAAACGCTCCAGCAACACCACCTATAAAAGCCGTGCAAACCACGCTCACTTTTGAAACGCCTTTTAACAAAACGCCTAAAATCATGGAAGTTGAAGGGCAAAAGGTGATCGTTTTAAAAAACGCTAAACTAGATTCTAAAAAAATGATGGATTTTAAAGAAGCCTCTTTGAATGCATTAGAAATGTTTTCCTACCAAAATGACATCTACCTCTTGTCTAAAAAAGCTAAAGTGGAATTAGAAATCCAAGCCTCAAACAGCAAGGACAAAAAGCAACTCCGCTTTCTTTTTTTACCTAAAGGTTTTCATTTAGCCCCACCGCCTAACCTGAAAGAAAAATCTCAGCAAACTAACCTTGCACAAAAAGACACCAACGAGCAACCCCAAAGCCCTTTAAACACTCTAGAGTTAAAACCCCCACTGGATTTAAGCCATGCTTATAAGGCGCTAGCGGTTATTGTTGCCTTACTCTTAATATTGTATATAATCAAAAAAAAAATTGTTCCCACACAAGGGTCTTTTTCTACAAAAGATTTTAAGTTAGAAATTAGTGTTTTGGGTCGTGTTGGTGCGAACCATAAAATCATTTCCATAGAAACTAATAAGGAGCGTTACTTGGTCTTACTAAGCGATAAATACGGCCTGCTTTTAGACAAAATAAGCCCAAAAACATCTAAAGAAGAACTGATTAAAGAAGCTGAAAATAATATAAAGAATTCAAAATTAGGAAATTTATATGCCGGAAAATTCTAAACTACAACCTGCTAAATTAGGGAAAAATTTTGACCCTGTGGATCATTCTAATAGGAATTTTTTCTTTTCTCTCATTCTGTCTGTATTGTTGCATTGGTTGATTTATTTTTTATTTGAACACAGAGAAGATTTTTTTCCTTCAAAACCCAAGCTCGTTAAATTAAATCCTGAAAATTTATTGGTTTTAAAAAGAGGCCATTCGCAAGATCCCAGTAAAAACACCCCAGGCGCTCCTAAACCCACGCTGGCTGGCCCCCAAAAACCTCCAACGCCTCCCACACCCCCAACTCCGCCAACCCCGCCAACCCCGCCAAAACCTATAGAAAAGCCTAAGCCTGAGCCTAAACCAAAGCCAAAACCCAAACCTGAACCCAAAAAGCCCAACCACAAACATAAGGCTCTTAAAAAAGTGGAAAAAGTGGAAGAGAAAAAAGTAGTAGAGGAGAAAAAAGAAGAGAAAAAAGTAGTAGAACAAAAAGTAGAGCATAAAAAAGTGGAAGAGAAAAAACCTGTCAAAAAAGAATTTGACCCTAACCAGCTTTCTTTCTTGCCTAAAGAAGTTGCGCCACCCAGACAAGAAAATAATAAAGGCTTGGATAACCAAACCAGAAGGGATATTGATGAATTGTATGGCGAAGAATTTGGGGATTTAGGCACAGCCGAAAAAGATTTCATCAGGAATAATTTAAGGGATATTGGGCGCATCACGCAAAAATATTTAGAATACCCTCAAGTGGCGGCTTATTTAGGGCAAGACGGGACGAATGCGGTAGAGTTTTACTTGCACCCTAATGGCGATATTAGCGATCTTAAAATCATCATTGGCTCTGAATATAAAATGCTTGATGACAACACCTTAAAGACCATTCAGATCGCTTATAAGGATTACCCACGCCCCAAAACTAAAACCCTCATTCGCATTAGAGTGCGTTATTACTTAGGGGGCAATTAAAAAATGGAAATCGCGCTTTTTGACCCCATAGACGCCCACTTGCATGTGCGAGAAAACGCGCTTTTAAAAGCCGTGTTAGGATATTCTAGCGAGCCTTTTAGCGCTGCGGTGATCATGCCTAATCTCAGTAAGCCCTTGATTGACACTCCAACCACCCTTGAATACGAAGAGGAAATTTTAAACCATTCTTCAAACTTCAAGCCTTTAATGAGTTTGTATTTTAATGATGGCTTGACTTTAGAAGAGTTGCAACGCGCCCAAGAAAAAGGAATCAGGTTTTTAAAACTCTACCCCAAAGGCATGACCACAAACGCGCAAAACGGCACTTCGGATTTGTTGGGTGAAAAAACTTTAGAGATTTTAGAAAACGCCCAAAAATTAGGCTTTATTTTATGCATCCACGCAGAACAAGCCGGGTTTTGTCTGGATAAAGAATTTTTATGCCATAGCGTTTTAGAAACTTTTGCGCTTTCATTCCCTAAACTCAAAATCATTATAGAGCATTTGAGCGATTGGCGCAGTATCGCTTTAATTGAAAAGCATACCAACCTCTATGCGACTTTAACCTTACACCATATCAGCATGACCTTAGATGATTTATTAGGGGGGAGTTTGAACCCGCATTGTTTTTGCAAACCTTTAATCAAAACCAAAAAAGACCAAGAAAGGCTTTTATCCCTTGCTTTAAAAGCCCACCCTAAAATCTCTTTTGGCTCTGATAGCGCCCCACATTTTGTCTCTAAAAAGCATAGCGCTAACATCCCAGCAGGCATCTTTTCTGCCCCTATTTTGTTGCCTGCGTTGTGCGAACTTTTTGAAAAACACAACGCTTTAGAAAACTTGCAAGCCTTTATCAGCGACAACGCTAAAAAAATCTACGCGCTAGACAATTTGCCAGCTAAAAAGGTGCGTCTGAGTAAAACACCCTTTATAGTCCCCACGCACACGCTTTGTTTGAATGAAAAAATCGCTATCTTAAGAGGGGGCGAAACGCTATCTTGGAACATTCAAGAAATCGCCTAAAACATGCCGCCTTTTTTGTGGGGCTTTTTATCGTTTTATTTTTAATGATAATGAAGCGCCAAACCCCCCCCTATGCTTTTGTGCACAATCAAACCCTTTCAACCAAAAGCCCCCCCTATTTCACACAGCTCACTATCCCTAAACCAAATGACGCTTTAAGCGTGCATGCGAGCGCTTTAATCAGCTTGCCTAACGATAACCTTTTGAGCGCTTATTTTAGCGGCACTAAAGAAGGGGCAAGGGATGTGAAAATCAGCGCGAATCTTTTTGATAGCAAGATCAATCGCTGGAGCGAAGCCTTCGTTATTTTAACCAAAGAAGAGCTTTCTTTTTATTCGCATGAATACATCAAAAAACTAGGTAACCCCTTGCTTTTTTTGCATGACGATAAAATTTTGTTGTTTGTTGTAGGGGTGAGCATGGGCGGGTGGGCCACTTCTAAAATCTATCAACTTGAAAGCGCTTTAGAGCCGATTCGTTTTAAATTTGTGCAAAAACTCTCTTTAAGCCCTTTTTTAAACTTAAGCCATTTGATAAGGAATAAGCCTTTAAGCACCACTGATGGCGGGTTTATGCTACCGCTCTATCACGAATTAGCCACCCAATACCCCTTGTTGTTGAAATTTGACCAACAAAATAACCCAAGAGAGCTTTTAAGGCCTAATGCCCTAAACCACAAGCTCCAGCCAAGCCTAACCCCCTTTAAAGATTGCGCTATCATGGCGTTTAGAAACCATTCTTTTAAAGATAGCCTCATGCTAGAAACCTGTAAAACCCCCACTGCTTGGCAAAAACCCACGCTTACGAATTTGAAAAACTTGAATGACGCTTTGAATTTGATCAATTTAAACAAAGAATTGTATTTGATCCACAACCCTAGCGATTTATCACTGCGCCGTAAAGAACTCCTGCTTTCTAAATTAGAAAACTCCAACTCGTTTAAAACCTTAAAGATTTTAGATAAAGCGAATGAAGTGAGTTACCCAAGCTATAGTCTTAATCCTCATTTTATAGATATTGTCTATACCTACAACCGCTCTCATATCAAACACATCCGTTTTAATATGGCTTATTTAAAATCCCTTCTCAAGTGATTAATCATGTTTATACATTCTTCTTACACGCTGAGTTTTATATGGCTTTTTTTAATTTTCTTTTTTTTCAAAAATAAGCCATTGGGTTTGAGGTTTTCGCTCTCGTTTATAATCGTGATTTTAAGCAATATCGCTTTGAAAGACTCTCTATCGCTCAACGCCTTTTTAAGCAGTTTTACAGCCCCCTTAAGCCCCTTTAGCTGTCTTTTGATCCTTGCTTATGCACTCTTTTCTTGCCGTCTCCTCCAAAAGCCCCCTTTAGAAACCTTGCAATCTTATAGCGTCATGCTATTTTTTAGTTTGTTGCTCCTTATAGACATTTTAGGGTTTTTGCCTTTTTCAATCTACCATCATTTCATGGCTTCTCTGATTTTTAGCGCGCTTTTTTGTAGCAGTTTGTTTTTGAGCAGCCCCTTATTAGGCGTGATCGCTTTAGTAGCGTTATCCAGTTCGCTTTTGATGCGTTCTCATTTTCAAATCTTAGATTCTTTATTGGATTTCCCCTTGCTTCTTTTTGTCTTTTTTAAGACTTTATCTCTTGTTAAAAAAAGGTTATAGTAACGCTTATGAAATCCCTATCCCATGCCCTTTTTTCGCTCTTTTTAAAAGGTTTTTATTTCACCTTTTTTATGAGCTTGTTGTTTGTGTTTAATCGTATCGGCTTTATCCTTTATACAGGCTATTATAAGCATGCCTTAAAAAACCCTATTTTTGATGAAATCATCAAAACCCTATTCAATGGAGCCAGATACGATAATCGTGTGGTCTCAAGCTTATCGATTCTTTTTATCCTCATCGGGTTATTAGGGTTATTGGCCCCCAAACACCAAACCAGAATGCTTAATATTATGGCGTGTTTTTCTATCGCTATTATTCTGTTTTTAAATATTGCGAACATTGTTTATTATGGCATTTATGGGAATGTGTTTGATGAAAATTTATTGGAATTTTTGCATGAAGACACGCTCACGATTTTAAAAATGAGTGGGGAATACCCTATTCTTTCTAGTTTTTCACTCTTTGTAATCCTTAGCGTTTTAATTTCTTTTATCTATTTCAAACTCCAAAACGCCCTTTTTAAGTCCAAAAATGTTCATCAAACCATCAAACCCCTTAAAACTTTCATTTTATTCATTCTTTTTTCGCTCACGCAAATGTTTTACATTAACGCGCAATTGAGCTTTGTTGGCGCGTCTTTAGATCTCAGCATAGAGCCAGCCAAAGATCCTTTTTTAATGAAAATTACCCCCGGGGCGTTTCGCAACCTTTATCTTTTGGCGCGCAATTACAGACAAAGCCATAACCTTAAATTCAGCGATTTTGCTAAAGAAACGCCTTTAGAAGTGGCGAAAAATTATTTCCATCTTAAAGAAAACCCTTCAAACAACCTCTATGAGTTGCTAACTCAGACAAGCCACAACGATTCTCTTCAAACCATTCAACATGTTTTTTATATCGTTTCAGAGTCTTTGAGTTCATGGCATTTTGATCCAAAATTTGACGCCATCGGGCTAACGAGCGCTTTACAAGATCTGGTTAAAAAAGAGCATGCCTATATGCTTTCTGCTTTTATTGAAAGCGCCCCACGAACCGTTAAAAGCCTGGATGTCCAAATCACAGGCTTGCCTTATATTAATGATAACAATTTAGTCAATTCAGGAGTGATTCTTCCTAGCTTTCCTATGGCAATTGGCAATATCACAAAAACTCTGGGTTATAAAAACAACTTTTATTATGGGGGTAGCGGGATTTGGAACAAACTAACCAGTTTCACCAAAAAACAAGGTTTTCACGCCCTCTATTTCAATAACCATCTCTTAGAATTTGCCAAGAACAAGCCCTACCCTAAGCCCATAGAGAGCAACTGGGGAGTGCATGATAATATTTTATTTGACTATATTTTAGAAAACACCAACCCCAATGAAAAAACTTTCAGCATGGTCATGACTTTAAGTAATCATGCGATCAAAAACGTGAATCTCAAAGCCTTTGGCGTGCCTTTAGAAAAAATCCAAAAATTTGTAGAAAATACCCCCAAATCAGAAAATCTACCGGACGCTAATTCTTTAGGGCATATTTACTGGTATGACAAAGTGGTAGTTGATTTCATTAAAAAAGCCAGCCAAAAATTCCCTAACTCGCTTTTTATCATCACAGGAGATCATTTTGACAGGAGCTATGAATACGCTAAAAACGATTTATATACGATTAAATCCGTGCCGCTTATTTTATATGCCCCTACTTTAAAGCCTGAAACAATCAGTCAAGTCGGATCGCATTTAGACATCGCCCCTACGATTGTTGAATTAGTCGCTCCTGAAGGTTTTCCATTTGTGAGTTTTGGAAAGCCTTTATTTTCTAACAATACAACAAACCCCCCAAGCCACCCCAATTACGCGCTAGGTTATGAAGCGATCGCTACCAAAGATTATTTTTATAACCCAAGTTTGGGGTTAAGGTATTTGAACGAAAGCCCTAAAGAGCCAGAGGATAAACAAAACGACAAGAAACAAAACGACAAAACAGAAGCTTCTAAGTTTTACCAGCAACTAGAATCCTTAAAAGCCCTTAGTTTTTACTTGCTCTATCATGGGGCTAATCTTAAAGATTGACAAACTGGGTTTTTATTCCCTTAAACGCATGATTTTTGCTACAATAATAGGATTTTAATTATATAAAGGATAAATGGGCATGCCAAATAGGGGCGTTGTTTTATTAGACGGGCAAGCGTTAGCTTATGATATAGAAAAAGATTTGAAAAATAAAATCCAAACGATAACCGCACAAACGCATAAAAGCCCCAAACTAGCCGTGATTTTAGTGGGAAAAGACCCTGCGAGTATCACTTATATCAATATGAAGATCAAAGCGTGCGAAAGGGTGGGCATGGATTTTGATTTAAAAACCCTCCAAGAAAATATTACTGAAGCCGAATTGCTGTCCTTCATTAAAGATTACAATACCGATCAAAACATTTCAGGCGTTTTAGTCCAGCTCCCTTTGCCCAGACACATTGATACTAAAATGATTTTAGAAGCCATTGACCCAAACAAAGATGTGGATGGTTTCCACCCCCTTAATATCGGCAAGCTCTGCACTCAAAAAGAATCGTTTCTGCCAGCCACCCCTATGGGCGTGATGCGTCTTTTAAAGCATTATCATATTGAAATCAAGGGCAAGGATGTGGCGATTATTGGAGCGAGCAATATCATTGGAAAACCTTTGAGCATGCTCATGTTAAACGCTGGGGCTAGCGTGAGCGTGTGCCATATTTTGACTAAAGATATTAGTTTTTACACCCAAAACGCTGATATTGTCTGCGTGGGCGTGGGTAAGCCTGATTTGATTAAAGCGAGCATGTTAAAAAAAGGGGCTGTAGTGGTGGATATTGGGATCAATCATTTGAATGATGGGCGTATCGTGGGCGATGTGGATTTTACAAATGCGCAAAAAGTTGCCGGTTTTATCACCCCTGTGCCTAAAGGCGTGGGGCCTATGACGATCGTCTCGCTTTTAGAAAACACTCTCATCGCTTTTGAAAAACAACAAAGGAAGGGATTTTAATGAAATTTTTACGCTCTGTTTATGCATTTTGCTCCAGTTGGGTGGGGACGATTGTTATTGTGCTGTTGGTTATCTTTTTTATCGCGCAAGCCTTTATCATTCCCTCTCGCTCTATGGTAGGCACGCTCTATGAGGGCGATATGCTCTTTGTCAAAAAGTTTTCTTACGGCATACCCATTCCTAAAATCCCATGGATTGAGCTTCCTGTTATGCCTGATTTTAAAAATAACGGGCATTTGATAGAGGGGGATCGCCCTAAGCGCGGCGAAGTGGTGGTGTTTGTCCCTCCCCATGAAAAAAAATCTTACTATGTCAAAAGGAATTTTGCCATTGGAGGCGATGAGGTGTTATTCACTAATGAGGGGTTTTATTTGCACCCTTTTGAGAGCGACATGGACAAAAATTACATTGCTAAACATTACCCTAACGCCATGACTAAAGAATTTATGGGTAAAATTTTTGTTTTAAACCCTTATAAAAGTGATCATCCAGGTATCCATTACCAAAAAGACAATGAAACTTTCCACTTAATGGAGCAATTAGCCACTCAAGGTGCAGAAGCTAATATCAGCATGCAACTCATTCAAATGGAGGGCGAAAAGGTGTTTTATAAAAAAATCAATGACGATGAATTTTTCATGATCGGCGATAACAGAGACAATTCTAGCGACTCGCGCTTTTGGGGGAGTGTGGCTTATAAAAACATCGTGGGTTCGCCATGGTTTGTTTATTTCAGTTTGAGTTTAAAAAATAGCCTGGAAATGGATGCAGAAAACAACCCCAAAAAACGCTATCTGGTGCGTTGGGAACGCATGTTTAAAAGCGTTGAAGGCTTAGAAAAAATCATTAAAAAAGAAAAAGCAACGCCTTAAGGTTTTTTGTGCAATTTTTTGATTCCTCTTTAGAAAGTTTTATTACCACCTTAATGAAAATCCTAGCCCTTTTAATCGCTATCATAGGGCATGAGATCATGCATGGCTTGAGCGCGTTTTTATTTGGGGACAGGAGCGCTAAAAACGCTAATCGTTTGAGTTTAAACCCTATCAGGCATTTAGACATGATGGGTTCGGTGCTTTTACCGGCTTTATTACTCATTTTTCAAGCCCCTTTTTTGTTTGGGTGGGCTAAACCCGTGCCGGTGGATATGCGCTATATTGTCTCTCAAAAAGGTTCTCTAGCATGCGTAGTGGTGAGTTTAGCCGGGGTGGCTTATAATTTCACCTTGGCCGTTCTGCTCGCTTCCATCACGCATTGGAGCTTCCAACAACTAGGAATCAATGCTTTAAGCGTTGATGAATTGAATCTTTATCAGCTCGCTTTAGTAACCTTTCTCATTCAAGGCATTCTTTATAATCTTGTCTTAGGCGTTTTCAACAGCCTCCCTATTCCGCCTTTAGACGGCTCCAAAGCGTTAGGCTTTTTGGCGTTGCATTTTAAAAGCGCGTTTCTATTGGAATGGTTTTCTAAAATGGAACGCTACGGCTTGTTGGTAGTGTTTATTTTTTTGTTTATCCCCCCTTTATCGGAGTTTTTTATCCATGCACCTACAAGATTTTTATTTTCCTTACTCCTTTCTTAATCTTTCATCAAGGAGAGTTTATGAATAAGCCCTTAAAGTTTTCTCAAGTTTTTATAGGAAGCGATCATGCAGGGGTGCATCTTGCAGAGTTTGTTAAACATTTTTTAGAAGACAAGGATTTTAAGATCCAAGCTTTTTTACCCACCATGAGGGTGGATTACCCTGATTACGCCAAATTAGTGTGCCAAAAGGTCTTAGAAAATGCGCAAAGCTATGGCATTTTAGTGTGCGCCACAGGGATAGGCATGAGCATGGGCGCTAATCGCTTTAAGGGTATTAGAGCCGCTTTGTGCCTTGATGCCTACATGGCTAAAATGACTCGCTTGCATAATAACGCTAATGTCTTGTGCTTGGGTGAAAAGATTAGCGGTATTGGCGTAACAGAAAGCATTTTAGAAGCGTTTTTCTCTACAGAATTTGAACAAGGCCGCCATGTGTTGCGCATCCAAAAGCTAGATGAATCGCTGAAATCATCAACCTAATGTAGTATAATTACATCGTTTCGCTAAAAGGATATTTTAATAGAATGTTTACCCAATGGTTTATCATCACTATCGCTATTGTTTTTATCCTTTATATGGGTGTGCGTACTTTCTTTTTTAAAACCGTGGCTAAACGGCAAGAACGCACCAACGCATCCATGAAGCTCACCTTACAAGAAGCTGAAATTTTGATCCAAAAACACCAATTGCAACTCCAAAGAGCTTTGGGTAATATTGATATTCTTACCCAAGAAATGAGCTCGTTAAAAACAGAATTAAAAGCCCTTAAACAACGCAACTCTGAATACAAAGGCGAATCGGATAAATATAAAAATCGTATTAAAGAATTGGAGCAAAAAATAGAAGCTCTCCTTTAAAAACGCTATAATAAATCAAAATTCTACAACCAATCCGTTATATTAAAGGAAATCAAAATGAATGAAACGCTCAAAGAAGAACTTTTACAAAGCATCAGAGAAGTGAAAGACTACCCTAAAAAAGGGATTTTATTCAAAGATATTACCACGCTACTCAACTACCCTAAACTCTTTAACAAACTCATTGACGCGCTCAAAAAACGCTATCTCGCTCTCAATATAGACTTTATCGTGGGTATTGAAGCGAGGGGGTTTATTTTAGGATCTGCTCTCGCTTATGCGCTTGGGGTGGGTTTTGTGCCTGTGAGGAAAAAGGGCAAACTCCCCGCACACACCCTGTCTCAAAGCTACAGCCTAGAATACGGGAGCGACAGCATAGAGATCCACTCTGACGCTTTTAGGGGGGTTAAGGGGGTAAGGGTGGTCTTAATTGATGATCTCTTAGCCACTGGAGGCACAGCTTTAGCGAGCCTTGAACTTATCAAAGCCCTACAAGCCGAATGCATAGAAGCATGCTTTTTGATAGGGTTAAAAGAATTACCGGGTATCCAACTTTTAGAAGAGCGAGTGAAAACCTTTTGTTTGTTAGAGTGCTAAAATAAGGGTGAATTTTGGAAGAATACATCATTAACTTATGGAATCAGCATGCAGCGACTTGGGGGTATCTCATTTTATTCGGGTGGAGCATTTTAGAGGGCGAAATCGGGCTGATTTTAGCAGGGATTGCCAGCTATACCGGTCATATGCATTTAGGGTTAGCCATTTTAGTCGCAGGGATTGGGGGCTTTGTGGGGGATCAGATCTATTTTTACATCGGTCGCACCAATAAAGCTTACATCCAAAAAAAGCTAGAAAAACAACGCCGAAAACTAGCCCTAGCCCATTTATTGTTGCAAAAACACGGCTGGTTTATCATTTTTATCCAACGCTACATGTATGGCATGCGCACCATCATTCCCATTAGCATAGGCCTCACGCGTTATAGCGCTTTAAAATTCGCTATCATCAACCTCATTAGCGCGATGGTGTGGGCGAGCATTACTATTATTCTAGCGTGGTATTTAGGAGAAGAATTATTGCATGCGTTAGGGTGGCTTAAAAAACACCCTTATGCGCTAATATTACTATTAGTATCTTTCTTGGCGTTAGTGCTGTGGTATTTCCAATACTATAGTAAGAAAAACCGCTAGAGTGCAATACAATTCTTGAAAGATATGAAATTAAAAAAGGAGACTTTATGTTAAAAATCAAATTAGAAAAAACCACTTTTGAAAACGCAAAAGCTGAATGCAGTTTAGTTTTTATTGTCAATAAGGATTTTAGCCACGCTTGGGTCAAAAATAAAGAATTGCTAGAAACCTTTAAATACGAAGGCGAAGGCGTATTTTTAGACCAAGAAAATAAAATCCTGTATGTGGGCGTTAAAGAAGATGATGTGCATTTATTGAGAGAGAGCGCGTGTTTAGCCGTTCGCACCCTTAAAAAACTCGCTTTTAAAAGCGTTAAAGTGGGCGTTTATACTTGCGGGACGCATTCTAAAGATAATGCACTTTTAGAAAATTTGAAAGCGTTGTTTTTGGGCTTGAAATTAGGCTTGTATGAATACGACACTTTTAAATCCAACAAAAAAGAAAGCGTTTTAAAAGAAGCGGTTGTCGCTTTAGAATTGCACAAACCTTGCGAAAAAACTTGCGCAAATTCTTTAGAAAAGAGTGCTAAAGAAGCTTTAAAATACGCTGAAATCATGACAGAAAGCTTGAATATCGTTAAAAATCTAGTCAATACCCCCCCTATGATTGGCACTCCGGTTTATATGGCTGAAGTGGCGCAAAAAGTGGCTAAAGAAAACCATTTGGAAATCCATGTTCATGATGAAAAATTTTTAGAAGAAAAGAAAATGAACGCCTTTTTAGCGGTCAATAAAGCCTCTCTTGGCGTCAATCCTCCTCGCTTGATCCATTTAGTTTATAAGCCTAAAAAAGCGAAGAAAAAAATCGCTTTAGTGGGTAAGGGCTTGACTTATGATTGCGGAGGGTTGAGCTTGAAACCGGCCGATTACATGGTTACCATGAAAGCGGATAAAGGCGGTGGCTCTGCGGTGATCGGGCTTTTAAACGCATTAGCCAAACTAGGCGTGGAGGCTGAAGTGCATGGCATTATTGGGGCTACAGAAAACATGATAGGCCCAGCCGCTTATAAACCAGATGATATTTTGATCTCCAAAGAAGGCAAGAGCATAGAGGTCCGTAACACTGACGCTGAGGGGCGTTTGGTTTTAGCGGATTGTTTGAGCTACGCTCAAGATTTAAGCCCTGATGTGATCGTGGATTTTGCGACCCTTACTGGGGCATGCGTTGTAGGTTTAGGCGAATTCACTTCAGCGATCATGGGGCATAATGAAGAGTTAAAAAATCTCTTTGAAACTTCAGGGTTAGAATCCGGCGAATTATTAGCCAAACTCCCCTTTAACCGCCATTTAAAGAAATTGATTGAATCTAAAATCGCTGATGTGTGCAATATTTCTTCTTCACGCTATGGCGGTGCGATCACAGCTGGCTTGTTTTTAAATGAATTTATTAGAGATGAATTTAAAGACAAATGGCTGCACATTGACATTGCAGGTCCTGCTTATGTGGAAAAAGAATGGGATGTGAATAGCTTTGGAGCGAGTGGGGCCGGCGTGAGAGCATGCACAGCTTTTGTGGAAGAGCTTTTGAAAAAGGCTTGAAATGGGCTTGTCTGTAGGCATTGTGGGTTTGCCTAATGTGGGCAAATCCAGCACCTTTAACGCACTCACTAAAACCCAAAACGCAGAGAGTGCGAATTACCCTTTTTGCACCATTGAACCCAATAAAGCCATCGTGAATGTGCCTGATAGACGGCTTGATGCGTTGGCTCAAATCGTAAAGCCTGAACGCATTTTGCATTCTGTGGTGGAATTTGTGGATATTGCTGGGTTGATTAAGGGAGCGAGCAAAGGGGAGGGTTTAGGCAATCAGTTTTTAGCCAATATCAAGGAATGCGAAGTGATCTTGCAAGTGGTGCGCTGTTTTGAAGATGACAATATCACGCATGTGAACGACAAGATTGATCCTTTGAATGATATAGAGACCATTGAATTGGAGTTGATTTTAGCGGATATTGCCACTTTAGACAAAAGGATCGATCGCTTGCAAAAAGCCTTAAAAAGCTCAAAAGACGCTAAAAATCTTTTAGAATGCGCTTTGAGTTTAAAAACGCATTTAGAAGAATTAAAGCCGGCGAAAACTTTCCCCTTGAATACAAGCGAGGCTTTTTTGGAGTTGGACAAGGAATTGCGTTTTTTATCTCATAAAAAAATGATCTATGTCGCTAATGTGGGCGAAGAAGATTTAAACGTGCTCAATGAGCATGCCAAAAAAGTCAAAAACCATGCGAAAGCCCAAAATAGCGAGTTTGTCGCCTTGTGCGCTAAATTGGAAGAAGAAATGGTTTCTATGAGTGGAGATGAAGTCAAAGAATTTTTGCAAAGTTTAGGCGTAGAAGAAAGTGGGCTAGAAAAGACCATTCGTTTGAGTTTTAAGGAATTAGGTTTGATCAATTATTTTACCGCTGGAGTCAAGGAAGTGCGATCATGGACGATTAAAAAAGGCTCTAGCACGCCTGTGGCTGCTGGGGTGATCCATAAGGATTTTGAAAAAGGCTTTATCAGAGCTGAAACCATCAGTTATGATGATTTTATCGCTTATAAGGGCGAAGCCGGAGCGAAAGAAAAGGGAGCGTTACGCATTGAAGGTAAGGATTATATCGTTCAAGATGGCGATGTGTTGCATTTTCGCTTCAATGTTTAGTCTGTCTTATTACTAATTTCTCATAAGAATTGACACCCAACAAGAAACTTTTTAAAAAAATCTATATAGAGTTAAGCGATATTTGCGGGTTGCAATGCAGTTTTTGCCCTAACCCCAAAAATATCAGAGGCGTGATGCCTTTAGAATTATTTGAAAAAGTTTGCAAAGAAGCGGCCCCCTTAACCCCAATTATCACCTTGCATGTCTTAGGTGATCCTTGCAAGCTCAAAAATTTAAACCATTATTTAAGCACCGCTAAACGCTTTTCTTTAAAAGTGGATTTGGTTACTAGCGGGGTGTATTTGCACGATTTTGAGGCGCTTTTACACGATGCAATCTATCAAATCTCTATTTCTTTGGACGCAGGGCTAGACCATCACAACAAAATCAACCAGCACCGCTACATCCAAAAAATTTTAGAATTTTGCCGCTACAAATTTGAAAAAAATAGCGAAGTGTTTTTGAATTTACGCATTCAAGACAGCACCCTTGACAAACACCAGAATTTGATCAAGCCTTTTTTAGAAAGCTTTGAATGTGTTTCTTTAGAGGATTTAAAAACGCAAGGGCACGCTCGTTTGTTTAAAAAAAGCTTTTTGAATATCCAAAAAACCTTTAAATGGCCGAATTTGAACGCCCAAAATCCTTTAAACCAAGAATCAAAAATCCCCTATTGTTACGGCCTAATCAAGCAAATCGCTATTTTATCTAATGGCGTTGTCGTGCCGTGCTGCATGGACACGCAAGCTAATATCAGCCTTGGCGATTTAAACCATACGCCCCTAAAAGATGTTTTAAAGAGCCAAAAAGCTATGGCTATCAAAACCCATTTTTTAAAGGGCGAAGCGTTAGAACTTTTATGCAAAAACTGCTCCTACCCTTTGATCCGCTATAAAAAATAAAATTTGTATCTATTATGGGTTTAATTTTGCGTTCGCATTGAATGAAGTGTTTGAAAATTATTCAATGGTTATTTCTATAACTCACTCTTATCATTTTTAAAAATTTCGTTGTGAGCCATAGGGCTTATTCGCATGCTTTTTGATCGTTTTGGATAAAGTAATTTTCATACAATCGCAGTAACGCAATAAAAAACGCCGTGATAGTAGGCCCTACAATAATCCCCCAAAAACCAAATTGTGAAATCCCAGCAATCATGGAAAAGAAAATCAGCATTTCATTGATTTTAAGGGTGGTTTTAAAGATTCTTTTTTTGATGAAGACGATTAAAATTGGCTTGATCACGCTATCAATCAGCACGCTAATCAATAAAATGGAATACAAAGCGATAAAAATAGCCTCATTCACATTCCCATGATAAAGCTCATAAATCGCTATAGGAATCCAAATCAAAGCCCCCCCAACAGCCGGCACCAAAGACGCCAAGCCGTATAAAATCCCTAAAGACCAGCCGTCATGCCCAAACCATACGATCATCACCCCAAACGCCACGCCCTCTAAAATAACCGTGATGAGGGAAGTTAAAAGCACGATGCGTAAAATCCCAGCCACTTCTTCAAAAATCTTTTTGCTTTGATTGATTCCAAGAGGCAAGACCCCTAAAAAATAACGATAAAATCTCTCCCCGTAATAAAAAAAGAAAAACAACAGCCCCAAGATAAACAAAGCGTCTGTAATGAGTTTCAAGCTGTATCTTCCCACATAGCTGCTTATTTTCAACAAATAGCCCGTGATTGAAGCGGCACTAAAATTTTCTAAAAACTTGCTCGCTCCATCATGAATGGTAGGAAAATGCGATAAATTTTCGGTGATTGTCCCTTTAAGCCATTTGATTAGGGCTGAAAATTTTTCAAAATTGATTTCAAAAATAATATTAGAACTTTTATAAACAATAAAATACAACGGCACGATCAAAACGCTCGCTAAAACCAAAACGCATAAAAACGAACTGACAACATTAAAAAAGCGCTTATCCAAAAAAACTTTCACTTGAAAAAACCCCACGCACAAAAGCCCAGCAATCAATGCATCCATTAAAAAATCTTGATACAAGTAGATCATCCAATAAAAACCAATCAAAAAAAGAATCCAAAAGAAATACTGAGCTTTCATGAAATTATCCCCATTAAACTGAACCAAAAATTATCAAATGTTAGCTAAAAAACGCTCTTTTAAGGATAAAAAATCTCTTTTAACTTATAATTAAAGTCAAAAAGGCTTATCATAGATGGTGTTTTACAAATATTCAGGGAGCGGGAATGATTTTTTAATCATTCAAAGTTTCAAAAAAAAAGATTTTTCCAATTTAGCCAAGCAGGTGTGCCATAGGCATGAGGGTTTTGGGGCTGATGGGCTTGTAGTCGTCTTACCGAGTAAGGATTATGACTACGAATGGGATTTTTACAATTCAGACGGCTCTAAAGCTGGCATGTGCGGGAATGCGAGCCGTTGCGTGGGGTTATTTGCTTACCAACATGCTATAGCCTCTAAAAACCATGTTTTTTTAGCCGGAAAAAGAGAGATTTCTATTTGCGTAGAAGAGCCCAATATCATAGAGAGCAATCTTGGTAACTACAAAATCCTAGATGCAATACCCGCTTTAAGATGCGAAAAATTTTTTACCAATAACAGCGTTTTAGAAAATATCCCTACTTTCTACCTCATAGATACAGGAGTGCCGCATTTAGTGGGATTTGTGAAAAATAAAGGGTTATTAAATTCCCTTAACACGCTGGAATTAAGGGCTTTAAGGCATGCGTTTAACGCTAATATTAACATCGCTTTTATAGAAAATAAAGAAACGATTTTTTTACAAACTTATGAAAGAGGGGTTGAAGATTTCACGCTGGCTTGCGGGACGGGCATGGCGGCGGTTTTTATCGCTGCACATATTTTTTATAACACGCCTAAAAAAGCCGCTCTCATCCCTAAAAGCAACGAATCTTTAGAGCTTTCTTTAAAAAATGATGGAATTTTTTATAAAGGCGCGGTGCGTTATATTGGCATGAGCGTTTTGGGCATGAGTGTTTTGGGCATGAGTGTTTTGGGCATGAGTGTTTTTGATCGTTATTTCTTGTAATAGTAATGATTTTGTTGCAATTAAACATAATGCGCTATCATTTGCGAGTTGTTTTTAGCAATATAAAAAATATCCTAAAGGAATAAAACCATGCAAGCGTTAAAATCATTACTTGAAGTGATTACAAAACTCCAGAATCTAGGCGGCTATTTGATGCATATAGCTATTTTTATCATTTTTATTTGGATTGGAGGGCTTAAGTTTGTGCCGTATGAAGCCGAAGGGATCGCTCCTTTTGTGGCTAACTCCCCTTTCTTTTCTTTCATGTATCAATTTGAAAAACCCGCATACAAACAGCACAAAATGTCTGAATCCCAATCTATGCAAGAAGAAATGCAAGATGACCCTAAAATCGTTGAAAACAAAGAATGGCATAAAGAAAACCGCACTTATTTAGTGGCCGAAGCTTTAGGAATCACGATTATGATCCTAGGTATTTTGGTGCTTTTAGGGCTTTGGATGCCTTTAATGGGCGTGATTGGGGGCTTGCTTGTCGCTGGAATGACGATCACGACTCTATCTTTTTTATTCACAACGCCAGAAGTGTTTGTCAATCAGCATTTCCCATGGCTTTCTGGAGCTGGAAGGTTAGTGGTTAAAGACTTGGCGTTATTTGCTGGAGGCTTGTTTGTGGCCGGATTTGATGCGAAACGCTATTTAGAGGGGAAAGGGTTTTGCTTGATGGATCGCTCATCAGTGGGGGTTAAAACTAAATGCTCTAGTGGGTGTTGCTCTTAAAGAGCGAACACCTTAAAGTAGGCTTAAAGCCTACTAGAAGAATCATAATTGATAGAAGAATTTTGGTTAGTGCCTTTTTTATAAATGATTGTTTTTAAAATGTGGCGTTTGACAAAGGAATTAACGCTTTCTACTTCTTCATCAGCCAATCGTCTTAAAACATCATGCTCGTCTTTAGAGAGATAAAAAGTCACTGAAAAATTGCGTTTCAACTCATCTACAGCGACACGCTTACGACCGGGCTTTATATTTTTATTTTCTAATTCCATTAAAATTTCCTTTTTTAGTTAGTATGTAAGTAACATCATAACGGCTATTCTAACATGAAATAAGCGCTATTTTATATTAAATCTAAAGAAAAATATTTTTAGATGTGCTAGAATACCCATTTGTTACAAGATAAGCTTTTTTATCAAAAATAATGATGGCATAGGGGCAACAAGTGGCAATAAACACCTTTTTAAAACATTCTTTTCTGGTCTGTTTGTTAGCGGTTAATTCTTACGCTTTTGATTGGAACATTTTTAAATACAATCTGGGTTTCAATATGTTTATCATGGACCATGAAGGTTCAACGCCTTATTGGGTCAATACTAACACCAATCTTAAAACCCGTTTGACTCCAAATTTTGGGATCCAATTTTATACAAAAGGTGTGGAGCAAAGCCTTACTGTAGGGGCGTATTTTTTTCAAAACTTCCATAACTACAGCACTAATTTTCCCTACCGCTGGGGGCCTACTATGTATTATAAGGCTAGGGGGAAGCGTTTTACTTTTTATGGAGGGATTTTTCCCAGGAAAAACCTCTTAGGAAGGTATGGTTTGAATATTTTTGCCCCTTATTATTGGTTTATAGATCCAAACGCTAGAGGGTTTTTATTGCAATTTCAAAACCATTATTCGCCTTCAAAACCCTATTATGGGCATGCGGAGTTCATGCTAGATTGGTTTGGAGGCAATTGTTACAACACTTGCAAATTCGGGAGAAACCCTTATGGGAACGCAATGGACAGGTTTCAAATGAACGGCTCTGTCGCTTATAATTTCTTTAAGGATTTATTGGGTATTGGAGGGTATTTTGTTTTGTTCCATAACGAAGACAAATACCTTTTGAATGGGGCTGATGGCATGCAGTTTAATGAAAAAAAAGCGATTGACAATAATAATATTTATCTTATGGATCGCCTCTACTTTAACGCTTACATAGGGACAAGCCTTTTAGACATCGCCCCCTTTATGGAAAAACTCAACGCCAGTTTTGGTATGGTTTCTGAATCAAGCCGATTAAGGCAAATTCACAACAATGTGCCTTTTATGAATAGCGTGGGGGGACAATTGGATGTGGAGATCCAATACAAAGGCTTTGGAATACACAATTTATTTTTCTTCGCCAAGACCCCAGAAATGCCTTTTTATAACCAATACCAGTATGTTGAAATGTATTGCACGCCTTCGTATTGCCCCACGCCTATTTATCGTGGCGTGCCATTCTTTCAAGCCAACATGTATAATCGTTTTGATTTGTATTACAATTGGAAAAACGACTTCGCATCCGTCCGCATCAACTTCGTGCTTAATGCGATGCGTGGGGGCTTTGATAGGAGCTTGCCTTGGTCAGAATCTTATCAAGTGTATATGACGGTTGCCTTTGATCCTTATAACCTTATTAACAAAATTGCTAGAAAAAAGTGAAAATTCTTGACAACCAGTTAATTCGTCTTATATAATTCTATTTCATTTGTAGCCATTGTTTGAGCAATGATTTTAAGCTATGGAAAAGAGGTGATAGCAGTATGCCAGGGATTAAGGTTAGAGAAGGCGATGCGTTTGATGAAGCTTATAGGAGATTCAAAAAGCAAACCGATCGCAATTTGGTGGTAACAGAATGTCGTGCTAGAAGGTTCTTTGAGTCTAAGACTGAAAAACGCAAAAAACAAAAAATCAGTGCTAAAAAGAAGATTTTAAAGCGTCTTTATATGTTAAGGCGTTATGAGTCAAGACTATAATAAGCTTTGAGAAAAATTTAAAAATTAAGGATAATCATGCGATTCACAGGGAAAAATGTTCTCATTACTGGGGCTTCTAAAGGCATTGGGGCTGAAATTGCTAGAAGTCTCGCTTCTATGGGGCTGAAAGTTTGGATCAATTACCGCAGTAATGCTGAAGTGGCTGACGCTTTGAAAAATGAGCTTGAAGAAAAAGGCTATAAGGCAGCTGTCATTAAATTTGATGCGGCTTCTGAAAGCGGTTTTATTGAAGCGATACAAACCATTGTCCAAAGCGATGGGGGTTTGTCTTACTTGGTAAATAACGCCGGTGTGGTGCGCGATAAATTAGCGATCAAAATGAAAACAGAAGATTTTCACCATGTCATAGACAATAACCTCACTTCAGCGTTTATAGGTTGCCGAGAGGCTTTAAAAGTGATGAGCAAAAGCCGTTTTGGGAGCGTAGTCAATATCGCGTCTATCATTGGTGAAAGAGGCAATATGGGGCAGACAAACTACTCAGCGAGTAAGGGGGGGATGATTGCGATGAGCAAGTCCTTTGCTTATGAGGGAGCTTTAAGGAATATTCGTTTCAACTCTGTGACGCCCGGTTTTATAGAAACCGACATGAACGCCAATTTGAAAGATGAACTCAAAGCGGATTATGTTAAAAACATTCCTTTAAACAGGCTAGGGTCTGCTAAGGAAGTGGCAGAAGCGGTAGCGTTTCTTTTGAGTGATCACTCTAGTTACATCACTGGAGAGACTCTCAAAGTCAATGGCGGGCTTTATATGTAGTCCTAAACAAAGGATTTTTTTAGCGATAAAAGTTTGTAAGTAGCAAAAATCATGCTAACATTATGAGGTTATTCTAAAACAAAGAGGTTATTATCAAATGGGGATTATTTACTTAATATTGTTTCTCATTGTAATTTATTTGTTGTATAGGATTTTAGATGTTTTGGAGCAAAAATAAACGCTCCAATAATGGTTGATTTAATTTTTACAAAACAAGGGAGTTTTAATTATGGCTTTATTTGAAGATATTCAGGCAGTTATTGCTGAGCAATTGAATGTGGATGCGGCGCAAGTTACGCCAGAGGCGGAGTTTGTGAAGGATTTGGGTGCGGACTCTTTAGATGTCGTGGAATTAATCATGGCGTTAGAAGAAAAGTTTGGCGTTGAGATTCCTGATGAGCAAGCGGAAAAAATCGTCAATGTGGGCGATGTGGTGAAGTATATTGAGGACAATAAACTGGCTTAATCTTTTTAACTTGGAGCGTTTGTCTCCAGGTTTTAGTAAAAATTTAGCTTTAGCTAAAATTTGGTTTTATCCCAACAGCACGAAAAACTCCATCCTTTAGGTCAGAGATATAAGTGCATAGCTGTTAGGCTATATTCAAGCTAAAAGAGGTTAAAATAGTCTTTTTGGGGTAGGAAATATCCATGCAGACTTTAAAGAACAAAGCCTTTCGTGTTAGCATTCAATGGAATGCTTTAGTTAGGAAGCTCCTTGCTTTAGCAAGGGGTGGTTTCACTGAATGAAAGTTTTTGAAATGAGGAGCTATTGGTGCGTCGGATTGTGGTAACTGGAATGGGAATGATCAATTCGCTAGGTTTAAATAAAGAAGATTCTTTTTTAGCGATCGCTAAGGGAGAATGCGGTATCAAACACATAGAAAGTTTTGATGCGAGCGCGTTTCCTGTGCGTATTGCTGGAGAAATCACTGACTTTGACCCTACAGAGGTGATGAATCCCAAAGATGTTAAAAAGGCGGGTCGTTTCATTCAATTAGCCTTGAAAGCCACAAGAGAGGCGATGAAAGATAGTGGGATTTTAGACGCTCACAATAGATGCCCTGAAGAATTGGCAAACCGCATGGGCGTAAGCTCTGGCTCTGGGATTGGCGGGTTAGGTAATATTGAAGCGAATTCCATTTTTTGTTTTGAAAAAGGCCCTAGAAAAGTCAATCCCTTTTTTATCACTTCTGCGTTAGTGAATATGATTGGTGGTTTCACTTCCATTGAGTTTGGCATTAAAGGGCCTAATCTCTCTAGCGTAACGGCTTGTGCAGCAGGCACTCATGCCATTATTGAAGCGGTTAAAACCATTTTGCTTAATGGGGCTGATAAAATGCTAGTCGTGGGAGCGGAATCCACCATTTGTCCTGTAGGGATTGGAGGGTTTGCGAGCATTAAAGCCCTTTCTACAAGGAATGATGAGCCTAAAAAAGCTTCAAGACCTTTTGATAAGGATCGCAATGGTTTTGTGATGGGCGAAGGCGCTGGGGCTTTGGTGCTTGAAGAATACGAGAGTGCGAAAAAAAGAGGAGCAAAAATTTATGCAGAATTTGCTGGGTATGGCGAGAGCGGCGATGCTAACCATATCACAGCCCCAGCCCCTGAGGGCGAAGGGGCTTTTAGAGCCATGAAAATGGCTTTGGAAATGGCAAAAGTGGAAGTAGGCTATGTGAACGCTCATGGGACAAGCACGCATTATAATGATTGGTATGAAAGCATCGCTCTAAAAAATGTGTTTGGTTCTAAAGAAAAAGTCCCTCCTGTTAGCTCCACTAAAGGGCAGATTGGGCATTGCTTGGGCGCTGCGGGTGCGTTGGAAGCCGTTATTTCTATCATGGCCATGAATCAAGGGATCTTACCTCCTACCATCAATCAAGAAACGCCTGACCCAGAATGCGATCTGGATTATATCCCTAATACGGCCAGAGAAAAACAAGTGGATGCGGTGATGAGTAACTCATTTGGTTTTGGTGGCACTAATGGTGTTGTGATTTTCAAAAAAGCCTAGTTTTACAAAGTTAGGATTTTGAATGGCCGTTTATTTAGATTTTGAAAATCATATTAAAGAGATTCAAAATGAAATTGAATTAGCCCTTATTAGAGGCGATGAGGACGCTAAAGAAATCTTAGAAAAAAGATTGGATAAGGAAGTTAAAAGCATTTATTCCAATCTCACTGATTTTCAAAAACTCCAGTTAGCAAGACACCCTGACAGACCCTACGCTATGGATTACATTGATCTCATCTTAAAAGATAAGTATGAAGTCTTTGGGGATAGGCACTATAACGATGATAAAGCGATCGTGTGTTTTATAGGGAAAATTGATAATGTCCCGGTTGTGGTGATCGGAGAAGAAAAAGGCAGAGGGACTAAAAACAAGCTCTTAAGGAATTTTGGCATGCCTAACCCTTGTGGCTATCGTAAGGCTTTGAAAATGGCAAAATTTGCTGAAAAGTTTAATTTGCCTATTTTGATGCTTGTAGATACAGCCGGGGCGTATCCGGGGATTGGCGCAGAAGAAAGAGGCCAGAGTGAAGCGATCGCTAAAAACCTCCAAGAGTTCGCTTCCTTAAAAGTCCCTACTATTTCTGTAATTATCGGTGAGGGGGGCAGTGGTGGTGCGCTAGCGATTGCAGTGGCTGACAAATTAGCTATGATGGAATATTCCATTTTTAGCGTTATATCCCCAGAAGGTTGTGCGGCGATTCTTTGGGATGACCCTAGCAAGACTGAAGTGGCCATTAAAGCGATGAAAATCACGCCTAGAGACTTAAAGGAGGCGGGGCTTATTGATGATATTATTTTAGAGCCTAGCAAAGGGGCTCATAGAGACAAATTTTCAGCGGCTAACACGATCAAAGAATATTTTTTAGACGCTCTAAGGACTATCCAACAAGACCCTCATTTCCTTGACAACCGCTATCAAAAATTGATGTCGCTTGGCTCGTTTGTGGAGGGCATGAATTAGATCTATAAAAAACTTTGTGTGTTTAAACTTTATTAAACCCATTTTCTTAAAGAAATAAGGGGTATTTTGAAATAATTCCCCAACTAAAATCCCCCCTAAAGACCGCTTTAAAAATACCGCTTGAATAAAATCAAACTCTCTACTATCCAATCTTAAAAAATGCAATATTTTTTTGATAACCAACGCTCAATAAAAACAAAGCCAAATTTTTCACTGCTTGCTATTATTTTAGAAAAAAGCAGATATTTTACATAGTTTGCATAATAATATAAAAACATCATTGTGTTACTAATCTGCTATCTCTCTCCTTTTGTTTGAATATAAAAAGACAATCATCATGATCAGAGTATTGAATGAAAGCATTCTTATTTTACAATACAAAAGTTAGGTCTAATGGTATTTTAAAAAAGAAAGAAATCCCATGGTTACACATGAAAAAATCAAAAGCCGCTTTTCTAGGAATTGGTCTTTAAGGGATAGGGGTAGGCATTTTGCATCTGCAAGCGTGTATTTTTTCTCACTTCTTGTCATTACAGCGGTTAATAGAAGTAGCGCAGTTGCTTGGTTATTGATGCCTGAACATTTGATTTGGTGGTTTTTGATTTCTTTTAGTGGGGAATTTGTAGCAGACATGGCGTTTGGCAAAAAAAGTAAGATCTTTAAAACCCGCTTTGGAATTTCTATTGTGAGCGGCGTTTCACTATTGCTTGGCGCTTTACCAGCGCATTTATTTTTTGTATGGTTTGGTTTTATTAATTGGTGGGCTGTCTTTTTTATAGAAGCGGGAGCTGATCTATTGGTGGGCTGTGTGATACAAAAGATTTTTTTTGGTAAATATTGGGTGGATCGCTATTATTAAGGCTCTCTTTTTTTAAGTCTAAAAGCGCATTTTCTCATATTCCAATTAAATTGGATAAGATTACCCCTACTTAAGGCATCGCATCAAAAACCACGCTGATCCCATTTTTTAAAATGATAGGGTTTTTCGCATCAGTGATATGGATAAAACGCACGCCATCAAGCAAATTAAGAGCGATTTCTTGTTGTTTGTTTTCTTTAGCAATGATTTGAATAATCTTTAAGTTTTCGTCATAAAAAATGATTTTGGGTTGCCATAAAGGGTTATTAGAGCTTATTTTTAAATACGCATTCTGATTCACGCTCAGCCAGTATTTCCCGCTCGCTTCCTTAAACTCCACAGGATCGCTACTTAAAACTAAGGCTCTCGCGTTAGGGAGCTTGACTTCTTGTAAAGAAAAATCGTATTCCCACTCTTTCAAGGATATGCGTCTAATATCTGTAAAATCAAAACCATGCCTTTTCATCGTCTCTATCAAAATGTTAGGGTCTAAAACATATTCCGTTTTAAGCTCGTATGAAAAAACATTCTCGCCTGAAGAACTTTGCATTTTAATAGGCAAAACATACGAATACCCCATCATGCTCAAAGAATTATTGATGCTTTTGGCAAACGCTAGGGGATTGCTTGAAGCCTTGAAAGTGATTTTTAACATGCTTGGCTTGTCAAAATTAAAAGACAAAAGCCCGTTTTCTTTGAGAGTGTTGAGCAGTTTCAAGGAATCCAAACGCCCCATTGCATAGAAATCCTTACGATTTTTAAACAAACGCTCTAAAAAAAGCTTGTTCGTATGATAAGCCCGCTCCCCCATTAAATTCTCAATCTTATCGTTTAAAGCATCAGCGCTTAATAGCGTCCCCCCAACAATAAAGGCTAAAAAAAGGTTTTTCATTGCTGGAGTTCTTTGTATTGGGCCTCGTTGATGAGCGTTAAGCCTTTATTTGGCTCGTATAAAAATCGTTTGGTTTTGCCATCGTTATATTCTTGTTCTTGATGGTTGTTTTTAAGACTAAGATGCCCATGCCAAAAACGCAACAACAAGCGGTGGTTTTTGGTTTCTAAAGAATAATTTTTTTTAAAAACCTTTTGAAAGGAGTTTTTTTTCTCATCTAAATCAATCACTTCCACCCAAATATCTCGTTTAGGGATAATATAAATGGTATTAGGATCTTCTTTGATCGCTTCTTTTTCTTGCTTGTCTTGTTCTTTTGGTTTTTCTTGTTTTTCTTCTAGTTTAGGCGTTGTCTCTGGCTTGTTTTCTTCTGCAAGATTAGCGTCATTGGAAAAACTATTTTTAGTGCCGGATTTAATAGCGCTTTCTTGCCCTCTTTCTTCTTTTAAAGAAGAGCTGTTTTGAACGATAACGACCGCTAAAACAATGACAATCACCCCTAAAACCAAAACAAAGGGTTTCCATTTGGAAGATTTTTTGGATAATGAAGTGTTGGCTTGATTGATGCTGTAATCCAATTCAACCTTAAGGGGTTTTTTTTGCTGTTTCTTCAGGATCTGTTTCTTGATTTTTCTCTTCACTTACGCTCTCTTTAAAAACACACACTTTGTCAAATTCTTTCATCCATGCGCTCAAATCAATTTTATACTCGCGCTCTAAAATTTGTATAAATCCCCTAGCATGCACCCTTGATAAAGACTCATAGCGTTTTTCTAATATGTAGTTGATATTTTTAGAAGCGATTTTAGTCGCCTTGCAAATTTCTGTTACTCCAACTTCTTTTAAAATCTGCAAATTTTTATCTAAATTTTTAAGCGATAATTCTTCTAATGCCGCACCAGAAATATCTTTAGAAATGTTTTGAACATCAGAAAGATCTAAATTTTCTAAACTTTTTTTATTCTGTTCCATTCAATTGACCACCTAGTTGATTTTATCCATTAAGATCCCTGCTGCCACGCTCACATTGAGCGAATCAAAATCTCTTCGCATTTTTACGCTCAATATAGCGTCCATTTTAGCAAGGATTTTTTTAGACAACCCCTCATGCTCGCTCCCCAAAAAAAGAGCGCATTTTTTTAAAGATAGATTTTCTACTTGACTAGAGCCTTGCATGCTCGCGCCCAAACATAAAAACCCGCTCGTTTTCAATTCATTGATTAAATCCAGCGTGTTAGGTGCAACGCTAAAAGGCAAATCATACATAAGCCCCAAGCTGGATCGCACAATCCCCTCATAAGCCAATTCTTTAGCAAAATCTAAAATAACGCCATCCATTCCTAAGCAATACGCACTCCTAAAAATACCCCCAATATTCCCCACATCCGTAATGCCGCAAAGCACTAAAAGTTTTTGAGCTTTTTTAACCTCTTTTAAAGAAACCGCTAATGGCAATTCCACCCTAGCTAAAACCCCTTGATGGTTCCCTCCCTTAGCCAAGCTTTGTGCTTTTTTATTATCCACTTTGATGATATTAGGGCATGCTTTTTTGAGCGCGAAAAAAAGCTTTTTGTCTATTTCTTTAGAAAGATAGATTTCTTGCAATTTTTCTTGATGAGAGTTTAGAATGTGCATAACCACCTGCTTGCCATAAATTACTGCCTGCATGCTAAACCCCTTTTATTGATTTTTTTCTTCTAACAAACGCTGGAAATAAAGCTCTTTAGCGTTTTTTTGTGTCATAGCGGCTTCAATTTTAGTCTTAATTTTAGGAGGTAAATCCAACTCCAATAACGCCGATAGCCCCATGCAAGGCTCTATTTTTTTCTCATTCAAAAGCACTAAAACCCACTCCCCTTGGATATTATTTTGTTGCAACCGCTCTATGATTTGAGAAACCTCTCCTAAATAATATTGCTGGTGGAGTTTGGTAAGCTCTTTAGCCGCAAACAAATGCATGCCTTTAGCCAAATCGTTTAAATCCTTTAAAGTCTCTAGCAATCGGTGCGGGCTTTCATAAAAAACCACCGGGGTTTTTTCTTCTAAATACGCTAAAGCGTTTAAAATTTTAGCGATTTTTAAGCGCCTTTCCTTACTCTTATGAGGTAAAAAGCCGGCGTAAAAAAACCGCCCTTCTAAAAACCCGCTCGCGCAAAACGCCGTAGTGAGCGCGTTAGCCCCGGGCAAAACATCGTAAGGAATGTTATGTTTTAAAGCGTGAGCGACTAAACTCATGCCTGGATCGCTCAAACTTGGCATGCCCGCATCGCTCATCACAGCGATTTCTTTGTCAAAAAAAGAAAGCTCTATTTTGTTTAAAAATTCCCGGTCATTGTGCGAATGGAATGCGATAAACTCCCTTTTTTGAGTAGCGATATTGGGGAAAGAATGGCTAATAATAGGGTTTTGTGCAAGCAAGTGCAACAACCTCTTACCCACCCTTGTATCCTCGCATAAAAAAACCTCGCAACGCTCTAAAACTTCTAATGTGCGTAGCGTAATGTCAGCGAGATTACCTATAGGAGTGGGCAAAAAATACAGCACAAAAAGCCACGCTTTTTAAAAGAGTTACTTCAAGTTGTAGCGTTGCTTGAATTTCTCTACTCTCCCTGCAGTGTCAGCGATTTTATCGCTACCGGTATAGAAAGGGTGGCAAAAGCTAGAAATATCAATACGCATTTCAGGTTTGGTGCTTAAAACTTCAATTTCTTTCCCGCTAGTTACGCAAGTAACTTTGCATGGGATATATTCGGGGTGAATGCCTTTTTTCATCAAGTATCCTTTATTTTTAAATTTAAACTTAAAATTATAGCATAAGTAACAATAAATTAAAACACTCTAAAATTAAAACAAAAATTTGCTTTGTTAAAAAAATTATGATAGCATAGCGAAGCATTACGAAATCCAACACTTGTGGCATGTGCCACTTATTAGCATCTTTTGGTTACACTAATTTTTTAAGAATGCTTTAGCTTTTTGTATTTTTATCTTAATTGCAACAAACTAGAAACCTCTTTTTAATTAAAAGGAAATTTAATGAACGAAAACGCGCCTACGCATAAAAGTCCGCACAAAGTCAAAACACACACGCCAGTGAGTGGTTATCACATTGAAGATTTACGCACCTACCCTACTGAAAAGCTTTTAGAAATCGCTAACAAGCTCAAAGTGGAAAACCCCCAAGAATTCAAACGACAAGACTTGATGTTTGAAATTTTAAAAACCCAAGTTACGCAAGGCGGATACATTCTTTTTACCGGGATTTTAGAAATCATGCCTGATGGCTATGGCTTTTTAAGAGGGTTTGATGGGAGTTTTTCAGACGGGCATAACGACACTTATGTCAGCCCTTCTCAAATCAGGCGTTTTGCTTTAAGGAATGGAGATATTGTTACCGGTCAAGTGCGATCCCCCAAAGACCAGGAAAAATACTACGCCCTTTTAAAAATAGAAGCCATCAATTATTTGCCTTCAGATGAGATTAAAAACCGCCCTTTGTTTGACAATCTAACCCCCCTATTCCCTGATGAACAAATCAAATTAGAATACGAACCCACTAAAGTTACCGGCAGAATGCTAGATTTATTCAGCCCTGTGGGGAAAGGTCAAAGGGCTTTGATCGTCGCGCCACCAAGGACTGGGAAAACGGAGCTCATGAAAGAACTCGCCCAAGGCATCACCTCTAACCACCCTGAAGTGGAACTGATTATCCTTTTAGTGGATGAGCGCCCTGAAGAAGTTACGGATATGCAACGAAGCGTTAAAGGTCAAGTTTTTAGCTCCACTTTTGATTTGCCCGCAAACAATCACATAAGAATCGCTGAGTTGGTGCTAGAAAGGGCTAAAAGGCGAGTGGAAATGGGCAAAGATGTGGTGGTTTTACTAGATTCTATCACCCGTTTAGCCAGAGCGTATAACGCTGTAACGCCCTCAAGCGGTAAGGTTTTAAGTGGGGGCGTGGATGCGAACGCCTTGCACAGGCCCAAGCGCTTTTTTGGAGCCGCAAGGAATATTGAAGAAGGCGGGAGCTTGACGATTATCGCTACTGCATTGATTGAAACGGGATCCAGAATGGATGAGGTGATTTTTGAAGAATTTAAAGGCACCGGGAATAGCGAAATCGTTTTAGCGAGGAATATTGCAGACAGGCGCATTTACCCGGCCTTTGATATTTTAAAATCCGGCACACGAAAAGATAATATCTTGCTTGGCAAAGACCGCTTGACTAAAGTGTGGGTTTTAAGGAATGTGATGCAACAAATGGATGACATAGAAGCCTTAAGCTTTGTGTATTCTAAAATGCAACAAACTAAGGACAATGAAGAATTTTTAAATTTAATGAATGAAAAATAAAATCCCTTATTAAATCCCATTAAATTAAAAAAGTGTCATGAAAGTAGGTGTTTTTGATAGCGGTGTGGGAGGTTTTAGCGTTTTAAAAAGCCTTTTAAAAGCGCAATTGTTTGATGAAATCATCTATTATGGCGATAGCGCTAGAGTGCCTTATGGCACTAAAGACCCCACCACGATCAAGCAATTTGGCTTAGAGGCTTTGGATTTTTTCAAACCGCACAAGATTGAATTATTGATTGTGGCATGCAACACAGCGAGCGCTCTAGCTTTAGAAGAGATGCAAAAGCATTCCAAAATCCCTATTGTGGGCGTGATTGAGCCAAGCATTTTAGCGATCAAACAACAAGTAAAAGATAAAAACGCCCCTATTTTAGTGCTAGGGACAAAAGCGACGATTCAATCCAACGCTTATGACAACGCCCTGAAACAACAAGGCTATTTGAATGTTTCGCATTTAGCCACTTCTCTTTTTGTGCCTTTGATTGAAGAAAATATTTTAGAGGGCGAATTGCTAGAAACTTGCATGCGTTATTATTTCACTCCATTAAAGATCTTGCCTGAAGTGGTTATTTTAGGTTGCACGCATTTTCCCTTAATCGCTCACCAAATTGAGGGCTATTTTATGGAACATTTTGCCCTTTCAACGCCTCCCCTACTCATCCATTCTGGCGATGCTATTGTGGAATATTTGCACCAAAAATACGCCCTTAAGAAAAACGCATGCGCATTCCCTAAAGTGGAATTTCATGCGAGCGGCGATGTGGTTTGGCTAGAAAAACAGGCTAAAGAATGGCTCAAATTGTAACGCTAATAAAAATTTAGAGTCAAAATAACACAATTCCAAAAAAGGGCTATAACTCACACTATAAGGGTATTGCGTTGATTATAAAGCGCTTTAGAGAGATCTAGAAAAGCGTTTTTATATTTGGAAAAGAATTACCTATCTACAAGCTTTTTAGACTACAAACAACAGCATAATGGCAAATTGTTAGTGAAAGTTCCCCCACAATACACCAGCAAAACTTGCTATCATTGTGGGAGCATCAACCATAAGCTCAAATTGAATCACAGGCAATATTTGTGTCCTGATTGTGGGCATAAAGAACACAGAGACATTAACGCTGCGAACAACATTTTGAGTAAAGGGTTAAGTCTTTTTAGGGTAGGAAATATTCATGCAGACTTTAAAGGATAAAGCCTTTCTTGTTAGCATTCAACGGAATGCTTTAGTTAGAAAGCCCCCTTGCTTTTAGCAAGGGGTGGTTTTTGCGTTTTTGGTATTCCTTAATCCTTTAAGATTTTTGGAAACCACCTTTTGTATTAGCATTTTTGATTCCATGCTTCGCATTTTCTTCCGCCAAGCAGTAATAAGATGCTGTAGAAAATGTATTGGTTAAAAATTGCACAAAGCCAGACTTAATGTCTTTTATAGCATTGTTCAACTTGGTGGAAAACTTGAACGAATCAGAATAATCTTTCATATTCTTCTGGTTGAAGCCAATTTTATCATACTCTGACAAAGAAACGCTTCCCACATTATGCGCAACTATCTTATCATTCACGATCTTGAGCCACTCAGGGTTTTTTTGCGTTAGCATACCAGTCGCTTTTTCATTGATTGCTCCATTTTTGACATTGCTATTAATGCGTGTGTGGCTGTTAGTAGCATAATCGTCCAATTTCGCTGACAAACTAGTAGGCACTTTTTTTGCACTTTCAACATATAGATTCATAACATTCTTTTTTGTAGAATCTTTGAGCTTGTCTATCATTTGATCTAGGTTGTCAAAATGACATGCTTTAGCTTCTGATACCGCCTGATTGAGATTGTCAATCTTTTGTTTCAATTCTTGCTCCCTTGAAAGCCCTACCTTACTGAGATCACCAACTTTATCATGCTTTTTCAAAGGGAAAGGTCCGCCGAGATCATCAATCGTAGCGTAAATGGGTTCATGGTTAGCTGAAAGCCCTACCTTACTGAGATCACCAACTTTAGTATGCCCTTTCAAAGAGAACCCCGCTTGCCCTACACCACCCAAACCACTTGCTATTTGATCGAGTCGGTCAATTTTTGCTTTTACCTTTTTAGCAACTTGAGTATAAATGGGTTCTTCAGGGCTAGCTACTTGTCCTGTTTTCTTTTTATTAACTTCAGCATAAATGGGTTCGTTTTTGAGTCCATTATTGTTATTGTTGTTGAAATTTTTAAATTTCTCATTCAATTCTTTCTTGATATCCGAAAATTTTTTGGCGAGAGCTGTGGCCTCTATTCCAGATAACCCATTACCGACTAGGGTTCCATTTACACCATTCTTAACGGATTGGTATAGTTTAGAATTTTTTCCAGTATTGAAATCTTCATTTTTTTGAGCTTGTTGAGTCAATTGTCCTTTTGAGAAATTCTTGAGATCGGCTAGCGCTTGCTCTACCCTACTGAAATCACCCGTTGCTTTAGCTATTGATACAGCTTGATTGAGATTGTCAACTTTATCCGTTATCTTTTGATTGATGATCACATCTTTAATGGAATTTTCAAGGTCGCTTTTTGCTTGCGTTACCTTGCTGAAATCCTTATTTTTGCCATTTTTGAATTCATTCAAAGCTGTATTAAGGTTTTCAACTTTTGAAATCCATTCTGGATTGATGCCTAAATCTTTCACCGAGTCTTTAAGGGCTTTTAGCGTTTCTTCTGCCTTGCTAAAATCCTTATTTTTGCCATTTTTGAATTCATCAAAAGATTTATCAAAGTCTTTCAAATTCTTGTTGATGTTTTCAAGCTTATCAGACAATTCCATTCTGATGCCTTTAAGATTCTGAACGCAAGTGGCCGCTCTTGCTTCCTTACCAGCCTCTTCATTGATAATTGCAAAAATCTTATCTTTTTGGCTGTTAGCTTGAGCTTTTGCTTCCATTCTATTTTTGTTGTCGTTTCTGTTCTCCAATTTTTTCATTACTTCTTTCTCTAAATGCTCTCGTTTCCTTATAGATTTTTCAAGATCTTTCTGAGCTTTTTTCACTTCATCATAATTGCCTGTGTTTTTAGCTTCAGCTACAGTTTTATTGAAGTTTAAAGCTTTTTCAACCAATTCTTTGTTGCTGTTCAAAAAGTCTTTGATGAGCTTATTAGCTTCTTGTGGGGACAATCCTTTAGCCCTCAGTTTATCTTCTAAGTCTCGCCTTATATAACTATTGATAGCGAGATTATTTAAATTAGGCAAATTAAAGACAGCTACCTTGCTAAGATTTGCTTCCAAATGGGAAACGCCATTCGTAGCACCCACACCCTTATCAGGACTCTTGGAGGCGTTGGTGTATTTGAAATTAGAATAATTAACAAACATCACGCCATCATGTTTTAGGTTACCTTGAAGAGTGGTTTTTGTCTCCCTATCTAAAGCTTTATCTTGTTTTTTCCCATAATCTTTGAGAGTGTAGCTCAATTCCCCATTACCAAACTCAGCAACTAAAGCTAAATGTTTTTTGTCTTTTTTAGAAACAAAAGCAATGTGATCATTCCCTAGGGCATCTAAATAAGCCTTAGAGTCTTTTTGAAAATCTTCAATCTCATTTTGGAATTTTTCTTTCTCTTTCTTGCTCAAGTTATCTAATCTAGCGTTGTTTTTTGCAAGAAATTCCATGAAATCCACTTTGTTTTGGATCTCTTTTTGACTCAATGCTTGTTTCAAGCCTGTGAGCTGGTCTTCTTTGTAGAGATAAAAACTAGGGTTGTTAACCCCTTTCTCACCACCTGCTATGACTAACCCACTGCCGTTTTTCATATGCACATTAATGAGTGTAGCCACATTGTTGCCTTGTTGGTTTTTATAACCAACGGTGGCGTTCCAATCATGCCTAGCTTCAGGACCACCATTGCCCCCATACAATAATGAAACTTTTTCAGGTTCTATGCCATTATGACTCCCCATTAACACAGAAGACAGAGCGTTATTGTGAATCAATAATTGGTTGAACTTGTAATTAGGATCAATGTCAGCGACACCCTCAACATCTAACATTTCCATATCACCAAGAGTGAATTTAGAAAAATTACCCCTTTCATCAAGCAAATCCCTAGATTCAGGCGGTAAGCCTTGTATGTCGGTGGTGGTAGTGGCTATATCTGGTTGGACATGAGAAACTGGTTCTTGATCGAGCGTTTCTTTGAGATCGGAAGATTGTTTTTTGTTAAACACAAATGATAAAAAAATATCAAGCCAATCCCCACCAGTAGGCTCTCCAGTAGACCCTCCATTTTTTTCTGCTTCTTGCCTTTCTTTCAAAGATTCATCAAACACGCCCATGAATTTTTGATCTGATTGGATCTGGTTTCCTATGATAATTCCTGCAAAAGCTTGTTTGGCAGACCTCAAAAACTCCGCTTTTTCTTTATCATCAGAGATAGGGGGTTGTATGATATTTTCCATAAAACTTCGGATTCTTTGGGTGTTGATTTTAGATGGATCTTTTTGATGGGACACCCAATTCATAAAAATTTGGTAACGCTGAGTCCCAAATTTCTGAAAGCTCTTTATGGAAGAACCTGTATCAATGAGACTGTCTTTGTTGATTAAATCACTGCTCTTACTGATAAAGTTTGAAAAATACTGATTCTTTTTGGCAGGATTTTTGATCGCTTTATTAGCGAATTCCTCCCTTAGTTGCGAGATTTTCTCAAAAGCTTGCCTGTTATCCCTATCATTCTTATCAACGATTGGTTTTTGATCAGGATCAAATGAAGCGACAGCGTTATCAACTTTAAGAAAAGCTACTTGAAGATTATTGATAAATTGCTGCGGGTTAAAAGCTGTTTGGCTTGGTGTTTGATCAATAGTTTCGTTAACCATTGTTTCTCCTTTACCTAAATTTGGTATCAAAGACTGCTAAAAATCACTACACGCTTGAGTGGTCAGTTTATATCTTTGAACATTCTTATTATACTACAATATTAGGCATTTTTTCATTAATCATTAATAACATTGAAAAATTCCAGTCGTTGCAAGCATCTAAAGGCTAGGAACGATTCACATTTTTACCCATAATTAACAAAAACTTGTTAAAATAGACAAATTTTAACAAGATAAAGAAATAAGAAATGAGCCTTCAAGAAGAAATCAAATGCAATGCTAAAGTTATGGTTGGAAGCAAGGTGAGTGCATGAAGCGTTCTAAAAATAGTTTGGTTTGTGTGTGTCATGCTTACCATGAAGTGTGTATTTGCAATTAAGTGTTTGTGATTCACATGGAAAACAAATCAATAGGACAGATTTTCAAAGACAGCTTCAAAAAAAGTTTCTTTAGTGGTCTATGGAGTTGCTTAAAGTGGAGCTTTATTCTCACTCTGATCAGCTTGGGTTTGTTTCTGCTTGTTTTTAGGTTTCAACCTGAGACGATTAAAAAATACATCAAAGATCCTAAAGATCTACAATTCTACAACGACTTGAGAAAGAAAAATGGTTGGGACAAGTAGGTTTATTGTTCCTAAATTATGTCAGTTGTCAAACAAAAGCGTCGGTTTTGATTTAAATTATGAAGTAGTGCTTGTATGAATAGTATAAAAATACTTTTTTTTGATATACTCAAACGATTGATTTCAATTTGAAAGGAAACGCATGAAATTTTTTACAAGAATCACTGACAACTACAAGAAAGTTGTAGTAACTTTAGGGCTAGTGATGACAACCAATCCTTTAATGGCGGTCAACAGTCCTACAACAGGCATCACTGAAACTAAAAGTTTGGTTATTCAGATCATTTCTGTTCTAGCGATCGTAGGTGGTTGCGCTCTAGGGGTCAAAGGCATAGCAGATATTTGGAAAATCTCTGATGACATCAAAAGAGGTCAGGCGACTGTTTTTGCTTATGCGCAACCCATAGCTATGTTAGCGGTGGCAGGCGGTATTATCTATTTGAGCACTAAGTTTGGCTTCAATATTGGCGAAAGTGGAGCTAGCTAAATTGATCAACAATAATAGTAATAAAAAACTAAGAGGCTTTTTTTTGAAAGTTCTCTTAAGTCTCGTTGTTTTCAGTTCGTATGGGTCAGCAAATGACGATAATCAAGCCAAAAAAGAAGTGCAAGAAAAAGAAAAAAACACTCCCAATGGGCTTGTTTATACGAATTTAGATTTTGATAGTTTCAAGGCGACTATCAAAAATTTGAAAGACAAGAAAGTAACTTTCAAAGAAGTCAATCCCGATATTATCAAAGATGAAGTTTTTGACTTCGTGATTGTCAATAGAGTCCTTAAAAAAATAAAGGATTTGAAGCATTACGATCCAATCATTGAAAAAATCTTTGATGAAAAGGGTAAAGAAATGGGACTGAATGTAGAATTACAGATCAATCCTGAAGTAAAAGACTTTTTTACTTTTAAAAGCATCAGCACGACCAATAAACAACGCTGCTTTCTGTCATTGCGCGGAGAAACAAGAGAAATTTTATGCGATGATAAGCTATATAATGTTTTATTGGCCGTATTCAATTCTTATGACCCTAATGATCTTTTGAAACATATTAGCACCATAGAGTCTCTCAAAAAAATCTTTTATACGATTACATGTGAAGCGGTATATCTATAAAGAGAGGGGTGTTTGTGGCAAGCAAACAAGCTGACGAACAAAAAAAGCTAATCATAGAGCAAGAGGTTCAAAAGCGGCAGTTTCAAAAAATAGAAGAGCTTAAAGCAGACATGCAAAAAGGTGTCAATCCCTTTTTTAAAGTCTTGTTTGATGGGGGGAATAGGTTGTTTGGTTTCCCTGAAACTTTTATTTATTCCTCTATATTTATATTGTTTGTAACCATTGTATTATCTGTTATTCTTTTTCAAGCCTATGAACCTGTTTTGATTATAGCGATTGTTATTGTGCTTGTAGCTCTTGGATTCAAGAAAGATTATAGGCTTTATCAAAGAATGGAGCGAGCGATGAAATTTAAAAAACCTTTTTTGTTTAAGGGCGTGAAAAACAAAGCATTCATGAGCATTTTTTCCATGAAGCCTAGTAAAGAAATGGCTAATGACATCCACTTAAATCCAAACAGAGAAGACAGACTTGTGAGCGCTGCAAACTCCTATCTAGCGAATAACTATGAATGTTTTTTAGATGATGGGGTGATCCTTACTAACAACTATTCTCTTTTAGGCACAATCAAATTGGGGGGCATTGATTTTTTAACCACTTCCAAAAAAGATCTCATAGAGTTACACGCTTCTATTTATAGCGTTTTTAGGAATTTTGTTACCCCTGAATTCAAATTTTATTTTCACACTGTTAAAAAGAAAATCGTTATTGATGAAACCAATAGGGACTATAGTCTTGCTTTTTCTAATGATTTTATGCGAGCCTATAATGAGAAGCAAAAGAGAGAAAGTTTTTATGACATTAGTTTTTTTCTGACCATAGAGCAAGATTTATTAGACACTCTCAATGAACCCGTTATGAATAAAAAGCATTTTGCAGACAATAATTTTGAAGAGTTTCAAAGGATTATTAGAGCCAAGCTTGAAAACTTCAAGGATAGGATAGAGCTCATAGAAGAGCTATTGAGTAAATACCACCCCACCAGATTGAAAGAATACACCAAAGATGGGGTTATTTACTCCAAACAATGCGAGTTTTACAATTTTCTTGTGGGAATGAATGAAGCCCCTTTTATTTGCAACAGAAAAGACTTGTATCTCAAGGAAAAAATGCATGGTGGGGTGAAAGAAGTTTATTTTGCCAATAAGCATGGAAAAATCTTAAATGACGATTTGAGTGAAAAATATTTTAGCGCTATTGAGATTAGTGAATACGCCCCTAAATCACAGAGCGATTTGTTTGATAAAATCAACGCTCTAGACAGCGAATTCATCTTTATGCATGCTTATTCGCCTAAAAACTCACAGGTTTTAAAGGACAAACTAGCTTTCACCTCTAGAAGAATTATTATTAGTGGAGGCTCTAAAGAGCAGGGCATGACTTTAGGTTGCTTGAGCGAATTAGTGGGTAATGGTGATATTACGCTAGGCAGTTATGGTAATTCTTTAGTGTTGTTTGCTGATAGCTTTGAAAAAATGAAACAAAGCGTTAAGGAATGCGTCTCTAGTCTTAACGCTAAAGGTTTTTTAGCCAACGCAGCGACTTTCTCTATGGAAAATTACTTTTTTGCCAAACATTGCTCTTTTATCACGCTTCCTTTTATTTTTGATGTAACCTCTAATAATTTTGCTGATTTCATCGCTATGAGGGCTATGAGTTTTGATGGCAATCAAGAGAATAACGCTTGGGGCAATAGTGTGATGACGCTAAAAAGCGAGATCAATTCGCCTTTTTATCTGAACTTCCACATGCCTACTGATTTTGGTTCAGCTTCAGCGGGACACACTTTGATACTTGGTTCAACCGGTTCAGGTAAGACAGTGTTTATGTCAATGACCTTGAACGCTATGGGACAATTTGCTCACAATTTTCCTGCTAATGTCAGCAAAGACAAGCAAAAGCTCACTATGGTCTATATGGATAAAGATTATGGCGCTTATGGGAATATTGTCGCAATGGGTGGGGAGTATGTCAAGATTGAGCTAGGGACAGATACGGGATTAAATCCTTTTGCTTGGGCGGCTTGTGTGCAAAAATCCAATGCAACAATGGAGCAAAAACAAACAGCTATTTCTGTTGTCAAAGAGCTTGTGAAAAACTTAGCAACCAAAAGCGATGAAAAAGATGAAAATGGCAACAGCCTCTCTTTTAGCCTAGCAGATTCTAATACGCTTGCAGCGGCAGTAACCAACCTTATCACAGGAGATATGAACCTAGATTATCCCATCACTCAACTTATTAATGCTTTCGGGAAAGACCACAATGATCCCAATGGGCTTGTCGCGCGATTAGCGCCTTTTTGCAAATCAACCAATGGTGAATTTCAATGGCTTTTTGATAATAAAGCAACGGATCGCTTAGATTTTTCAAAAACGATTATTGGCGTTGATGGGTCAAGTTTCTTAGACAATAATGATGTTTCGCCCTTTATTTGTTTTTACCTTTTCGCTCGTATCCAAGAGGCAATGGATGGGCGTAGATTTGTCTTAGATATTGATGAAGCCTGGAAATATTTAGGCGATCCAAAGGTCGCTTATTTTGTAAGAGACATGCTAAAAACTGCAAGGAAAAGAAACGCTATTGTTAGACTTGCGACTCAAAGCATCACTGATCTTTTGGCTTGCCCTATTGCTGATACGATTAGAGAACAATGCCCTACAAAGATTTTTTTGAGAAACGATGGGGGCAATCTTTCTGATTACCAAAGATTGGCTAATGTTACAGAAAAAGAATTTGAAATCATCACTAAAGGGCTAGATAGGAAAATTCTCTACAAACAGGATGGAAGCCCTAGCGTTATCGCTAGTTTTAATTTGAGAGGCATTCCTAAAGAATATTTGAAAATTTTATCCACAGATACTGTATTTGTCAAAGAAATTGATAAGATTATCCAAAACCATAGTATCATAGATAAATATCAGGCCTTGAGACAAATGTATCAACAAATAGAGGAGTATTAAAATGAAACAAAATTTGCGTGAACAAAAATTATTGAAAATTTTAGAAAATGATGTCTTGACGATTTTGGATAGTTTTTCTAATTACCTTTTTGAACTGAGAGAAGAATTGGACTTCATAGAAGAAGAAATGGAAGGCGAAATCACTGAACAAAACCTTACCACTCTTTATGATTTTTCTAATTTCTTAGAAGACCATGTCAATGTGTTTTATGAGAATGTTTTGAATATAGATGATGTCAAAACAGAACACCTTTATTCAAGTCTCATAGATAGTCTCAATGCTAATCTTCACTTTGTCAAGTCATTTCTCAGTAATCAGGATTTAGACTTCAGCTTTTTTAAAGAAATAAACGATGGGCAAGATCCCCAGAAAACACTATCAAAATTGATTCCTCTTCAAAGTGGGAAAAATGACGCAAGCTCGTTTAAAGCAAATAATTCTTTTGTATCATTAGTTTATGTTTATGCTTACTTCATGCTAGAAACTATCATGCAGTCGTATAGGATTCTCAGATTACTAGAAAAACCTATCAATAACAACATAAGCGAGGATATGCAGAGCGATATAGAGAATTTTTTTGTTCAAGCGAATTTTTTAGAATACTATGTTCAGAACAAAATATACCCAACAAATCATGCCTATGACTTCATGCATTTAATCATGGACTCCATTGTTCCTAATTGGATTCAAATTGATATGAGCGTTGAAGCTAAAAAGAAAGAGCTTTTTGAAAAATATTTTCAAAACATTGATGAAGTAACAAACAAAATGCTCGATCAAAAAAATCAAAACAAAAATAACGATTGAGTGGCGTTAATGCGCTAGAATGGTGCTAAAAATAAGAATAAAGGAGTCAAAAGTATGAAAACGAATTTTTATAAAATTAAATTACTATTTGCTTGGTGTCTTATCATTAGCATGTTTAACGCTCCGCTTAACGCTGACCAAAACACTGATATAAAAGATATTAGTCCTGAAGATATGGCGCTAAATAGCGTGGGGCTTGTTTCTAGAGATCAACTAAAAATAGAGATCCCTAAAGAAACCCTAGAACAAAAAGTGGCCATACTCAATGACTATAACGATAAGAATGTTAATATCAAGTTTGACGACATAAGTTTAGGGAGTTTTCAACCTAATGATAATCTAGGTATCAATGCGATGTGGGGCATTCAAAATCTTCTCATGAGCCAAATGATGGGCGATTACGGTCCAAACAATCCTTTCATGTATGGCTATGCGCCAACATACTCAGATTCATCGTTTTTACCACCGATCTTAGGGTATTAACTAGGAGGTATTAACATGGCAGGTACACAAGCTATATATGAATCATCTTCCGCAGGATTCTTATCGGAAATCTCCTCAATCATCTCAAGCACAAGTGGTGTTGCAGGGCCATTTGCAGGAATAGTAGCGGGTGCTATGTCAGCAGCGATTATTCCTATTGTTGTGGGATTTACTAATCCGCAAATGACCGCTATCATGACCCAATACAATCAGAGCATCGCTGAAGCCGTAAGCATGCCTATGAAAGCCGCTAACCAACAATACAACCAATTGTATCAAGGTTTTAACGATCAAAGCATGGCTGTGGGGAACAATATTCTAAATATCAGCAAATTAACAGGGGAATTTAACGCGCAAGGCAACACGCAAGGCGTGCAAATTAGTGCTGTTAATAGTCAGATTGCAAGCATTTTAGCGAGTAACACTACCCCTAAAAATCCCAGCGCTATTGAAGCTTATGCGACGAATCAAATCGCTGTTCCTAGTGTGCCAACAACGGTTGAAATAATGAGCGGTATATTAGGCAATATTACAAGTGCAACACCAAAATACGCCCTAGCTCTACAAGAGCAACTGCGTTCTCAAGCAAGCAACAGCTCAATGAATGATACAGCCGATTCCCTTGATAGCTGTACCGCTTTAGGTGCACTTGTTGGCTCATCAAAAGTGTTTTTTAGTTGCATGCAAATTTCTATGACTCCTATGAGTGTTTCTATGCCCACTGTTTATGCCAAATACCAAGCGTTAGCCGCTAATGCCCTAACTTCAGGCGTTAATCCTATGACCACTCCTGCATGCCCTATTGGGGACAAAGTTCTTGTCGTTTATTGCTATGCTGAAAAAGTAGCAGAAATTTTGAGAAAATACTATATAGAATTTGTGAAAAACAATACCAATTTGTTGCAGAACGCTTCTCAAATGATACTTAATCAATCAGGATTAGCTACTAGCACCTATGACACTCAAGCGATTTCTAACATAAGCTCGCTATATAATTACAATATAATAGCGAATAAATCTTTTTTGAAATCGCATTTGACTTATCTTGATTACATCAAAGACAAACTTAAGGGGCAAAAAGATAGCTACTTAACAAAAAGGGTGCAAACTAAAATAATCATAAAGTGAGGAAAGAGATGTGAAATGTTTTTTAAGCATATTTTCTTTCTTAACTTTTTGTGGCTTGTCTCTGAATGGTGCAGAGGCAGTAATAACGCTTGAACCTGCCTTAAAAGCCATTCAGGCGGATGCACAAGCCAAACAAAAAACCGCTCAAGCCGAATTAAAAGTCATAGAGGCTCAATCTAATGCCAAAGAAAAAGCCATTCAAGCGCAAATAGAGGGAGAATTGAGAACTCAGCTTGCAACTATGAGCGCTATGTTAAAAGGGGCTAATGGCGTTATTAATGGTGTCAATAGCATGACAGGGGGGTTTTTTGCAGGTTCAGACATCTTGCTTGGCGTCATGGAAGGGTATTCAAGCGCGCTTAGCGCATTGGGGGGGAATGTCAAAATGATCGTGGAAAAACAAAAAATTAATACCCAAACAGAAATCCAAAACATGCAAATCGCGCTCCAAAAAAATAACGAAATAATCAAGCTCAAAATGAACCAGCAAAACGCTCTCTTAGAAGCACTAAAAAACAGCTTTGAACCAAGCGTTACCCTAAAAACACAAATGGAAATGCTTTCTCAAGCTCTGGGAAGTTCTTCTGACAATGCTCAATACATCGCTTACAATACGATTGGTATCAAGGCGTTTGAAGAAACCTTAAAAGGTTTTGAAACATGGTTGAAAGTGGCTATGCAAAAAGCGACCCTTATTGATTATAATTCCCTAACGGGTCAGGCTTTGTTTCAAAGCGCCATCTATGCGCCTGCTCTTAGTTTTTTTTCAAGCATGGGTGCACCATTTGGAATCATTGAAACATTTACTCTAGTACCCACAAAATGCCCCTATCTTGATGGGCTAAAAATTTCAGCATGCCTTATGGAACAGGTTATTCAGAATTACAGAATGATTGTAGCCCTTATTCAAAATAAACTGAGTGATGCAGATTTTCAAAATATCGCTTATTTGAATGGGATCAATGGAGAAATCAAAACCTTAAAAGGATCAGTAGATTTGAACGCGCTCATAGAAGTTGCGATCTTAAACGCAGAAAATCATTTAAACTATATAGAGAATCTTGAAAAAAAAGCCGACCTTTGGGAAGAACAACTGAAATTAGAGAGAGAAACGACAGCAAGAAACATTGCTAGCTCTAAAGTTATTGTCAAATGAAAACACTCGTGAAAAATACTATATCTTCTTTTTTACTATTGTCTGTTTTGATGGCAGAAGATATAACAAGCGGCTTAAAGCAACTTGATAGCACCTATAAAGAGACCAACCAACAAGTGCTCAAAAACTTAGATGAGATTTTTTCAACCACTAGCCCTAGCGCTAATGATAAAATAGGTAAAGAAGATGCTTTAAACATCAAAAAAGCGGCCATTGCTTTGAGGGGAGATTTAGCGTTATTGAAAGCCAATTTTGAAGCGAATGAGTTATTTTTCATCTCAGAAGATGTGATTTTCAAGACTTATATGTCTAACCCTGAACTTTTATTAACCTATATGAAAATCAATCCCTTAGACCAAAACACTGCTGAGCAACAATGCGGAATATCCGATAAAGTTTTAGTTCTTTATTGTGAGGGGAAGCTGAAAATCGAACAAGAAAAACAAAATATAAGAGAGCACTTAGAAACTTCTCTAAAGGCGTATCAGAGCAACATTGGAGGTACAACTTCCTTAATCACTGCTTCACAGACGCTTGTAGAAAGCCTAAAGAATAAAAATTTCATCAAAGGAATCAAAAAGCTTATGTTAGCTCACAACAAGGTCTTTTTAAATTATTTAGAGAAGTTGGATGCATTAGAAATATCCCTAGAACAAAGTAAGCAGCAATACCTACAAGAAAGGCAATCAAGTAAGATCATTGTTAAATGATTTTTCTGAGACAACAAGCTATGATTTCTAACTTTTGGGATTTGTTTCTCTAGTTGTTTTTTGATCTAATAATTTTGATCGCTATTTTTTTCCATGAGCGATGCTTTGTTCTATTTGATTAATGACGCTATTGGGCAATTCAGATTTAGAGCGATTGTTTGAGAATGTTGCATCTTTTGCTTCATTTTCTTTTGTATCAGTAGCTCCAAACCCACTTGCATTTGTAGTATCTTGGTAGTTGTTTTCTTGCTCCATTTCTTTTTTTCTCTTCTCACAAATAGCGCACGAAGCTATAAGAAAGGTTCTATTGTTGCTGTTATTAAGAGCAAGTTTTAAACCACTCAAGTGTTGTCTAGAAAACTTGTTATTTTCTGTCTCTATTTCTTGAATTTTCTCTAATAATGGGGCAAGAATTTTTTGATCCTTGATGCCTTTGATCAAACACTTTCTTAACCCATCGTAATCGTTGCTTGAAATAATACACTCATTGATAATGGTTTCAATTTCAGGTGTTCTCCACTCATTAGGCACAAGCGGAGTAGCAGGTTTCACAAAAGCTTCATTCACCTTATTGATCATCTCATCAAAGTTATCATCTTTATTAGATTTGGTTTCAGTGGAAGAATTACTATTAGGGTTGTCATTCAAAGGGTTAGCGTTAGTTTCGTTTAATTCTTGTAATCCTTTGTGCTTAGTCGCTTTTTTTTGAATAGAAGAGTTGTTCTTTTTTTCAAACGCTTCAATATTCTTTTGAATTTGCTCTACTCTCGCTCTATCATTTCGTAATTTTTCTCTCAAAGCGTTAGTGGCGAATTTTTTTTCCTCTTCTGTAACTTCTTTTTCGTCATGTCTTTGATGGAGTGTTTTGATTTTTTTAAAGCCTAAAGCCACTAATTTTTTGTATTCACTCGGTAATAATGCTGTATTGATAGCGTTTAAGCCCCCATAAATAACTAAAGAATAAAGAGCGACAGAACCTAGTTTTTTGAAGATACTTTTCAAGAGCGTCTCCTTTCCTATTCAAAGGGATTATTCCTGGCAACATTGTTTCGGTATGCAGAAAGTACTGTTTTGAAGAAATTAAATATCTTGTAGTGTTCTTTTTGCATAGTTGTTTTATCGCTCATCATAGGATCGCTATCTACGAAAATATTGTATTCATTAGTCTTTTTTAATATAGATTTTTTGGATTGGGTATCAAAATTGAAGCTATCTAAAACCAACAAACACAATTTTTGTTTTTGAGCGAAACTCAATTTTTGATTGGTAAAGTTTTTAGTCAGAGTATTCAATTCCACATCATCTTTGACATTTTTCAACAAGTTAGAAAAAGCCTCATAGCCCCTTAAGTATTTCTCATTGATCTTATCAATCGCCATGCTAAACGCCAAGCGTTCCGAGTTAAAAATAAGCGTGTTAGTAGCTTTTTGAGCAATATCTTTTGCTTTAGAGTCAAACTTGTTTCTTTCAAGCTGTAAGTAATAATCTATATTATCCAATTCTTTTCTGCTCAATAAATTAGAAATGTTATTGGAATATTCTTCAATCGCTTGCTTATAAGATAAAGCTAATCGGCTCGCTTTTTTGTTTTGTTCTTCATCTAAAGAAAACACACCCATTTGAAGCAAAGCCTGAGCCTTATCTTTAGTGGTAGCGGTAGTTTTTTTAAAAATACTGCTCGTTTTCACTTGAGGGTAGTAATAACTCAAACGCTCTTTATCTTCTTTGGTGAATGTTTCTTGGTTTAAAACATAGGCATAAGGGTTAGGAAGAAGTTTCTTATAGAGAGGGTTATCTTTTAAGGCTTGCTCTAGATCACCATAAGCCTTTGACTTAGCAGTGAGAATTTTACCCCTTGTCTCTTTCTCTAGAGCCTCTTTTTCTTTTTTGTATTTGTTTTCTAAGTCTAAAAGAACTTTAGCTCTATGATCCATAAGCTCTTTGATTTTTTGTTTCCTAAAAATCAAGTCTTCTAAGAAATCATGCGTATTGCTTAAGAGCTTCTTGCGAGCCTTAAGAGCGTCTTCTTTTGCGGCCACTTCTTCTTGTTCTTTTTTTATCTCGTTGAAAAATGAACCAAACTGCTCCACATTAGCCGACAAAACTCCAAACGCAACCAATGAGCTAAAAACGATTTTTGCAAGCATCTTATAGTTTTTGTAACCTAATTTCAAAAAATATCAACACATTTTACCACAATTTTTACAAAACTATGAATCAAAATTTTTCCATGTAATAAGGTAAGTAAATCTAGGTCTTATAGTGTTATGTTTTTCTTGCTTGTATGCGGCTTATTGGTATTTTTTAAGTTTCTCTTAAGATTATTTTTATACAATAGATCTGTGTTTTTTGGATGGAAAACTCCTTTATTCTTTAACAGATGTTTTCTGTTCTTTTTTTGGCATAAACAAACAAATCGTTGGTTTGTGCTATACCACATGCTAGTATCAGCAAGTGGGGTATTCTTTGAAATTTGGAGTTAGATTAGGGTGGTTTTGTAAAATATTTATTATTTTATGCTCCTTTGTAAGTTCACCGCCCTGGACTATTTCTTTAAAAACCAAAATGGAACAACCGAATTAGCAAATTAAAACAAAACTTCTTACAATTCAAACATTCTTTCAACAAACATTTAGATAAGTACAGCCTTTATTATAAGCTGTTCAATATCAGCTCTATCGTTATAGGTTTTTTAATAGGGCTTTTTTCTTATGGGGCAGGGGTGATTTTAGTTTATCCAATATTATTCTTATTTGCTCTTATAATAAAACCTAGCTTTTTTTATTACACTACTTATCTTTTGCTACTCGTTTCTCTCAGCGTAATAAGCAAATACTATCTCTTAAGCCACGCAAATTTCACAATGAAGCTAATCATGCTTATGACTCAATGGCAAAATTGGTTCTTGTAAGTATCTCAAGCTCTAATGATAACTTTATCCCACTAGCGAAAAACCCCGTCCTTTAAGGCACCATATGTAAGCGCCTAGCCCATTAGACTATTTTTAGTATCGTTCTATCTAATCCATTTAATTTTTAGTGTATTCTGCTAAACAATAGAGTATCCCCCACAACTCCTAACAATAGATCAATTTAAATTAAAAAGTGTTAAGATGCTTCTATGAAATCCAATAAAGGTTTTAAATTCCGTATAAATTACAACACTCCTTTTGTCTATAACCAATCCTATCATTTAATAAAGGGTCAAGATAATTCAATTTTCAAAAAGGAGTCTTAAGTTACTATTATTACGATGTTAAACAAGTTCGTAATTAAAATTTTCAAGACCAAATTCAGAGGGATTATTCAATATTTTTCAATGGGTATTGAGCTTTTCAAAATAGCAAAAATCAATCATATTAAAAAGGTTGTTTAAGTAAGATTAAAATCATAAAAAGAGTATGTGTTTTTAGCGTGTTTTTAGGTGGGAAATCATTGGTTTTTCAAGATTTTTGTAGTGAAAAGACAGATTTTTTAGTGGGTATTGCGATGGTTTAGTTATTGATATTGCAATCGTTTTTATCTGATGGATACAAGCACTTCTCTTTTAATTCTCTGATTCCACTGAGTGAAAATTCTTTGTCTTGTTGTTCTAAAGTTTCTTTTGAAGCGAGTAGAAAATTAAGGACAGTAAAAACCTTGTTGACCAAATAAATCTCTCCGTGAAAGATGAAAAAATTCCATCTTTAGATGGTTAATGCACCACTAAAGTTTTACTTGGGGGACACTCATTTTATTAGCGGTTCTGTCTGATTTGCTACTGCTAAAACCATTGCCAATCAAAGCAGATCCCATGTTTTTCATACTACCAAATCCATTCTTTAGCACTTCCGTCATAAAATTCTTGATATTATCCATGGGCAAGTTGAATTTCTTCTCTAATATTTCATTAAGTCCCATCATTAACATTAGAAAGAACAAAAAATTTAATACCATAGAAAACAAATCACTAGATAAACCTGCAAAAAGATTTGTTCCGCCACCCAACAAAGAAGCTAAAATTTTTCCCATAATCAGTCCTTTTATTTTTGGATTCCTATTATTTTTGGTTGCACAAGTTCTCGCTTGCTCGGAGTTCTAATGCGTGTTTTAGCAGAGAGCATCCCACAGCAGTATACCTAAAACACTAAGAAAATCCTTTAATCCTAAAATTATCCACGAAATCAAGTGCTATAATAATCACCAACCACAAACAAATCAAACATTTTTTGCCACCAAGCATTCATATTCTTTTTGTTCTTATCTCCCATTATAGCAAATTTCTTAATATTAATTGGAAAACCACCACCATACCAAAAACAAAATTGTCAACACACTGAACGCAGAGTTGTTTTTAAATAACGCTCCTTTAAATTTAAAATCATGGAGTTTAGGATTAAAATTGCTATGGGTTTTTAAAAATAAAGAAAGTTTAGAAAATTTACGATACCCTAAAAAATTTGTATTTTATTTGCTCAAATTAAAGAATGCTACAAAGCCTTTTTAAATATTCGTAACAAGACAGAATTAAAATTTGTGTCAAGACAACTTAAAGCGGATTTTTCTAATCCATTTTAATTAAAAACTTGTTTAACATCGTAATAATGGTAACTTAAGACTCCTTTTTGAAAATGAGTTATCTTGACCCTTTATTTTAGTTGTAACGCATTTTTACGACCGATCTTGCTTTTTTTAAATAATTATAATATTAAAACTTTTTAAATCGGTTTTTAGGGCTATTTGTAAAAGCGTTTTTTGTAAGTTTTGAAAAATAGATATAAGAGTGATTGAAACAATATTTTATGGTTAAAAAATAGTTTTTTGCTCTTTGAATTATGACCGCTCTGAAATTTTCACACAACAGATATTGTATAATTTTAATATAAAACTTTACGATTTGAACAATCTAAAGAGAAACAAAATCCATTGAAGGGATCAAGAACGATATGAGTAATAACATGCGAAAACTCTTCTCAATGATTGCTGACTCAAAAGATAAGAAAGAAAAACTTATTGAGAGTTTGCAGGAGAACGAACTTTTAAACACTGATGAAAAAAAGAAAATCATAGATCAAATAAAAACCATGCATGATTTTTTCAAACAGATGCATACAAACAAGGGAGCGTTAGATAAGGTTCTAAGAAATTACATGAAAGATTATCGCGCTGTTATCAAAAGCATTGGTGTTGATAAGTTTAAAAAGGTTTATCAATTGCTTGAGAGTGAAACTATGGAGCTGTTGCATGCGATTGCAAAGAATCCTAATTTCTTATTCTCTAAATTTGATCGATCAATTCTTGGAATATTTCTGCCTTTCTTCAGTAAGCCTATCATGTTCAAGATGAGTATTAGAGAAATGGACTCGCAAATAGAATTGTATGGCACTAAGCTCCCACTATTGAAATTGTTTGTGATGACAGATGAAGAAGTGAATTTCTACGCTAATCTAAAAACTATTGAACAGTATAACGACTATGTTAGGGATTTGCTGATGAAATTTGATCTTGAAAAATACATGAAAGAAAAAGGAGTGCAAAATGCTTGATGTGGAAAACGAACAAAAAATCTCGGTGTAACTAACAAAATTCAGTTTGAAAAGTATTCGTCTCAGGCAGAGACAGGATTAAAAAATGATGAGTGCTTTAAAAAGATTACCTAATTGATCGCCTTACCCATCAAGTAAGGCTAATGCCCGTTGGCGTTTCTCTCTACCATTAGAAAAATCTACTCTCTCCTTTTCTTTCAATCACTTACCACTGAGCAAACTTCTGATCTGATTGCGTAAGTATTCATTCTCTCTTTCTTCTTGTAACTTCTCCCTAACTTCTTCCTCTTTGGCTTGCATGTTCAAGTTGCCATTCTTAAAAATCTCAGAACTAATCACATTCTGCCTCATTTGATAACCTGCACGATTACTCAATGTTTCTAAAATTTCTCGTTGGTTATTTTTCCTAGTGGTATATTCTTGTTCCTTGTCTTGTAAGAGAGTCTTGTAATACTGATTGATTTTTTCTAGTTGAGCTTTTTCTCTTGCCACTTCATTGATCACTTGTTTGTTGTTTGCTCCACTCACATCATAGCCATGCAAGTTTTTTGTGTTAGCTCCTAGCATTGGCTGACTTCCTTGCAACACATCAAAGGTCTGTGGTTTTTCTTTGCTGTTAGGATTATCATTGTAGTTACTCGCTATCATCACCACACCCTTTTGATTCAAAGTGGGTTGCAAGTAAAAATCAATGTCAGATCTCGCTCCATTAGCTTGGAAGTAATTCTTGTATTGAAGTATCTTATTGGCATCGCCTATGAGCGTAATCTTTTTAGAATGATGAACAAGTTTGAAAGTTAGTACAACTTGTTTATTATCCAACAAATAGTCCTTGTAATTTGGCAACTTCACTTGCACCATGAATGGTGTGTCTTTGAGTTTGTCATTTAAGGGTATCTCACTATACTTCTCTATCAGTTCATTATACACAGGCGTATAAACATGGTTCTTTTGTTTCACCACTTTTTTCGCATAATTACTGCATGCACTTAAAGTTAAGCACAGAATTGCCGCACCGATTAAAACACTTGCTCTCAGTTTCATTGTTGTTTCTCCTTATTGCTCTTGTTTCTTTGAAGTGAAAAGACCATTGATAAAATTTTTTATACCAATAACCTTAATAACTTTATAAATCAAATAGCCCATACCTATAAAACAAATGTTTTTCAAAACAAAGAGCACCTTGTCGTTAGTGCTACCAATTCCTAATATATATAGTTCATAAATAGATCTAATTGTTTCTAATCCAAAAAACAAAACCGCACCTGCACCAAAGGCATAGTAAAAATACTGAAGTTTTAGTTTTGTTTTTAGACTTTCCACCAAATCCACATTTTTGCTAGTTCTTAAAAATACAAAATAGATTGCAAACAAAACAAATATCCCACCCATACATAATCCTAACAGATGCTCTAGTCCCCCTATATATCCTAAGAATGAATGAGCATATGCTTCCATTATTCTTTGTTTGGCTTGTCCTATCTGCATCAGAAGTTCATACCTTTTTTCTTGCGGTAGCTTTCCTATTTCTATTAGGATATTTTTCAACTCTTCTTGATTCTTTAAAGCTTCGTGAAATCTTTGCTCCCCTAAACTCCCTTTGGGATATAATGAGTCTAGCAAATTTAAGAGATCATTGCTCTGTGAGTTGCTAGGTGGTGGGGCGTTTAGCGGATTAGGTCCATGATGCTCTGTTGTATCGTTCATGAAGCTCCTTTCAAGAATTAAATTGAGAACTTATTTTGATATTATACCATTCTCTCTCTGGGTTGCGATTGTCTTATCTCTTTAAATTAGGCGCTTCTAAAATTTCATTACTAAGTTACGACTGCTTACTCATTGCTCTTACTTTTTGAGTTGCATCGTGTTTCATCTTGCTTCTTATTTGAAGCAATTCGCTGCTTACATTGCTTATAAGGAATCTTTGCTCAACACCTTATCCAAAAAGATTCTTATTATAAGGTTTTTTCAAATACATATTTTTACAGAAATTTTGCTATAATTAGAGTTATTTTAAGGAGTTTTTAATGAAAAGTCTCTCAAGTTTTACAACCAACAAACCAATAATTAAACAATAAAGCTGTCGCATGTTAGGGAAAAAAAACGAGGAAGTCTTGATTGATGAAAATTTGGTTGGGGGTGTGATAGCCCTTGATAGATTGGCAAAACTCAATAAGGCCAATAGGACTTTCAAGAGGGCTTTTTATCTCTCTATGGCACTCAATATCGCCGCTGTAACGAGTATTGTGATGATGATGCCTTTGAAGAAAACGGATATATTTGTTTATGGCATTGATCGATACACAGGAGAATTTAAAATTGTCAAACGCTCCGATGCTAGACAAATTGTCAATTCTGAAGCTGTTGTGGATAGTGCAACTTCAAAATTTATTTCATTGCTGTTTGGTTATAGCAAAAATTCTTTGAGGGATCGCAAGGATCAACTAATGCAGTATTGCGATGTGAGTTTCCAAACCCAAGCAATGAGAATGTTCAATGAAAATATCAGACAATTCGTAGATAAAGTCCGAGCAGAAGCTATCATTAGCTCTAACATACAAAGAGAAAAAGTCAAAAATAGTCCCTTAACGAGATTAACATTTTTTATTACCATCAAAATCACACCGGATACAATGGAAAATTATGAATATATTACTAAAAAACAAGTAACTATTTATTATGATTTTGCTAGAGGTAACTCTTCTCAAGAAAATCTTATCATCAATCCTTTTGGCTTCAAAGTGTTTGACATTCAAATCACAGATTTACAAAACGAACAGACGGTAAGCGAAATTTTGAGAAAGATTAAAGAAGTGGAATCAAAAAATAAGGCATTAAAGCAATAAGAGCATGTTTAATATTAAAAGGACTTTTTTAGTAACGATCATAAGTTTTTTTCTCATTGTTCCTAATTGGTTGAAAGCTATTGATTTGCCCATTGTTTCAAATCTCAAAATTTACCAAACAGTTTATTGCATGCTGATACCGAGTTATGTTTTAACCAACAAAAGTTTTGCAGATATTTTGACAGGCTATACATCTATTGGTGCATCAGGGAGTGGAAAGAGTTCAGGGCAGGGTGTGATCGAAGCACTTACCACACCATTAGCCACAAGTTTAGCCGCTAGCAATCTGGTGAAATATTTGAATACTTTAGGTCCTTTATGGGGATCGGCGTGGGCAAGTGTTGCTACAGCTATACAAGGTTTTGCTCTAACGCCATCAAGTGGCTGCAATTTTGGTTGGAACGCATTGATAAATAAAAACATAGATGTATCCATGGATAGCGTGCTAGACAATTTGAGCAACAAGATTCAGAATTTTACCAAAGGCGGTGTTGAGGACAATGTGAAAGGCAATATTCTTTTGCAAATAATTGGCTCAATAACCGCTCAAGCTTCTACGAATATTACAGCTGATGGTTTAATTTGGCTGATTGGTAAAGAATTCACTGCAAATAAACTGCAAAACAACACCACAGCCATGCTCGCTTTTGCCGCACTAGAATCTGTTGTCAAAGGAGCGGACGCTGCTGTTCTTCCTGCATATGGTGTAGTCAATCTGCCTGATATTATCATAGGGCAAGGGTCATATCTTGATTTTGTTTCTTACCTGATTTATATTGTTTTTGGGATTTTTGTTTTTATTTCTTTTATGAAATTGAGGGATATTTCAAACGGCATTCAGCTTAACATAGGTTTTGAATACATGCGATTTGTTGGGGGGACATTATTCAAAATGGCGATGGTCTCTTTTATCGCCTATGCAGGTTTTGGTTATCTTTATAAAATCTCTTATTCTATTTATTTTGGTTTAGCAGGCACTTTTGGGCTGAATCAAGTTCTTTTTTGGGCTTTAGATTTAGTGCTGAATTACACTGTTAATTCAATTTTACCTGCGGTAAGAGCTGTTTTTTCTAATGTTGGCAACAACGCTCCCAGTTTGTTACAAGGCTTGCAAGTGGCAGGTATTTCTTTATTCGCTATTTTTATGCAAGTAACTATCATTATGAGAATAAGCACTGTGGTTGTGAAACCTTTGATAGCGGGGGCTTTTAGCGGTATTGTGTTCCCTATTGCGGTATGTTTGATCGTGCTAGATTGGTTCAAAGATTCTATGAAAAACATATTGATATGGTTTGTTAATAATTTGTTTATCCTGGTTCTAGCTATTCCTATTTTGCTCTTTGGTGTTTTGGCATTATTGGCATTCAATTTGACCATAACGCCCTCTGTTGCTATACAAAACATCAATCAAGGGGGACTAGGTATCGATTCAACTATTGCGAGTTTGATCACTCTATTTATTTTAAAAGGTTTCATAGAGACAATTATTGAGAGTGTCAATGCGATCGTTAATACCATTTTCAGCTCTGTTTCTATGGATGGTAGCAGAATGGATAGAGAAAGAGATGCCTTAATGGTGGGAAGAGTTGGTGGATCTATGTTTAAAGGATAAGCCACTTTATTCTTGTGCTACAATTACAAATATTTTTTAAGAGGAATTGTTGATGGAGCAGGCATTTTTTAAAAAAATTGTTGGCTGTTTCTGTCTTAGTTATTTATTTTTATCTAGCGTAATAGAAGCAGCAGCACCTGACATTAAAAATTTTAATCGTGGTAGGGTGAAAGTGGTGAATAAGAAGATTGCTTATTTGGGAGATGAAAAACCTATTACGATTTGGACTTCATTAGACAATGTTACTGTGATCCAACTTGAAAAAGATGAAACTATTTCTTACATCACAACAGGTTTCAATAAAGGTTGGAGTATTGTGCCTAATTCTAATCATATATTCATTCAACCTAAATCGGTAAAAAGTAATCTCATGTTTGAAAAAGAAGCAGTGAATTTTGCCCTAATGACAAGAGATTACCAAGAATTTTTAAAAACAAAAAAACTTATCGTAGATGCGCCTGACCCTAAAGAATTAGAAGAACAAAAAAAAGCTCTAGAAAAAGAAAAAGAAGCTAAAGAACAGGCGCAAAAAGCGCAAAAAGATAAAAGAGAAAAAAGAAAGGAAGAACGCGCGAAAAATAGAGCCAATTTAGAAAATCTCACTAACGCTATGAGTAACCCACAAAATTTGAGCAATAACAAAAATCTTAGCGAATTTATCAAGCAACAACGAGAAAATGAATTAGACCAAATGGAACGACTAGAGGACATGCAAGAACAGGCTCAAGCTAATGCGCTCAAACAAATTGAAGAACTCAACAAGAAACAAGCTGAAGAGACAATCAAGCAAAGAGCCAAAGATAAAATCAGTATTAAGACAGATAAGCCTCAAAAAAGCCCTGAGGATAACTCCATAGAATTATCTCCTAGCGATAGTGCTTGGAGAACTAATCTTGTTGTGCGGACTAATAAAGCCTTGTATCAATTCATTTTGAGAATAGCTCAAAAAGACAATTTTGCTTCGGCGTATCTAACAGTCAAACTAGAATACCCACAAAGACACGAAGTTTCTAGCGTTATTGAAGAGGAGCTAAAAAAGAGAGAAGAAGCAAAGAGGCAGAAAGAATTGATCAAGCAAGAAAATCTTAATACCACAGCCTACATCAATAGAGTAATGATGGCGAGCAATGAACAGATTATCAACAAAGAAAAAATAAGAGAAGAAAAACAAAAAATTATCTTAGATCAAGCAAAGGCGCTAGAGACTCAATATGTGCATAATGCATTAAAAAGAAACCCTGTGCCTAGAAACTACAATTACTACCAAGCGCCTGAAAAACGCTCTAAACATATTATGCCCTCTGAAATTTTTGATGATGGCACATTCACTTATTTTGGTTTCAAAAACATCACTCTCCAACCTGCTATTTTTGTGGTTCAACCTGATGGGAAATTAAGCATGACTGATGCTGCCATTGATCCTAACATGACCAATTCAGGATTGAGATGGTATAGAGTTAATGAAATTGCAGAAAAATTTAAGCTCATTAAAGACAAAGCCCTTGTAACAGTGATAAATAAAGGCTATGGGAAAAATCCATTGACAAAAAATTACAATATCAAAAACTATGGTGAATTGGAGCGTGTGATTAAAAAGCTCCCTCTTGTCAGAGATAAATAAAAAGGCGTTAAGGCATGAATGAAGAAAACGATAAACTTGAAACTTCTAAAAAAACCCAACAAGATTCACCCCAAGATTTATCCAATGAAGAAGCGACAGAAGTCAATCGCTTTGAAGATTCTTCAAAAGAATCCGAAGAAAATTCAGATCATTATCTTGACAACCCCACAGAAACTAAAACCAATTTTGATGAATACGAGTTAGAAGAAACCCAAACTCAAATGGATTCTGGAGGTAATGAAACTTCAGAATCTAGCAATGGCAGTCTGGCAGACAAGTTATTCAAAAAAGCCAGAAAATTAGTTGATAATAAAAGACCTTTCACTCAGCAAAAGAATTTAGATGAAGAAACCCAAGAACTGAACGAAGAAGACGATCAAGAAAATAATGGGTATCAAGAAGAAACTCAAATAGACTTAATTGATGATGAAACTTCTCAAAAAACCCAACAACATTCACCCCAAGATTTATCCAATGAAGAAGCGACAGAAGTCAATCGCTTTGAAGATTCTTCAAAAGAATCCGAAGAAAATTCAGATCATTATCTTGACAACCCCACAGAAACTAAAACCAATTTTGATGAATACGAGTCAGAAGAAACCCAAACTCAAATGGATTCTGGAGGTAATGAAACTTCAGAATCTAGCAATGGCAGTCTGGCAGACAAGTTATTCAAAAAAGCCAGAAAATTAGTTGATAATAAAAGACCTTTCACTCAGCAAAAGAATTTAGATGAAGAAACCCAAGAACTGAACGAAGAAGACGATCAAGAAAATAATGGGTATCAAGAAGAAACTCAAATAGACTTAATTGATGATGAAACTTCTCAAAAAACCCAACAACATTCACCCCAAGATTTATCCAATGAAGAAGCGACAGAAGTCAATCGCTTTGAAGATTCTTCAAAAGAATCCGAAGAAAGATCAGATCATTATCTTGACAACCCCACAGAAACTAAAACCAATTTTGATGAAGACAAGTCAGAAGAAATAACTAACGATTCTAACGATCAAGAGATTATCAAAGGAAGCAAAAAGAAATACATTATTGGTGGCATTGTAGTCGCTGTTCTTATCTTGATTATTTTATTTTCTAGAAGCATTTTTCATTACTTCATACCTTTGGAAGATAAAAGCTCTCGTTTTAGCAAAGATAGGAATCTTTATGTCAATGATGAAATCCAAATAAGGCAAGAGTATAACCGATTGCTGAAAGAACGGAATGAAAAAGGCAATATGATCGATAAGAATCTTTTCTTCAATGACGATCCCAATAGAACCTTATACAACTATTTGAATATTGCAGAAATTGAGGACAAAAACCCATTGAGAGCCTTTTATGAATGTATTAGTAATGGTGGCAACTATGAAGAATGTTTGAAGCTTATCAAAGACAAAAAACTTCAAGATCAAATGAAAAAGACTTTAGAGGCTTATAATGACTGCATCAAAAATGCCAAAACTGAAGAAGAAAGGATCAAGTGTTTAGATTTAATCAAAGATGAAAACCTAAAAAAAAGCTTACTGAACCAACAAAAAGTTCAAGTAGCGCTAGATTGTTTGAAAAACGCTAAAACCGATGAAGAACGAAACGAGTGCCTAAAACTCATAAATGACCCTGAGATTAGAGAGAAATTCCGTAAGGAATTAGGGCTTCAAAAAGAGATTCAAGAGTATAAGGATTGTATCAAAAACGCCAAAACAGAAGCTGAGAAAAACGAATGCTTGAAAGGCTTGTCTAAAGAAGCTATAGAAAGATTGAAACAGCAAGCGCTAGATTGTTTGAAAAACGCTAAAACCGATGAAGAACGAAACGAGTGCTTGAAAAATATTCCCCAAGACTTGCAAAAAGAACTACTAGCTGATATGAGCGTCAAGGCTTACAAGGATTGCGTATCAAAAGCTAGGAATGAAAAAGAGAAAAAAGAATGCGAGAAACTACTCACCCCTGAAGCGAAAAAAAAGTTAGAACAACAGGTTCTAGATTGTTTGAAAAACGCTAAAACTGATGAAGAACGAAAAAAGTGTTTGAAAGATCTCCCTAAAGACTTACAAAGCGATATTTTAGCTAAAGAGAGTCTTAAAGCTTATAAAGACTGCGTATCTCAAGCCAAAACTGAAGCTGAGAAAAAAGAATGCGAGAAATTACTCACCCCTGAAGCGAAAAAACTTTTAGAAGAAGAAGCTAAAAAAAGCGTTAAAGCTTACTTGGATTGCGTATCTCAAGCCAAAACTGAAGCTGAGAAAAAAGAATGCGAGAAACTACTCACCCCTGAAGCGAAAAAAAAGTTAGAAGAAGCTAAAAAGAGCCTGAAAGCTTATAAAGACTGCCTCTCTCAAGCCAAAACTGAAGCTGAGAAAAAAGAATGCGAGAAACTACTCACCCCTGAAGCGAAAAAACTTTTAGAACAACAAGTGCTAGATTGTTTGAAAAGTGCTAAAACTGATGAAGAACGAAAAAAGTGTTTGAAAGATCTCCCTAAAGACTTGCAGAAAAAGGTTTTAGCCAAAGAGAGCGTTAAGGCTTACTTGGATTGCGTATCTCAAGCCAAAACTGAAGCTGAGAAAAAAGAATGCGAGAAACTACTCACCCCTGAAGCGAGGAAACTCTTAGAAGAGGCTAAAGAGAGCGTTAAAGCTTATAAAGACTGCGTATCAAGAGCTAGGAATGAAAAAGAGAAAAAAGAATGCGAGAAATTGCTCACGCCTGAAGCGAAAAAACTTTTAGAGCAACAAGCGCTAGATTGTTTGAAAAACGCTAAAACCGAAGCTGATAAAAAAAGGTGTGTCAAAGATCTCCCTAAAGACTTGCAGAAAAAGGTTTTAGCTAAAGAGAGCCTGAAAGCTTATAAAGACTGCGTATCTCAAGCCAAAACTGAAGCTGAGAAAAAAGAATGCGAAAAATTACTCACCCCTGAAGCAAAAAAACTTTTAGAAGAAGCTAAAGAGAGCCTGAAAGCTTATAAAGACTGCGTATCAAGAGCTAGGAATGAAAAAGAGAAAAAAGAATGCGAGAAATTGCTCACGCCTGAAGCGAAAAAACTTTTAGAAGAAGCTAAAGAGAGCGTTAAGGCTTATAAAGACTGCGTATCAAGAGCTAGGAATGAAAAAGAGAAAAAAGAATGCGAGAAATTGCTCACCCCTGAAGCGAAAAAACTTTTAGAGCAACAAGCGCTAGATTGTTTGAAAAACGCTAAAACCGAAGCTGATAAAAAAAGGTGTGTCAAAGATCTCCCTAAAGACTTGCAGAAAAAGGTTTTAGCCAAAGAGAGCGTTAAGGCTTATTTGGACTGCGTTTCAAGAGCTAGGAATGAAAAAGAGAAACAAGAATGCGAGAAATTGCTCACGCCTGAAGCGAAAAAACTCTTAGAAGAAGCCAAAGAGAGTCTGAAAGCTTATAAAGACTGCCTCTCTCAAGCTAGAAATGAAGAAGAAAGGAGAGTTTGCGAGAAATTACTCACCCCTGAAGCAAAAAAACTCTTAGAGCAAGAAGTTAAGAAGAGCGTTAAAGCTTATTTAGACTGCGTTTCAAGAGCTAGGAATGAAAAAGAGAAACAAGAATGCGAGAAATTGCTCACGCCTGAAGCGAGGAAATTTTTAGCGAAGCAAGTGCTAAGCTGTTTGGAAAAAGCTAGGAATGAAGAAGAAAGAAAAGCATGTCTTAAGAATCTCCCTAAAGACTTACAAGAAAATGTTTTAGCCAAAGAGAGTCTGAAAGCTTATAAAGACTGCCTCTCTCAAGCTAGAAATGAAGAAGAAAGGAGAGCTTGCGAGAAATTGCTCACCCCTGAAGCGAAAAAACTCTTAGAGCAAGAAGTTAAGAAGAGCGTTAAGGCTTATTTGGACTGCGTTTCAAGAGCTAGGAATGAAAAAGAGAAACAGGAATGCGAAAAATTACTCACCCCTGAAGCGAGGAAATTTTTAGCAAAAGAACTCCAACAAAAAGATAAAGCGATCAAAGATTGCTTGAAAAACGCCGATCCTAACGACAGAGCGGCTATTATGAAGTGTTTGGATGGTTTGAGCGATGAAGAGAAGCTCAAATATCTGCAAGAAGCTAGAGAAAAAGCCGTCTTGGATTGTTTGAAAACGGCTAGGACTGATGAAGAAAAAAGGAAATGCCAAAACCTTTATAGCGATTTGATCCAAGAAATCCAAAATAAAAGGACACAAAATAAACAAAATCAATTGAGTAAAACAGAAAGATTGCATCAAGCAAGCGAGTGCTTGGATAACTTAGATGACCCTACTGATGAGCAAGCCATAGAGCAATGTTTAGAGGGCTTGAGCGATAGTGAAAGGGCGCTAATTCTAGGAATTAAACGACAAGCTGATGAAGTGGATCTGATTTATAGCGATCTAAGAAACCGCAAAACCTTTGATAACATGGCGGCTAAAGGTTATCCGTTATTGCCAATGGATTTCAAAAATGGCGGCGATATTGCCACTATTAACGCTACTAATGTTGATGCGGACAAAATAGCTAGCGATAATCCTATTTATGCTTCCATAGAGCCTGATATTACCAAGCAATACGAAACAGAAAAAACCATTAAGGATAAGAATTTAGAAGCTAAATTGGCTAAGGCTTTAGGTGGCAATAAAAAAGATGACGATAAAGAAAAAAGTAAAAAATCCACAGCAGAAGCTAAAGCAGAAAGCAATAAGATAGACAAAGATGTCGCAGAAACTGCTAAGAATATCAGTGAAATCGCTCTTAAGAACAAAAAAGAAAAGAGTGGGGAATTTGTAGATGAAAATGGTAATCCCATTGATGACAAAAAGAAAGCAGAAAAACAAGATGAAACAAGCCCTGTCAAACAAGCCTTTATAGGCAAGAGTGATCCCACATTTGTTTTAGCGCAATACACCCCCATTGAAATCACTCTGACTTCTAAAGTAGATGCCACTCTCACAGGTATAGTGAGTGGGGTTGTAGCCAAAGATGTATGGAACATGAACGGCACTATGATCTTACTAGACAAAGGCACTAAGGTGTATGGGAATTATCAAAGCGTGAAAGGTGGCACACCCATTATGACACGCTTAATGATAGTCTTTACTAAAGCCATTACGCCTGATGGTGTGATAATACCTCTAGCAAACGCTCAAGCAGCAGGCATGTTGGGTGAAGCAGGGGTAGATGGCTATGTGAATAATCACTTTATGAAGCGCATAGGCTTTGCTGTGATAGCAAGCGTGGTTAATAGCTTCTTACAAACTGCGCCTATCATAGCTCTAGATAAACTCATAGGCCTTGGCAAAGGCAGAAGTGAAAGGACACCTGAATTTAATTACGCTTTGGGTCAAGCTATCAATGGTAGTATGCAAAGTTCAGCTCAAATGTCTAATCAAATTCTAGGGCAACTGATGAATATCCCCCCAAGTTTTTACAAAAACGAGGGCGATAGTATCAAGATTCTCACAATGGACGATATTGATTTTAGTGGCGTGTATGATGTTAAAATTACCAACAAATCTGTGGTAGATGAAATCATCAAACAAAGCACTAAAACTTTGTCTAGAGAACATGAAGAAATCACCACAAGCCCCAAAGGTGGCAATTAATTCAAGAGAAAGGATAAAATATATTTATGTTATTAAACTCGGTTCTTTACAAAATAAAAAACAAAACCAACAACAGGCTCTTCTAGAGGATGTAGTGGCGGAAAAAACCAAGCAAAAACAATGAAAGGAAACAGCAATGGAACTCGGTTTCAATGAAGCAGAAAGGCAAAAGATCTTAGATAGCAACAGATCTCTTATGGGAAATGCAAATGAAGTAAGGGATAAGTTTATTCAAAATTACGCCTCTTCTTTAAAAGATAGCAACGATCCGCAAGATTTTTTGAGAAGAGTTCAAGAGTTAAGAATCAATATGCAAAAGAATTTTATTAGTTTTGATGCTTATTACAACTATTTGAACAACCTTGTGTTAGCCAGTTACAATCGTTGCAAACAAGAAAAGACTTTTGCAGAAAGCACGATCAAAAATGAACTAACGCTTGGGGAGTTTGTTGCAGAAATTTCTGACAACTTCAATAATTTTATGTGTGATGAAGTGGCAAGAATTTCAGACCTAGTGGCTTCTTATCTGCCAAGAGAGTATTTACCGCCATTCATAGATGGCAATATGATGGGCGTGGCGTTTCAGATTCTAGGGATAGATGATTTTGGGAGAAAGCTCAATGAGATTGTCCAAGATATAGGGACTAAATATATTATTTTGAGCAAAAATAAGACTTATCTCACTTCTTTAGAAAGAGCTAAATTGATAACCCAATTAAAATTAAATTTGGAATAAGAACATGACTGAAGACAGATTGAGTGCAGAAGATAAAAAATTTCTAGAAGTAGAAAGAGCTTTAAAAGAAGCGGCATTAAATCCTTTAAGGCATGCTACTGAAGAACTTTTTGGTGATTTTTTAAAAATGGAAAATATCACTGAGATTTGTTACAATGGGAACAAGGTTGTGTGGGTTTTAAAAAATAATGGCGAATGGCAACCATTTGATGTGAGAGATAGGAAAGCCTTTAGTCTGTCTCGTTTAATGCATTTTGCTCGGTGTTGTGCAAGTTTTAAGAAAAAAACAATAGACAACTATGAAAATCCTATTTTGAGCAGCAATTTAGCGAATGGTGAAAGGGTGCAGATTGTCCTTTCCCCTGTTACAGTTAATGATGAAACCATTTCCATATCCATAAGGATACCCAGCAAAACAACCTATCCTCATAGCTTCTTTGAAGAGCAGGGTTTTTATAATCTACTAGATAACAAAGAACAAGCGATCAGTGCGATTAAAGATGGTATTGCTATTGGTAAGAATGTGATTGTTTGTGGTGGCACAGGAAGCGGTAAAACGACTTATATCAAAAGCATCATGGAGTTTATCCCCAAAGAAGAAAGGATCATATCCATTGAAGACACCGAAGAGATTGTATTCAAACACCACAAGAACTACACACAGCTTTTTTTTGGGGGGAATATCACCTCTGCTGATTGCTTAAAGTCATGTTTGAGAATGCGGCCTGATAGAATCATTTTAGGAGAACTCAGAAGCAGTGAGGCATACGATTTTTATAATGTGCTTTGTAGCGGTCATAAAGGCACGCTAACCACTCTACATGCAGGGAGCAGTGAAGAGGCGTTTATCCGTTTAGCCAACATGAGTTCATCTAATAGTGCAGCAAGGAATATCAAGTTTGAAAGTCTTATTGAGGGCTTTAAAGATTTAATTGATATGATTGTCCATATCAACCACCACAAACAGTGTGATGAATTTTATATCAAACATAGGTAGCAGGCACAATGGAAGACTTTTTGTATAACACCTTATATTTCATAGAGGATTATAAGTTGGTTGTTATTTTTAGTTTCATAGGGTTAATAGCGTTATTTTTTCTCTACAAATTCACAAAAGCTCAAAAAAAGGCTTTTAAAGATAAAGCTAACCAACCTCAAAAGAAAAAAAGCTTTAAAGAAATCATTATAGATGGGCTGAAAGAAAGGGTTAAAACCTTTGGCTTTTGGTTACAAGCTATACTATTACTATCCTATTCTTTTATCACATCAGGGTTATTTTTCTTGATTCTCTTAGGTAATTTTTATGATGAAAATAGATTGCCTGAGAGCGATGATGATCTTTTTGATATATGGATCTATGCGATACAAGATTTTCCTGCATACTATTTTAAAGCACTTTGTTTTAGTTCACTCAAAATTTATGGGTTCAATATATCCTTAGTCGTATATAGTTCTATTTTATGCTCTTATATCTTCATTACCTTTTTTGTGTGGTTCTTAAAATACTTAACTCGGACTAGAGACATAGGAGCGAATAAAAAAGTTGATGATCTCTTTGGTAGCGCGAGTTGGGAAACTGAAGAGAAAATGATCAAAGCTAAACTTATCACACCCAATAATAAAAAACGCGCCTTTGACAAACGAGAGGTTATTGTAGGCAGGCGTGGTTTAGGGGATTTTATCGCTTACGCAGGACAGGCGTTCATTGGCTTGATTGCTCCTACTAGAAGCGGTAAAGGTGTGGGTTTCATCATGCCCAATATGATCAATTATCCTCAAAATATCGTTGTGTTTGACCCTAAGGCGGACACTATGGAAACTTGCGGAAAAATCAGAGAAAAACGCTTCAACCAAAAAGTGTTCATCTATGAACCTTTCTCCTTAAAAACACACCGATTTAATCCTTTCGCTTATGTGGATTTTGGTAATGATGTGGTTTTAACTGAAGACATACTCTCTCAAATTGACACACGCCTAAAAGGTCATGGCATGGTGGCTAGTGGGGGGGATTTTTCCACTCAAATCTTTGGATTGGCAAAGCTCGTGTTCCCTGAAAGACCTAATGAAAAAGATCCTTTTTTTAGCAATCAAGCGCGAAACCTTTTTGTCATCAATTGCAATATTTATAGGGATCTCATGTGGACTAAAAAGGGGCTTGAGTTTGTCAAAAGAAAAAAAATCATCATGCCTGAAACCCCCACGATGTTTTTCATAGGTTCTATGGCAAGCGGTATCAACTTGATTGATGAAGACACAAACATGGAAAAAGTCGTGTCTCTGATGGAATTTTTTGGAGGTGAAGAAGATAAGAGTGGCGATAATATAAGAGTGCTTAGTCCTGCCACTAGAAACATGTGGAATAATTTCAAGACAATGGGTGGTGCTAAAGAAACTTACAGCTCTGTTCAAGGGGTCTATACTTCAGCGTTTGCCCCCTACAATAACGCCATGATCAGAAATTTCACGAGCGCTAATGATTTTGATTTCAGGCGTTTAAGGATTGATGAAGTGAGTATTGGCGTGATCGCTAATCCTAAAGAAAGCACTATTGTTGGGCCGATATTAGAGCTGTTTTTCAATGTGATGATTTATAGCAACCTTATTCTGCCAATCCATGATCCACAATGCAAAAGAAGTTGTTTAATGCTCATGGACGAATTCACTTTGTGTGGCTATTTAGAGACCTTTGTTAAAGCGGTAGGAATTATGGCAGAATACAACATGCGCCCCGCTTTTGTGTTTCAAAGTAAGGCGCAACTAGAGAATGACCCCCCACTTGGTTATGGTAGGAATGGCGCTAAAACTATTTTAGACAACCTTTCTTTGAATATGTATTATGGGATTAACAACGATAACTACTATGAACATTTTGAAAAACTTTCTAAGGTGTTAGGGAAATACACAAGGCAAGATGTGAGCCGAAGCATTGATGACAATACAGGTAAGACCAACACTTCTATCAGCAATAAAGAGCGGTTTTTGATGACCCCTGATGAATTGATGACTATGGGCGATGAGCTTATCATTCTAGAGAATACGCTCAAACCCATCAAATGCCACAAGGCGCTTTACTATGATGATCCATTCTTCACCGATGAACTCATCAAGGTGAGTCCAAGCTTGAGCAAGAAATACAAATTGGGGAAAGTGCCTAATCAGGCAACATTCTATGATGATTTGCAAGCCGCTAAAACTAGAGGTGAATTGAGCTATGATAAATCTTTAGTGCCTGTAGGTTCAAGCGAACTGTGATTAAGACAAAATATCTTAACAAAAAGAAGCGAAATATATTTTAGAAAAATTAAAAGATAATGATGTAAATGATATTATTATAAATTCATAAGATCGTAGAAGTGTATCACTAAGATTGTTTGTAAAATTAGTATGCTCTACCCGTTATAGCGCACCTGAGAATAAATGCAACGGAATTTCTTCACATAAGCGCCATTAGGGTTGTGTTTCATTCCCCCATTGTAAGCGCCTACTGCCATTTCTACTATTTGATACACGCTTTTATTAGGGTGTTTTTGTTTGTAATAATCAAAATTTTCTTTCAAAATTCTTTTAGCCAATGAAATCGCAAAATCCACATCATTGAGCAATTTGAACTTGAGAAGCGTTTTAGAATAGGTGGGGTAGAATTTTTTAGCGGTGTTCAAAGTGATGTGAAACATGGAATAGGAAGTGTCTTTTAGGGAAATTTCGCGCTTGTTGTTCAACCCTAAAGAACTTTCCAATAAAGCGATAGAGATGAGCGTTCTGCACACCACTTCATTGTCGCAACCTTTTTGGTGAATATGGATAAGATTCTCATACTGCTTGAAACTAATGGTTACTTTTTGGCATGGATAGGCTAAAGAATTAAGAAGTAAAAAGAGACCAATCCATTTTTCAAACAAAACTTTAACTTACTTTGAATCTTTCAGTAACGCTTTTTGTAACTTTTGCTTGTCGTACTTGAGCTTGTCCTTTAGAGGTGAGAGCAGATTTTGAATGCTCTCATAGCCACACAGCATTCCCTCTTTATAGGGGTCGTTTTTGATTTTGACATAGAGACTGATGCCATTAGCATAACACAAGCCATTAGACTTAATATAGTAGCTCTTAATTTCTTCTTCTAAGCTTCTCAAGTCATTAGGGTTGAGAGGTGTTTTTTTGCTGTAAGAATTTTCACTAATCAAAGTCCCTTGATAGCTTCGTTTGATCGTGGTTTCTTTATCCACTAACAATCCATTATAATTTTCTTTTTCCTTGACAACTCTCATTGTTTCATCAGGATTACTTGTTCTAGGAGAAATAGGCACTTCCACTACTCTAGGTTTCTTAGCATTTTTCTTTTTCAACTCTGCTTCTAAAGCTTTTAGTTTCTTTTGATTTTCTAAGTCTTTGAGCTTGTATTTAGCCAATTCAGCCTCTTGTTTTTCTTTTTCTGCTAAGAGTTTCTTTTCCCTCTCTTCTTCATTGGCTATGAGTTGGGAGTTAGCGATTAGCTCTTCTATGAGCTTCTCTTTGCTGTTTTCAGGAGCGGTTTGAGTGGCATAAGGTGATGGTTGAGCCTCATTGGCGTTATTTGTCTCTTTTAGTCTATACAAGCTATAAGGAGCAATGATATTAGGTTTTTGAGTAGTGCTATCGCTAGTGGGCATAGCTACCATTTCATCTCTTAGGGGCGAACACACTTCATCATTGGGTCTGCAGATCACATCGTTGGCGTAGTTGAAATACGCGCGTTTTTGTTGTTCAAAAAGCTTATCCTCATCAATTGACGCTCCCTTATCAAGCGTATGGGCATTGGGATCGCTTCTTTTTGGCACTCTCAAAAAAGTCGCTTGGGCGTAAGGCAGGTTTTCATTGATTTTTAAGACAAACTTAGCGTTTCGTTTGTTGAGCGCTTTTAGAATGTTGTAATACCCATTGACTTGTTCTAGTGAGCCTGTGATGATGATGAGATCCGCATAGGTTCCCATTGCTCTTGTTTTGATAATGGGGTTTTCTATGGATAGATAGTTGTTGTAATCCAATAGATCCATAGCGTAGAGATAGGTTTTGTCTTTCAAAGCGCTATTACCAAACCAATCCCCAAAGCTTTTGTCATTCACATTCAAGGTGTCGTATATATCAAAAAGTGCTTGAGTTTTTGTGTCATCAACAGAAACATATTGAGGTTTCTTATGATCAGGGATCTGTTGGCGCTGTCTGGCTTCTTTTTTGAGTCGTTTAGCTTCTTTCTTGGTTTCTTTAGTTTCTTTAGTGGCCTTAATGACCTTATCGGCTTCACTTATTTCTTTAGCATAAAGAGTGTTAGAGGTTAGTAAGCCTATGAGCGATATAGCGGTTGCTAGTTTTCTAAACATTAGTTTCCTTTTTTTCAGATTGATATAGAGACAAAATTCCATTGCATTTAAGGTAAGCGATGCAGCTGTAAAAAACTCATTGTTTTTGAAATTCTTTTTTCTTTTCATCAATCCATTGCATTTGGGATATTTAGGATCTTGTGGATCCACGCTAGCAATCCATTTGCACTTAAGATAATTTTTACACCTTAAGAAAAAAGAATTTTCTTTAATATTAGCTTTTACACTAGCCAAGCAGACCATTTTCATTAAGCCATTTATTTCTCGTAAAACGCCCTTACAGTCGCCTTTATTTATGTAATTAGAGCAACCATAAAATGAGACACTATTCAATTCTCTTTGTATCATTTTATAGGCCACTTGTGTGGGCCATGCAGTGAGTAATAAACCACTAGAGCACCTAAATTTTTGAAATTTTCTCTTGTTCTTTCTTTAGTCAAAATCGTTGTTTTGCCTCAATCTTTCGTCTCTTTAGCTTCAGTTGGTTTGTTGGTAACGCTTGTTGCTTGAGATTTTTGGGTTTCGTTATTGACAGTTGTTGCCGCTTTAGGTTGTTTTTTGGACAATTTTTCAACTAATTTCACTAAGTTGATATTAGAAAAAGACAAAAAGATTCCTATTGCGACAAAGATTATCCCAACAATCCCTATAGCACCGCTCAAGACACAACATAAAACCCCTGCTCCAATGAGACCTAATGCATCATAACGCTTATCAGTCAAATTGTTTTTGAAAAAAATCACAAAAGCGTTTGGTTTTTTTGTTTCATGAGTTGCTTCAGTTGTATTGATTGTGTCAGCCATAGCATTACCTCCATAATGGTATATTTTCAATTTGTTACTATGAAACAAATCCATGTTATTATAGCAAAAAATATAAAACCATCTCCATGTTGCCATTATGCTGTTGTTTGTAATTTAAAAAAAGATGATAAAAACAGGCTAAAGAATGGCTCAAATTGTAAAAGGATCTGACATTTTTAAAGATTTTTATCGCACCACCCTCTCTTTTTTAAAGCCTTTATTGCTTTTACTAGTTTTATTGTTGCCGTTTTCACTTTGTATAGCTGATGAATATATTAGCATAAGTGATGATTGGGATGAAAGGGCGCGAAATCAATGGGATGAAATTGCGCGAAATCATAAGACATATTATTTTGAAAATGGTTTAGACCATTTTAATCAAGGCCAATACAAGCAAGCCTTTAAAGATTTTAAATTGGCGCAAGAATACAGCATTGGGCTTGGCAGCGTTTATTTAGCCAAAATGTATTTGGAGGGAAAGGGCGTGAAAGTGGATTACAAAAAAGCGCAACTCTATGCACAAAACGCTATCAAAGGGTATGGGAGCGGATTGTTAGGGGGCGCTCTTATTTTAGGACGCATGCAAGCAGAAGGCTTAGGGATGAAAAAGGATTTGAAACAAGCGCTCAAGACTTACAGGTATGTGGTTCGCATGTTTTCTAATAAAAGCACAAATTATTTTGCTAACAATTTTAGATTACCAAACCTTGCGTTCACTAGTATGCTTATTGGATCGCGATTCATTGATCTTTCAGGTTTGAGCGCGAATCCTATAAAATTTGGAAAGAAATTTGGAATACTTGTTAAGAAATCCACTCAAATCAAAGATAAGACACTTCTTTGGGAAGATATTGCTGAAATTTCAAGCAATATTACTTTACTCAAACAACAAATGGGGGAAATCCTTTACAGAATTGGGATCGCTTATAAAGAAGGGCTTGGCACCAGAAAACAAAAAAGTAGGGCTAAAAAATTCTTGCAAAAATCCGCAGAATTTGGCTATGAAAAAGCCATGGAAGCTCTGTAATTTTTTTAATCAAATTTGTATCAAGCTTGACTGAATGGGTTAAAAATCCGTTTAGACCGCCCTCATTAAAGCAAAACCCTATTTTTCCATTATAATAGACACTTGATTGTTTTCAATCTCTACATAGAGTTCTTTTTGAGAATTAGAGCTATAAGAGAGCTTGTTTTGCTGGTAGGCTTTGTAATCTTGGTCAAACGCCACATAAAATAGGCGTTTGTTCTGGGAATTGGGGTAAGGGATCACATTGATAGAAGAAAAAGCGATATTCTTTTTTTCATTTTTCGCAAACACCCTTTTTTTATACTCTTTAAAAGCGTTGAATTTCATGCCATCATAGCGAGTGAAATTGGGGTTATAAAAACGCATGTAGCGTTCAAAATCGCCCCTAGTCCAGGCTTCTTTCCATTGAAAAAGGGAGCTTAAAATCATGCTCAATTCTTCTTTGGTGCTGGGGAAAAACTTGTCTTCATAGGTGATAAGGAACGCTTTTTTGCCTTTTAATATTTTATCATAAGAGCTTAAAAGAGGGTTTTCAATCGCAATACAGCCCTTGGTGTTCAATTCATTTCGATCGCCATTTAAAGGCATTCCATGCACCCAAATGCCATGCCCGGTGCGTTTTTTCAAGGTGTCATACAAATTAGGGTAATTCGTTACAAAAGCCAAAACGCCATAATATTGATCCAAGCGCTCTAATTTCTGCGTGATACGATACACCCCAATAGGCGTAGCCAAATCGCCCTCTAAAGTCTTATCGCCCTTTTTAGAGCCTACAAGGGCTTTAGAGCTGTTGATTTTTTTAAGCATGTTGTTGTCTATTTCATAAAACTCTAAACTAGGCTTGGATTTATCCGCCACAAATAAAAACTGCTTGTTTTGATAATAGCCAAAATCCGTGTCCTTGTTTTGAAGCTCTTCTGCCCAAAAAGATTTATCCGCCAAATAAGAATCCAGCTTTTGACCCACCACTTCCAAGCCTTGCTTTTGATAAAGACGCATGATTTCTAACAAACGATCACTAGCATTCAAGCCCACAAACCCCATTAATAAAGCCGGTAATACCTTTTTCAATCCCTATTCCTTTGATGGGTATAACCCAGTTTTTGCAAGTTCTTTTCTTCCTTGCTCCATGATTTTTGAGCGATCACTTGCAAGTTTAAAAAAACCTTTTTTTCGCCCACTTCTTGCATTTTCAATCTAGCACTAGTCCCGATGCGTTTGATATTCACCCCGTTTTTGCCTATCACGATTTTTTTTTGGCTTTCTTTTTCTACGATAATATGCGCATACACCTTGTCTATGCGTTCTTCTTCTATAAATTTATCAATCATCACATCGCTTTCATAAGGGATTTCATCGCTCAAAAAATCAAACAAACTCTCCCTAATGATTTCCTTATAAATATCGCGCATTTTTTCATCGCTCATCAAATCCTTTTCAAAAAGCCATGCGCTAGGGCTTAAATGCTTGCTGATGCATTCTAAAAGCGCGTTTAAATTTTGAGATTTTTTCGTGCTCAAAGGCACTAGATCTACAAATTGCGAATCGTATTGTTGATACTCTTGTAATTTTTGCAAAACCTGCTTATGCGTAGCGGTATCAATCTTACTCACAGCCAAGATATGGGGTTTTTGACACAAACTCAAAAACTCTTCATAGCCTTTTAAATCGTCATGCACAGAAGCTAAAAAAACGCACAACTCAGCATCGCCCATCGCTTTTAAAGCCTGTGAGAGCATGCATTGGTTGAGTAATTTTTCTTGATGATGAAGCCCTGGCGTGTCTAAAAAAATGATCTGGCTCTCATAGCCTTCTTTATCTTTGAAAGGCACGATGCATTTCATTAATTTTCTTGTCGCATTAGCCTTATGTGAAACGAGGGCTAAATGAGCGTTTAATAAAGTGTTTAAAAGAGTGCTTTTTCCAGCGTTTGGTTTGCCTATAAGAGCTACAAAGCCCGCCTTAGTTTTCATTATAAAATATACTTCACTAAATTTTCATCAGCCACTAAATCCTCTAGCTTGGATTGGACCAACTCTTTAGTGATAGTAACCTTTTGCCCAGAATAGTCCTCCGCTTCAAAGCTAATGTCTTCTAACACTTTTTCAATGGTGGTGTGCAACCTTCTAGCACCTATATCTTCGCTTTTTTGATTGGCGTTATAAGAAAGTCTGGCTAACTCTTTGATCGCATCGTCTTCAAACGCAATTCCTACGCCTTCCACTTTTAAAAGGGCTTGGTATTGCTTGATGATAGAGTTTTTAGTTTGGGTTAAAATCATATACATGATTTCTTCGGTTAAATTCTCTAACTCCACCCTTAAGGGGAAACGCCCCTGCAATTCAGGGATTAAATCGCTTGGTTTAGAAAGATGAAAAGCCCCGGCTGCAATGAATAAAATATGCTCTGTTTTAATAGAGCCATACTTCGTATTCACCACACTCCCCTCTACAATCGGCAACAAATCCCTTTGAACCCCCTCTTTACTGGGATCTTGACGGCTTCCTTCTTTAGAGCTTACAGCGATCTTATCAATTTCATCAATAAAAATCACCCCTGAACTTTCCGCACGCTTCAAACCCTCCATTTTAATGGCTTCGCTGTCTAAAAGCGTGTCGCTAATTTCCGCTTTTAGGACTTCTTTAGCCTCTTTAACGCTTAAAGTTTTTTTGACTTTATCCTGTTCTTTATGGAAAACCTTAATCAAGTTTTCTTGAACCCTTAAAATTTCAGGCGGCACATTAGAATCAATCTCTATGCTTTTTTTACGCACTTCAATTTCAATTTCTTTACTATCCAACTCGCCTTGCGCGATTCTTTGTTGCATTTTTAAAAGGCTGTTAGCGTATTCTTGTTTTTTTTCTTCGCTCACGCCACTAGGCAAGGGGGGTAGGAGTTTTTTAGCGATTTTTTCTATAACCGCTTCTTCAATCTTGTCTTTTAATTTTTCTTTATGCTCATTTTCCACTAAAAGCACGCTGTTATTGACTAAATCCCTTACCATAGACTCCACATCGCGCCCCACAAAACCCACTTCTGTGTATTTGCTCGCTTCCACTTTCACAAAGGGGAGTTCCATGATTTTTGCTATTCGTCTTGCGATTTCCGTTTTACCCACGCCAGTAGAGCCAATCATTAAAATGTTTTTAGGCGTGATTTCTTCTTGTAAGGATTTTTCCAGTTGCAAACGCCTGTAACGATTCCTAAAAGCGATAGCGATAGACTTTTTAGCTTCCTTTTGCCCAATGATGTATTCATCCAAATAAGCGACAATTTCTCGTGGGGTCATATTCAATTTAGACATTAAAGCTCCAAAATTTTAATATTCGTGTTGGTGTAAATGCAAAGATCCCCTGCGATTTTTAAGGACTCTTCTACAAGTTTTCTAGGCTCTAAATGAGCGAAACTATCTAAAGCCCTAGCCGCACTTAAGGCGTAATTCCCCCCACTCCCAATAGCAGCGATCTTATTGTCTTCAGCCTCTAAAACATCGCCTGTTCCGCTCAAAATGAAAATGTGATCCAAATTTAAAACGATCATCATCGCTTCCAGTCGGCGTAAATACTTATCTTTGCGCCATTCTTTACTGAAATCCACCACGCTTTTAAACAAATCCCCTTTTTTGCTCTCTAAAATGCGCTCAAACATATCAAACAAACTAAAAGCGTCCGCAGTGCTCCCGGCAAACCCGCTTAAAACCTGGTTGTGATACAAGCTTCTGATTTTTGTCGCATTGGCTTTGACTACGCAATTGCCTAAAGTTACCTGCCCATCGCCTCCAATGAGCGCGAACTTCTTACCCCCCATCTCCCCTCTATAGCCTAAAATCGTCGTCGCTTCAAACATTTTCTACTCAGCCACCACATCAATTTTAAACGCGCCCACAACCCCCGATCCAAGCTTGACTTCAATCTCATAAATCCCTGTGCTTTTAATCGGGTGTTTGAGTTCAATGTCTTTTTTATCTAAATTTAAACTCGCATGCTGTTCTTTCAAACGCTCCGTGATCTCTTCTTTAGTGATCGCTCCAAATAAAGAGCCGTTCGCGCCGACTTTTTTGTGGATAGTCAGCGTGATGGTTTGTAAGGTTTCTACCATTTGCAATTTTTGCGCCTTTTCTAGGGCTTCTTTTTCCGCTTTCTTTTTAACTTCAGCTTTGTATTTGTTGATCACTTCGTTAGTGGCGAGTTTGGCTTTTTTGTTAGCGATTAAAAAGTTATTCCCATAGCCATCTTTAACCTCACACACTTCACCCGCTTTGCCTAAATTTTTCACATCTTCTAATAATAGAACTTTCATCATATCCCCTTTAAGTTTTAAGTAATTTGTGATTATACTCTTTATTTTAATAAGTTGGGTTTTTATTGCCTGTTCCTACCACCCATCTGTTTTTCTAAAGCCTGTTTGATCAACCCCAAACAATAAGGGATATCCTCTTTTGTTTCTAGCTTGACTTCTATGTCCCCATTCCCCCAAATGACCCTTATTAGTCATATCCCTTGCCAGATTTTTTTCGTCTTGCAGTTCATTGAATTTTATATTTAAATACAATTTTAAGTCTTTGTTTTGCACAATAATATCCACAAAATTTTTGTCAAACTTATAAGAGATATAATCTTGATTAAAATTTTCAACGATCCTTTTTTCATCAAGAGCTTTAATCTCTTTGCTTAAAATATCAAATAATTCCCTTGAATGAGAACCAAACTTATAAGAGCTTAAATCATAAACCTTTTTTTCTTTCTTGGGTTTATACTTCTCTAATGTTTCTGCATCTAGATTGGGGTAAGTCCAAATCTTTAAAGCCCAATCCGCTAAATCATTAGCTCTTTTTTCAATCTTTTTTTCGTCAAAAGATTCCAAATCTTTTAAACTTTGATTGAGTCTCAACGGGCTTTGTTTGAAGCCCTTCTCCATATCTCTTTTTTCTTGGAAAGAATTGTTACTATACTCCTGGTTATAACCGGTTTTAGTAAGATTCCCTATTGTGTGGAGATATTTATCGTGTATTGCTTTAAAATTTTCACCCAAATCCCTTTTCCATTCTTCTGTGAGTATTTGAGGCATGATGTGTTCTATAGTGCATTCTTGAGTATCGACCGGCTCTTCTGTGTCAAATTTTTCTAACCTTTCAAGAAAGTATTTAGTTTTCTTTTTCTTTGTTTTATTTCGACCATAAAGTTCTTTCGTAATAAAAGAATCTTTAAATTCAAAATCGTTTGGAAATTTTTGATTCCCTGTTAGCGACCCAAAATGCTCCTCCACGCTTTTAAGGTATTGCTTTTTATCAATCTTTTTTGTAAAAGAGGGAAAGAATTTATTGAGTCCGTTGGAAGGAATACCGCACACCGCCCTTCTGCAAATATAGCTCTCTGTTAAATAGATAGTAGGGATAAAATCAGCCTTGGATAAAACCCCATCGCTATAATCGCTATAAAGCTCTAGTAATAGCGGATAGATCACATCCATCTCTAAATCCACCAAAAAACTTAAAGCCTTGTTTAAATCTTTATCGGCTTCTTTTTTGAATGCAATCTGGCAAAAATACCCGCAATATTTTTGCAAATCTTTTAGTAAATCCTCTATTTCTATCCCCTCTTTTTGCTGATAATCCTTGAAAGCTTCATAAACTCTTTTCTCATTGGGAATCTTTCCTATTTTGATCGTGAGATAATGCCGGACAAATTTATTAAACAAATCCTCTCTCTTACTCTGTTTCTCACTCTGTTTCTTACTCTGTTTAAAATCCTCCTCCATAGCCCTCCAATATTGATTATAAAAATCTTCTTGTTTTTCAACCTCTGTTTCCATTATGATATAGTTTCTGATCAAATCTGTTTGCGTGAGTTCGATACCTTTTGAGTTCATGCTCTCAAAAATAAGTTGAGGATCATCTTTTTCTTTCTTTAAAGCAATCCAAACTATCATGAGTTTTTCTAATCCTTTAAAAATCGTTTCTAGTTTGTCGGTGTTTTTACGGATCCATTCTTCAAATAATTTAAAATTTTCCACTATTTTTAACGAAGGCTCGCTCGGTTTTCTTCTGTCTTTATCAATCAAAGACAGCAAGGTGTCTTTATCAGACTCTGATAAGATGAGTCTGAATTTCTTATCGCCGTCCTTATCGCTGTTGATAAGATAGCTCTCTATTTTTTTATGCGAAAATTTTTCCAAGATTTTAACTTCATCGCTTAAGTGATTCCTTAAAGCGATAAACAAAAGCGTGATAGTAGTGAGCCTTTGTTGGCCGTCAATGATGAGTAATGGATTGTTAGAGTGCGTATTACCATCTAGCACATACAAAATAGAACCGATAAAATGCCCGTTCATCTTATCATTCCCACCAATTTTTATAATATCATCCCATAATTGTTCGCATTATTCCTTTTTCCAACTATACAACCTCTGATAGATAGGAATGACAAATTGATTGTTTTGATTTTCTTCAAAAAATCTTAATAGTGTGGCTTCTTTTGCTTCCATAATACACTCCTTGATTTAGCGGATTTTACCGCATGCATCTTAATCAAACTTGATACAGATTTTACTTTTTTACCCCATAAATGCTATAATCACCCCTATCAATCAAACTCAATTCATAACAATTAAAGGTAGTTAATGATAGTAAGAACTCAAAATAGTGAAAGCAAGATCAAAGAATTTTTTGAATTTTGCAAAGAAAATGAAGTGGAATTTGTGGATTTTAGATTCAGCGATATCAAAGGCACTTGGAATCACATTGCTTATTCTTTTGGGGCTTTAACGCATGGCATGTTTAAAGAGGGGATTCCTTTTGATGCGAGTTGTTTTAAAGGCTGGCAAGGCATTGAACACTCCGATATGATTTTAACCCCCGATTTGGTGCGTTATTTCATTGATCCTTTTAGCGCGGATGTGAGCGTGGTCGTGTTTTGCGATGTGTATGATGTGTATAAAAACCAGCCTTATGAGAAATGCCCTAGAAGTATCGCTAAAAAAGCCTTACAGCATTTAAAAGATTCAGGTTTGGGCGATGTGGCTTATTTTGGTGCAGAGAGCGAATTTTTCATCTTTGATTCCATTAAAATTAAAGACGCTTCCAATTCCCAATACTACGAAGTGGATAGCGAAGAGGGCGAATGGAATCGGGATAAGAGCTTTGAAAATGGCGTGAATTTTGGGCATAGACCAGGCAAGCAAGGAGGCTATATGCCTGTGCCGCCAACGGATACGATGATGGATATTCGCACAGAAATCGTGAAAGTCTTAAACCAAGTAGGGCTAGAAACTTTTGTCGTCCATCATGAAGTCGCGCAAGCGCAAGGCGAAGTGGGCGTGAAATTTGGGGATTTAGTGGAAGCCGCTGATAATGTCCAAAAACTCAAATACGTGGTTAAAATGGTCGCTCATTTAAATGGGAAAACCGCCACTTTCATGCCAAAACCCCTATACGGGGATAACGGGAGCGGGATGCACACCCATGTGAGCGTTTGGAAAAACAACGAAAACCTTTTTAGCGGCGAAACTTACAAGGGCTTGAGTGAGTTGGCGTTGCATTTTTTAGGGGGTGTGTTGCGCCACGCTAGAGGGTTAGCCGCTTTCACTAACGCTTCCACTAATTCTTACAAACGCCTAATTCCTGGCTATGAAGCCCCATCTATTTTAACTTATTCGGCTAATAACAGGAGCGCGAGCGTGCGTATCCCTTATGGGATTTCTAAAAATAGTGCTAGGTTTGAATTCAGATTCCCGGACAGCTCATCAAACCCCTACTTGGCTTTTGGGGCTATTTTAATGGCGGGCATTGATGGCGTTAAAAATAAGATTGATCCCGGCGAAGCGATGGATATTAACCTTTTCAAATTGACTTTAGATGAAATCCGAGAAAAGGGTATCAAACAAATGCCCCACACTTTAAGGCGATCGTTAGAAGAAATGCTAGCCGATAAACAGTATTTAAAAGAGGGTCAGGTCTTTAGCGAAGAATTTATTCAAGCTTATCAGTCTCTTAAATTCAACGCTGAAGTGTTCCCATGGGAGAGCAAACCCCATCCTTTTGAATTTATCACCACTTATTCATGCTAAAACAATGAGTGGGTTAATAATCCCGCTCTAAAAGTTTAGAATAAGGAAAAAATACCTTGTTCTCAAAAAAGTGGTTGGAAAAATTGATTTTCTTTGTTTTTTGGATAAGTTACTTAACGCTCTTTAATTTTTTAAAAGTGGGGTTTTAGTCGCCTTAATTTAAAATTTTATTTTATGGTAGAAATTTATTTTCTTTAAGGGAACAGAGAGTATCTAAAATAACACCCCTAAAAACCCAAGACCGCTTAAGAAGATACCACCTGACTTGGTATCAAGCTCTTTAATTCTTAATTATAAAAATGCTTTTAGTATTTTTTATCTTTTAAGAAACCCACCTAAAACCCAGTGCCGGTTTAGTCAGTGTGGTAAGGGCTATCAAAGTCTTTGGGCGTGTGGTGCGCTTCTTTCTCTATAACAGTGTCTTTTACGCAAGCAACACGCAAAGCGTCAAAATAAGTCTCAACGCTAGCGTAACCGCCGAGTAAAGAAGATCCAATGAACACGCTATTTCTAATGGTTTTCATTTTATATCCTTTTGTTTTAAAATTTTTAATAACTCAAATACTTTAATCATGTATTTATGGATAGTTAAGATTTAGCCACACAAGGCAAGATCAATCCTTAAAAAAACAAACCCTTCCAATACAGCTTGATTGTCAGCAATATCCCTTATAGCAGTAAAAGCCCTTTAATAAGGCTAATAAAGGGCGGTGATTTCATTATAGAAGCGTGCATCTATACAAAAAGAATTAAAACATTCAACCAAACATCTCGTTGATTTCATATTTTTTAGCGGCTTTATCCTTAAGCCACAGGGCCACTTCTAAAGCCCCTTTAGCAAAAATAGATCGGTTAGTCGCCGTATGGCTAAGCTCTATGTATTCGCCCTCTAAATAAAACCCTATCGTGTGCTTCCCAGCGACATCGCCCCCCCTTAAAGCGGCTATGCCAATGCTTTCTTTAGAGCGCAAACCTCCTCTGTGAGTGGTAAGAGCGCTTTTTTCATCATACCCCCTAGCCTTAGCGCAAGTTTCATACAAACTCAACGCCGTGCCGCTTGGGGCATCTTTTTTGAGATTGTGGTGCGTTTCTATAATTTCAATATCCGCATCTTTTAATTTCAAAGAAGTTAAAAAGGCTAATTGGTTGAGCATCATAATCCCAAGAGACATGTTGTGCGCGTGCAAAAGTGGCACTTTTAAGGCTAATTGTTGCATTTTTTCTAGCGTTTCCTTTTCTAAACCGGTCGTGCCAGAAACTAAAATTTTAGGGCATTCTAAAAGAGCCTCTAGCAGATTATCCACGCCTTTAGGTAAAGAAAAATCAATCACGCATTCGCATGCCCTCACAAACGCTTTTAAATCGTTGGTTACTAAAGGGGCATGCAAAAAAGAGCTGAAATCTGTTTCGCATTTTTGCCTGACAAACACGCTAGATAGCGCTAATCCCTTATAACCCTCTTTTAATTCTTCTAAAAGCAGTTTCCCTATACGACCGCTCGCTCCATAAACACCGATTTTCATGCGTTTTCCTTGCTTTTAAACCTTACAACCCCATTTTAAAAGGGTTTAAAATATTATTAGGATCGAGGGCTTTTTTAATATTCCTAAAAAGCTCCATTTCACTATGATTGAACGCTAAAGGCATGAATTTGGCTTTAGACAAGCCTATGCCATGCTCCCCGCTTAAAGTCCCCTCCAAACTAATAGCGGCCTGAAAAATCTCTTCCATAGCCTGATGCCCTTTTTCTAAATCCCTTTTAGGATCTTCTAGCATGATATTCACATGCACATTGCCATCGCCCGTATGCCCAAAGCAAGGGATTTTAAAGCCGTATTTCTGGCTTATTTTAGCGACTTCTTGCAACAAACTCGGCAAACTCGCCCTAGGAACGGTTACATCTTCATTCAATTTCTTTTTACCATAAACGCTAATACTTTGAGAAGCGTTACGCCTTGAAAACCACAGATCCTGCTCTTCTTGTTCGTTTTGAGCGATCTTAAAATCCACGCACCCATTGGCTTTGAAATGCTTTTCTATCTCATTGAGTTGCCATGCAATCTGCTCTTTAACCACGCCATCCACTTGAGTGATGAGTATCGCTCCAGCGTCTTTGGGTAAGCCTTTAGAAAATCGTTCTTCCACCGCTTTGATACTCAAATTATCCAAAAATTCCATCGCTACAGGCGTAACGCCGCTACTCATTGTCTTATAAACAGCGTTCATGGCGTCTTCAATATAGTTAAAAACCCCCATCGCGCTTTGTTTTAGAGGCGGTTTGGCTAAAAGCTTTAAAGTGATTTCAGAAATCACGCCCAAACACCCCTCACTAGCGATCATCAGCCCTGCAACATTAAAACCGGCGACATCTTTGATCGTTTTTTTGCCTGCCCTTATGATTTCACCATTCGCTAAAACCACTCTTAAAGCCATGACATAATCTTTAGTGATGCCGTATTTAGCCGCGCGCATGCCACCGGCATTTTCAGCGACATTCCCCCCCAAAGTGCTTTGACTCTCGCTCGCTGGATCTGGGGGGTAGAAGAGATTCAATTTTTCCACTTCGTTTTGGAAATACTTGTTAATCACGCCCGGCTCAACTCTAGCGATTAAATTTTTAGTGTCAATCTCTAAAATCTTATCCAAATGCTTTTCAACGCTTAAAACTAGCCCTCCGCTCACGCTCAACGCTCCCCCGGTAAAACCGCTCCCAGCCCCCCTAGGCACAACGATGATGCGATGCTCGTTGCAATATTTTAAGATCTGGCTGATTTCTTGCTCGTTTTTAGGGAAAATCACACCGCTAGGCAAATGCCTTTCTTTGGTAGCGTCATAACAATAAGCGTTCAAATGCGCTAAATCAGTGAAAAAATCCTCTCCCCCCACTAGGTTTTTAAAATATTGGATGTGTTGCTTCTCTAACATGTTATTTTTTACCCGCTTCTAGTGCCTTTCTTCGCTCTTCAAGCTCTTTTTCATCTCTTTCTTGATGCTCTTTGGCTCTTTGTTCAAATTCTCTCGCTCTTTGTTCGGCTTTGGCTTTTTTCTTTTCTTCTTTCAAGCGGCGTTTTTCTTCTTTAGAATTTGGTTTTTTCTCTTCTTTAGAAGCGTTGTTCTCTTTAGGAGCGTTTTGTTTTTCGCCTTGTTGGGTGGCGTTATTTTCATTACTTGGCTTTTTAATGGCTTCTTGATTGATTTCTTGCTCATTTTCTTTGGCATTGACTTTTTCATTGCCTTTATCCATTTCTAAAGCTTTTCTTCTTCCTTCAGTCTCTTTTTCGTCCCTTTCATCATGTTCTTTTTCTCTTTCTTCCAATTCCATAGCCTTTTTGGTGGCTTTGGCTTTTTTCCTTTCATCTCTTAAATAGCGCCTTCCTTCTTTAGCATCAAGTTTGCGCTCTGCTTTTTGGTAGTTTTTCTCTTCTAAAGTAGGAGCGTTTTCTGTGCCTTGATTGGCTTTTTTAGGCTCTTTAATGGCCTCTTGCTTGAACTCTTGTTTAATTTCTCTAGAATCAATCTTTTCTTCTCTCTTTTTAATCCTCACTTCTTTGCGTTTTTCTTTCTTCACTAAAGCGTCATAGTAAGCGAAGTAATTTTTAGACTGACTGCCTGAAAAAAGTTTCCCTAGCGTGCCTGCATCAATGCCCTCAACCCTAGAAAAAAACGGCGTAGAAGTTTTAGTAACACCGCTTGTATCCAGATCTCTTTTTTCTAAAATTTCAAAACTCTCACAGCTTAAAATATTGAGCGTGTTGGTGGTTACAATATAAATCACCCCCACGCTATAAACGTTGCACGCTTTCCTTAAATTAGCGATTTTTGGGTCAAACCCATTCAAAAAAGTAACCAACAAATCAGAACTAATAAAATTAATATCGGTGTTAGTCGCTCTGATTTGCTCATAGAGTTCATCATTAGGAGCGATTAAAAACGCTTGGTTGTTGAATTGCCTAAAATAGACTAAATCCCCCTTTCTAGCGACCATTCTTGGAGTGGGTAAATGGCTTTGTTTCATAGATTCAAACGCTCTGAATTTAGCCGTTGCGACGCCATTTTCAACGGCAATAATGACCACTTCAGAATTAACGATTTCATAATCTGAAAGTTTAGTAACGACAAAACCAAACTCCCCCACTTGCAAATCATGAGCCGGAAAACGAATGATTTTTTTAGGCAAATCCACAAATTCTATACTCACTCTTAAGGGTTCTTGCCAAGAGGCTGATTGCAAGCTTATAAAACTCATTAGAAGAAGTCCTATCAAAAGCCTTAACATAAAATTCCTTTTAAACATTTTTAAACTTTTTTAAATGCCATAAAATGGCTAAAGACAAGCCGGTGGTTTTAGCGTATTGAAAATCCATTATAAAATCAAAAGCTTTTGATCGCTCTAAAAACAGCACTTCAATCTTTTCTGTATCAATCCCCCCACCCTTTGAAACCTTCAAATTCTTATGCACTTCAGCGTAATAGAGCGTTTGCAAACTCCCGCTCAGCCCAGTCGCGCTATAAAATTGGCCTATGGTTTCTAAATTTTTAGGGCTAATTTGATAACCGCATTCTTCTAGTGCTTCTTCGCAAGCGATTTCTTCTAAACTCTTATTAGCTTTATCCACAAGCCCCGCACACAATTCATAAGTGTATCCGTCAATTTCATGTTTAAAATGAAAATGGCGTGCATAAATGGCTGGGCGGAATTGTTTCACAATCACAAAGCAATCGGATTCTTTTTCATAGAGTAAAACCGCCACGCTGTCTAAAGACTTAATAATATCCCATGTTTTCTTAGTATTCTCTTCATTATAATGCATGCGTTTTAATTCTATGAAATTAGAGCTAGAACAAGGCTCTAAATACACACTAGAATCATCTATTAAAGATTTTTGGTTGAAAGCGTTCTTAAAATAAGACATTAAAAACCCTCTAAAAGATAAAATGAATTTTTTTCAAAAGAATGGGTTTTCAAAAGTTCTTCTAATTTTTGCTTAGAATGCTGAGCTTTTTCTAAAAAAACCTCTCTTTGCTTGCCGTGTAATTTGCTTTTAGCGGTGCGGATATAGCCTAAAGGATTAATGGGGCGGGAGTTTTTATACACGCCAAAATGCAAATGCGGCCCGGTGCTTAAACCCGTGCTTCCCACTCTTCCTATGATTTGCCCTTTTTTAACGAACGAGCCTTTTTTCAACCCCTTAGCAAACATGCTCATGTGAGCATACACCAAGCGCAATTCATTCAAATGGATTTCAACCACATTCCCATACCCCGCCTTAACCCCTATAAAACCCACACGGCCATCTGAAGCAGAATGGATCAAACTGCCATGTTTAGCCGCATAATCCACGCCGTAATGAGGCCGCCTGACTTTTAAGACAGGATGGAACCTCCCATACGAAAAAGGCGAAGAAATGCGGGTGTATTTCACCGGGGTTTCTAATAAAAACCCTGCCACTTCTTGCGCTTTTGAGTCGTAATAGCGCCCGTTTGAATGGGAAAAAAGATAGTATTGGTGCAAACGAGAGCTAATCATGGCTATTTTAATGGTTGGTTGGCCAAACGCTTGCCCCACACGATAATCTCTTGTATAAACGATAGCGATTTTATCGTTTTTTGCTAAGCGTTTAAAAGGCACGCTTTTTTTATACGCGTTCATCAATTGGTTGGCTAAAAGGGGGTCATTGGTGGCTTTGACAATATCTTGATAGGGCGAAGTTTGTAAAGAAAGAAGGAGGGTTTTTTCTTTACGAGTGAAGATAATGGGGATAAAGTCTAAAAAATAATCCTCCCCTTTTTTGTAAATATGGATTTGTAAATCCTGGCTTATAGGGATAAGGGCTTGAATGAGCGTGTTGTTAGCGTCTCTTAAGGTGTAGTAGGTAACATTACTTTGAATTTCAGCGCTCAATTCTTTATCTTGAGAGCTCAGGTTGTAGTAGAGTTTTTGAGGGATATGGTTTTTTTCTAAAAACCCTAACAGCGTGAGTTTATCCCACACAAGCCTTTCACCCACCAAAAGAGTTTGCTTTTTAGCCATTCCATCGGCTTTTAAAAGAACCCCATAGGATAAATGGAATAAAAAAGCAACCATTAAAGAATAGATAAAATTTAAAATAATTTTCTTATGAAAAAATACCATGCAGTCGTTTAATGCCTTCAATTGAATCTGTATTTTATTAGTATAACATAAGCCATTAAAGAAAAACGATACAAGTTTAAAGCCTAACCTTGTTTTTATAGCTTTATGAAGCACGTTTTATTGATGCATGGTGGTTTCTCATAAATGGTTTTATCCCGTCTTATAGCGTTGGATATTTTCTTTTTAATCAATCCGTATCATTGTCAATTTTGAAGTATTTTTTCTAAAATCTTTAACACATCGTTATGGTGCGCTTGACTTAAAAGTCCAAAAATTTTAAGCATTTCTAAAAGTTAAAAAATGCTTTTTAGTATTTTTTACAATCCAATAATCAAAGAGCTTGTGTGGACAAGCGATAATTTTATTCAATCAAAATAAGCCTTTTTTGATTAAACCTCTTGACTTCTCTCTCTCGTATAATGTAACAAATATTAAAAGGAGGCATGGTGGCTACGACTATCAGTTTGAAAAAAGATCATCTCATTAAAAAAAGGATTGGTGGGGTTTTCTTGGACAACTTTATTTTTTGGTTTTTTTGTACCCATTATCAGAGGCGATGCAAGATGGGCGATAGTTATGGTGGTTGTTACACTCTTTACTTTTGTTCTATCCAATATAGTATTTGCATTTATCTACAACAAGCAATACACAACCAAACTTTTAGAAAGCGGTTACGAACCCACCGATGAATACTCTAGGGGTATCTTGCGATCAAGGGGTATGATCGCCTAGCGGTTTCCTGCACTCAATAACAAGGCGTGTAATAAGCCCCTAAATTCACGCTCTCTCGCTGATTTAAATGTTTAGGAGTGGCGATTAAAATCCCTTACACATCTAGCTGTTTCACATCTTTAGCATGCGCTTGGATAAAGGCTCTTCTAGGCTCCACTTCATCGCCCATGCAAAGCGAAAAGACTGCATCAGTTTTTTCCAAATCTTCAATTTTGAGTTTGATTAAGCTGCGGTTTTCTTTATGCATGGTCGTTTCCCATAAATCATTAGGGTTCATCTCACCCAATCCCTTATAGCGCTGGATATTCGCTCCCTTTTTAGCGTGATTTTCCACTTCTTCTAAGAACGCCAAAATATCCTTATTTTCCAAGAAATCTAAATTATACTCCATAAGTTTTTGGTAGGTGTAATGCGCTTCTTCAAACAACACTTCTTTAAAGAGGTTGTCATCTAGGTTAAATTCCACCAAGCCCTTAGGGGTTTGCGCGTGCAAATGCAAGCTTTCTTCAGTGGCAAAAGAGCGTAAGATCTGATAATTCAAGCCCTCTAATTTTTCTAAAATGCTTTTTTCTAAAACTTTCATATCAAGGCTTAAAGCGTCCTTAGTCTCAATCAAAAAGCGTAAAATTTCTAGCAAATTGTAGCGTTTTTCTAATTCCAAAAGCGCATAGCGGTAATGGCGCACCACTTTTAACAAATTCATCAAATCGTTCTTGCCAATCCCTTCAATATCCACCGAATTGATGCCATGCTCAATTAAAAAATGATCCAAAGCGACGCTGTCTTTAAGATAAATTTCTGTCTTGCCTTTCTTGTATTTGTAAAGAGGGGCTTGAGCGATATAAACATGCCCTTGTTCAATCAGCGGGCGTAAATAACGATAGAAAAAAGTCATCAGCAAGGTTTGGATATGGCTCCCATCCACATCAGCATCGGTCATGATAATGATTTTATGATAGCGCAATCTTTCTATATCAAAACTCTCTTGAATGCCACACCCAAAAGCCGTGATCATGTTTTTAATTTCTTCTGATTTTAGGATCTTTGACAAATGGCTTTTTTCCACATTTAAAATCTTACCCTTTAAGGGCAAGATCGCCTGGAAAACCCTATCGCGCCCTTGTTTAGCGCTCCCGCCCGCGCTATCGCCCTCCACTAAAAAGATTTCACTCTCTAAGGGGTCTTTACTCTGGCAATCGGCTAATTTTCCAGGCAAGGTGCCGACACTCAAATTATCCTTTTTCCTTGTAAGCTCTCTGGCTTTCTTGCTGGCTTCTCTGGCTTTTGCGGCTAGTAGGGCTTTATTAGCGATGATTTTGGCTTCGTTAGGGTTTTCTTCTAAAAATTGATGGATTTTGTCATAGACTAATTTTGAAACCAACGCGCGCGCATACGAGCTACCGAGTTTGGATTTAGTCTGCCCTTCAAACAAAGGCTCGCTCATTTTCAAGCTCACAACAGCGATCAACCCCTCTTTAATGTCTTCAGAGATGGGGCGCGACTCTTTGGTTTTAATGTTATTGTCAATGTATTGTAAAATCGCTTTAGACAAGCCCATTTTAAAGCCCGCCTCATGCGTGCCGCCCTCAGAAGTTTTAATGTTATTCACAAAGCTTAAGGTGTTTTCATTATAATCATCAGCATACGCTAGAGCGACTTCTATAGAAGTGCGCGTTTCTTCGTCCATGCTTTTAAACGCAACAATGGGGGTGAGCAATTCTTTTTTAGCGCTGTCTTTAACGAATTGTTTCAAGCCGTCTTCATAGAAATAAGTCTCTTGCAGTTGGGTTTTTTCTTCTTTGAAAGAAATTTTTAAGCCATCATTAAGATACGCCATTTCTTTGAAGCGTTTTTGCAAAATACCCGCTTGAAATTCAACGACTTCCATCACGCTTTCATCAGGGAAAAATTCAATAGTCGTGCCGCTTTCTTTAGCGCTTTTGGTTTTGCCAATGATTTCAAGCTCGCTAATGGGGATACCCTTTTCAAACTCTTGGCGATAGATTTGACCCTCTTTTTTAATGGTCATAATCAAGCGTTTGCTTAAAGCGTTCACAACCGAAACGCCCACGCCATGCAAACCGCCTGAAACTTTATAAGTGTCATTATCAAACTTGCCCCCCGCATGCAAAATCGTTAAAACCACAGTGCAAGCGGGGATTTTTTCCGTGGGGTGAATATCTACAGGAATACCTCGCCCGTTATCTTCTACGATGCATGAACCCTCATCAGTCAAAGTGATATTAATCGTATCGCAAAAACCCGCCATGCTCTCATCCACAGCGTTATCCACGACTTCATACACCATGTGGTGCAACCCACCCACATTAGTATCGCCAATATACATTCCAGGGCGTTTCCTAACCCCCTCTAAGCCTTTTAAAACCTTAATACTATGGCTCTGGTAATTTTGCATTCAAATCAGCCTTTATAATGTGATTGGCATCATCAAAGTGGAAATTTTAGCGTTCAAGTGGCTTTGCTTTTCATCAAGAGACTCTTGGATCAAAAAAGGCGAAGAAGGTTCATTGCATTTTAAAACAAATTGCGTTGTCCCTAAAGCGTTTAAGGCTTCAAGGAAAAATTTAGCGTTCACGCCCAAATGAAAGGCTTTTTCAATATCCAAACCTTTTTCAATCTCAACAGAGGTTTTAGCCGTTTCGCTATGCTCAGAATCCAAAGATTCAAACAAAGCGTTGTTTTTTTCTAAAGTGAGTTTAATGGTGGAGCTTAAAGAACTGCATAACTTAATGCTCTCTTTAAATTCTTCCTTGCCTAATGTGAAAGAAGAAGTGTATTCTTTAGGGAGGATTTTTTGATAATCAGGGTAATTCCCATCAATGAGCTTGGTGAAAAAAGTGTGCGTTTCGTTTTCAATTACCGCTAACATGCCATCGCTTTTAAAACTGAAATTTTCATAAAAAAGCTTAAGGATTTCTAATAAAGCTCTTTTAGGTAAAATGCAAGAAATATCTTCTTCAGTGGAATTTATAGAGACTTTTTCTAACTGCGTGTAAGAAAGCCGTTTGGTATCCGTGCCTACTACTGAAAGGGTTTGATGCTTTTGATTGAATTGCATTAAAATACCGGCTAATTCCCTTTTGTGGCTGGTTTGCTCAATCACAGGAGCGATCTTTTTAAACGCATCTATTAAAAAGGGGGCATTGACTTCTAAACTCACTTTGGGATCAATAACAGGGAATTCAGGGAACTCATCAGCGTCAAACATGGGGAGTTTGAAAGAGCTTTTATTTTGTTTGATCACCAAGCTGTCATCTTTAGTCTCTAAAATAATGTTAGAGTCTTTTAAACATGAGATAATATCCAAAAACTTTTTCCCATTGATCGTGCCTACGCCCTCTTTATCGCTAGATTGCGTAAAAATATAGCTTTTTAGCCCAATATCGGAATCGCTAGCCTTTAAAAAAAGCTTTTCTTTAATGACTTCTAAATGGATGTGTGAAGCGATAGAAGAAGCGTCCTTTTTATCCAAAAAAGCTTGCAAGTAGCGCAAAGCATTTTCTAACTCGTTTTTACTAACACTGATTTTCATAGCTGAATAATCCCCTTGAATTTTTGGTCTTAATTATAGCATAAAAGAACGCTTTTTTAAGGGTTTAAGCGTATTCCTACCCCTATACGATTGGAAAAAACATCGTATTCATATAAGCCATCGCCATAGCCGTTAAACCACTGCGCATAAATCCCCACAAAAGGGTTAATGCGATAGGTATAGCCTAAGCGGAAAGCTCCATGCCAGCGATCATAACGCCAGTATTGCGTGAAAATATCATAAAGTTGCAATTCAAAATGATGGCGCCCTCTCCTGTAATCAACTTTAGCGTTACCATACCCCATATAATCAATCAAATTAGGGTTGGATTGATCATAAGGGACATAGGGCCAATAAGCGACCATGATTTTTAGGCCTCCCTTTTCCCACACCAAACGAAACACAGGGCGTTGCCCCGCGCTCACAGAGCGACACCCTCCCCAGCGCACGTCTTTTTGCCCGTTATAATCTTTAACGATTACAGGCCCTCCTGGGAATTGGTTTTCAGGATTACCTTCTTTATTAAAAGGCTGATAACATTGCGCACCTCCCACGCCATTAGAAATGTGTTGCCAACCTATCCAAATCTCAGAAAAGTTCCCTATTTTACCCCCAAAAGGTTTAAAATTAATAGGATAAACATAAATGAGTTCAGGCATGAAATTCATCATTCGCATGGGAGCGGATTGGGGGTTATTGTAAATTTGAAACCAGTTAGTTTGGGTATAAGCCAGATAAAGCGTGCCTTTAGTCCAAAGAATATGCCTAAATACAGGCACTCTAAAACTGATTTGGAACTTAAACTCATTGCGTTGATACGGGTTGATATTGGGGTGGTACCATTGAAAAATGGGGGTGAAACTATGATAAAAAGGCAGAAAGTAAGTGCCTAGATAATCCATCATGTTTAAATATTTTTTAGCAAAATCCACCCAAGAATGTTCTTTGGGGGCTTTTTGTGGAGGGAGATACCAAGAATTGGACAAATCGTTTTGCGTTTTAATGATGTGCAAATCCTGTTTGCGCAAATAGTAGTTATAATCCACCTTAAAATTATCTTGTGAAAATTTTTTGCCTTCTAATTGGCAAACTACAAAAATCATAAAGAGCAAAATGCTTTTCATCAAGTATCTTTATTTCACTTAAATTGCAAGATGAAAATCGCTAAAATCACTACAGGCGCGATAAAACGAACGCTAAAATGCCACGCTTTAAAAGCGTTTGCGTTAAAGAAATGCTTCGTGGCTAAAAAAGAGCGCTTTTTATTTAAAATCCATCCTACAAACAAGACTGAAAACAAGCCTCCCAAAGGCATTAAAAATGAAGAAGTGATGAAATCTAACCACCCAAACACGCTCTTATGAGCAAAACTCAAAAACTTAGCGTATCGTTCATTCATAGAAAGAATGACTAAAACGCCTAAAACATACACAACAACCCCTATCCATAGCGACGCCTTAAGGCGTGAGAAATTAAAACGATTGATGAGATAAAGCGCTAAAGGCTCTATCAAAGAAACCGTAGAAGTGATCCCGGCAAAAACAAGTGCCATAAAGAAAAAGAGCGAAACGATCTGCCCACTCATGCCCATTTTAGCAAAAGTCAAAGGTAAAGAAATAAAAACAAGCCCCGGCCCTTGAGACACATCTGCATGGTATTCAAACACAAAGGTGAAAATCATCACCCCGGCAATCAAAGAGATTAAAATACCGGGCAAGACAATAAATAAAGAGCTTTTGAATAGATTTTCTTTTTTGGGCGTGAAAGCTGAATAAGTAATAATCGTGCCGACCCCCAAACTCAAAGAAAAGAACATCTGCCCTAAAGCGTCCATAACAACCTTAAAATCAATCTTTTGAATCTCAAAATTAAATAAAAAGTGCAAAGCTTTAGGCATGCTTTCTAAAGTCATCGCATAGATTAAAAGCCCTATGAAAATCACAAACAATAACGGCATCAGCACGACATTTAATTTTTCAATCCCCTCTTCAATCCCCCTAGAAACAAACCATATTGTCGGCAATAAGCATGTGCTAAAGCCAATAACAGGCCAGATTAAACTGCCATTTTGGAGCATGCTAAATTGCATTTTAGCTTGCTCTAAATCTTTAGGCAAATCAAAAGTTACTACAAAAAGATAGTAAAGCACCCAGCCTAACACCACCGCATAAAAGGATAAAATGAGAGGGCCGCCTAAAATAAAAAAAGAAGTGAAAGGGTAGTATTTTTTCCTTTTAGGATCTAAGATTTGATAATTAGAAACAACATCTTTTTTACCCAAATTCCCAATCAGCATTTCCACTAAAAGCATAGCAATGCCTAAACTCAAGGTTAGCACCAGATATAAAAGCACAAACGCACTCCCCCCATTATGGCCTACCATATAAGGAAAGCGCCAAATATGCCCTAAACCGATAGAGCTACCCAAAGTGGCTAAAATAAAGCCTAATTTAGAAAATTTTCCCATGCCGAATATTTTAATAAATCTTGCTCAACCAAATGGAAAACACAATTAAAGGGGTGATGTATTTAAGCAAGAAATACCAAGTTGCAAACAATTTAGGGCCTAAAAAGTGCACGCTCAAAAGACGCAATTTTTCTTTTTTCAAAACCCAGCCCATAAAAATAAAGGTTGCCATCCCGCCTAAAGGCATGATAATGGTGCTTGAGGCAAAATCCAACCAATCAAAAAGACTTTTTTCAAAGAAAGTGAGATAGTCTTTATAATCCTTATGGAGCGAGAAAATCAACAACACGCCTACGATAAAAATTAGTGCTACAAGACCCCAAGTAACCTTAAAACGAGAATATTGATACCTTTCGGTAAGATACATCACGCTTGGCTCTAATAAAGCCACCGTAGAAGTGATACCAGCAAAAGCGAGCGCGAGCAAGAAAAGAATTGAAACAAGAATGCCTATCGCTCCCATTTGGCCAAAAACCACCGGTAAAGAAGTGAAGATCAACCCTGTGCCTTGTGAGACATTCGCCCCATATTCAAACACAAAAGTGAAAATCATAAGCCCTGCCACAAGAGAAATCAAAATCCCTGATAAAACCACCCAAATCGTGCTTTTAAGCAAATTCTGCGTTTTATCAGTAACCGCAGCGTAAGTGATATTGATCCCTAAACCGATACTTAAAGAAAAGAAAACCTGCCCCAAGGAATAAGTGAACACTTGAGAGGTCAAATCTTTTGGTTTGAAATCAAACATGAAATGAAAAGCTTTAGAAAAAGAATCCATGCTCATCGCATAAAAAAGCAAACCAAAAAAAGTAGCAAAGAGTAAGGGCATTAAAACCAAATTGAGTTTTTCAATGCCTTCTTTAATCCCCCTAGAAACAATCCATCCGGTTATGAATAAAACGCTAAAAAGCCCTATGGATTGTAACCTTATAGACTGCAAAGTTTGAGTAAAAATTTGTTCAGATTCTTGGATATTGTTAGGCAAATTAAAACTAACACTCACTAAATAATAAAGCACCCAGCCTAAAATCGTGCCGTAAAAAGTCAGTATTAAAGGCCCAGAAATAAGCAAAAGCCCTGCGTATTTCCAGCGTTTTTTAGGGTTAAGGTCAAGCTCTTTAAAAGCTTCTATTACATTTTTTTGCGTGCTTTGTCCTAATAGCATTTCAGCGATAAACATCGCCGCGCCAACGCTTAAAGATAAAAATAAAAACAATAAAACAAAAGCACCCCCACCACTCACCCCAGTCATGTAAGGAAAGCGCCAAATATGCCCTAAACCTATCGCGCTCCCTAAAGCCGCTAAAACAAATCCTAATTTAGAAAAATGATTACCCATTCTTAACTATCAAACTCCTTATCAATGATTAAAATTAAGGAGCTATGTCCTTAATCGCCCAACTATTGCTGTATTAGTTTTTTAAAATCTTTAAAGATCTTAAGATTTAAGGAAAAACCCACTTCAAAAATACCTAAAAAATATAGAGCAATGCCCCTAGATTATACTATAGTTAAGTTACATATTGTATAATTTTAAGAAAAATTCATTATTCAAGTAAGGGGAATTAATGCGCTGTAGGGTATATTACGAAGATACCGACTCTGAAGGCGTGGTCTATCATGCGAATTATTTGAAATATTGCGAAAGGGCTAGGAGCGAGTTTTTTTTTAAACAAAAGGTCTTACCCGAAAATGAAGAAGGCGTGTTTGTCATCCGCTCCATCAAAGCGGATTTTTTCACCCCTGCGAGTCTTGGGCAGGTCTTAGAAATAAGAACACAAATTAAAGAATTAAGAAAGGTTTTTGTGGTGCTTTTTCAAGAAATTTATTGCATCCAAAACGCTTCTTTAGAGCCTATGAAGCCTTTTAAAGTTTTTGCTTCAGAAATCAAGTTTGGCTTTGTCAATCGCTCTACATACAGCCCTATTGCCATTCCTAAATTATTTAAGGAGCTTCTTAGTGCCGTCTGATTCAGAAAAACCCACTATCATTTACCCTTGTCTTTGGGATTATAGGGTGATTATGACCACTAACGATACAAGCATGTTAAAAGAACTTTTAGAAACCTACCAACGCCCCTTTAAATTGGAATTTAAAAACACTTCTAAAAACGCTAAATTTTATAGCTTTAATGTTTCTATGGAAGTTTCAAACGAATCAGAACGGAACGAGATTTTTCAAAAAATTTCACAATTGGACGGAGTGGTTCAAACGCTTTAATCCTTTAAAACAAACGCTTTAAATTTTTCACCCCTTTCTTTATACGAAGAAAATTGATCCAAGCTGGCCGCGCTGGGTGAAAGCAAAGCGATTTCATTTTGCGATAAAACGCTTTTAATTTCTTGAACCGCTTTTTCTAACTTTAAACAAACCTGACAAGAAACATTAAATTCTAACGCTAAAGCTTGGATGATAGAAGCGCTTGATCCTATGGCATAAAGGCTTATTTTATAGTTTTTAAACTCTTCAAAAAGGGGGGTTAAATTGACCCCTTTAATATCGCCCCCTAAAATCAAATGGATTTTTTGGTTTTTAAAGGTTTTTAGGGCTTGTAAGGTGGCATCAATGTTCGTGGCCTTGCTGTCATCTACCCACAAACGCCCTTCTTTATCCCTAAATTCTTCCATTTTATGCGAGCCGATTTTAAAAGCGTTCAACCTTTTAAAGGCGTTTTCTCTATAATCTTGCCATTTTAAATTCTTTATTTTTAAAAATTGCTCATAAATTAAAAGGGCTAAAGCCGCATCTAATAAAAACGCTCCCTTAAAAAAAAGGGCGTTGGAAGGGATTTTTAAACGCTCTAAAACCTCTTCGCTTGTGTCAAAAAAGATTTTTTGCGCTTGCGAGTTTTGAATAATGGGGTGTTCTTTGAATTTTAAAGGGAGGATAGCGAGCGAAGTTTTAGGCATCAATGTTAAAACCTTGAGTTTAGCGTTCAAATAATTTTCAAAATTGCAATGCCAAGTCAAATGATCGGCTTTGACATTGATGAGCAAGTAGATTAAAGGGTAAGCCTTATTCGTGTAATGCAAAGAAAAGGAGCTTGTTTCTAGCACCCACAAGGGCGATTGTTTTTCAAACAATTCAATCAGGGGCGTGCCGATATTCCCCCCACTCACAGCCTTAAAATCTTCTAAAAGCATGGTGAGCATTTCGGTCGTGGTGGTTTTCCCGTTAGTGCCGCTAATACTGATTATAGTGGGCGTGAAAACAGAATCAAACAAGCTATCAATATAATCGTATTCGCTCACTAAATGCTTGGCTTTTATGACTAAAGGGTGCGTGAAACTAATGCCAGGGCTGACTACCTCTAGTTGGGAATCATTAGGGTTAAAATCCTTACTGGGGTAGCAAAGAAAACCCTCTCTATCCTTAAAAAATGAGGTGAATTGATCATCAAAAAATTTGACTTCGTTATGGTTTTTTTTAAAAAAACGCCCCAAAGCTAGAGTGGTTTTTCCATGCCCCAATAAAGAGATTTTCATTTTAACGCACCTTCAAGCTTAAAAGAGCGATTAAATTACTCAGCATAGAAATGATCCAAAAACGCACGATCACCTTATTTTCTGCCCAACCCTTTTGCTCAAAATGATGATGGATAGGTGCCATTAAAAAAAGGCGTTTTTTGCGGGTTTTATAACTCCCTACTTGCAAGATCACCGACAGAGTTTCTACCACAAAAATAGATCCCATTAAAACGAGTAAGATTTCATTGTGCGAAACGATAGCGTTATAAGCGATAAACCCTCCCAAAGCCAAACTCCCGCTATCGCCCATAAACACGCTTGCCGGGTTGCAGTTATACCACAAAAAGCCAAAGAGTGATCCCACTAACGCTAGCGAGACAACAAACAATTCCCCCACATCTATGACTTTAGGATAAAGCAAGTATTTAGAAAATTCCGCATTCCCTGCCACATACACAAAGATAGAAAGGCTTAAAAGGGTGAAAATGCTAGGCACGCTCGCTAAGCCGTCTAAGCCGTCGGTTAAATTCACCGCATTGCTCGTGGATAAAAAAACCAACACCCAAAAACCAACCGCTAACATCGTTGGAATTTCAAACAAGGGGTTTTTCAAAAAAGGCGCGTATAAAAAAGTGTCTAACCCTTTAAGGCTCAATAAAACAGACACCACAAGCGAAAGGACAAAAAGCATGCCAAATTTCATTTTCGCGCTCATCCCGGCGTTATTTTGTTGGTTGATTTTAGTGTAATCGTCTCTAAAACCCACAAAACTAAAGCCCACTAACACGATTATCCCTAACAACACATAAAGATTACCCAAAGACGCGCACAACACGCTCGCAACAATGGTTGCAAAAACAAACACAATCCCCCCCATCGTAGGGGTATCCTTTTTATTCTGGTGGCTTGGCACGAAGCTAGAAATGGGCTGATTAGCCTTTTTAGCCTTGGCCCATAGAATGAATTTAGGCATTAAAAAAAGCGTGAGGAAAAAGGCTATAAAAAACCCTAACCCTGCTCTAAAAGTCAAATACTGGAAAAGATTGATATTGAAATAGCCATATAGTAAAGAATAGAGCATAAAATCCCCTAAAATCGCCATGCTTGAAATTTAGAAAAAAGAAAATTGTAGCACAAATTGATTTACTTAAAAATAGCATGAAAATAGGGTAAGATAGGAGTTTATTTTAATTTTTAGGAGTCTTTTATGGAGCGTTCGCTTATTTTTAAAAAAGTTAGAATTTATTCTAAAATGTTAGTGGCTTTAGGGCTTTCAAGCGTGTTGATCGGTTGTGCGATGAATCCAAACGCTGAAACAAAAACACCAAATGACGCCAAAAATCAAGTTCAAACTCATGAAAGAATGAAAACAAGCTCTGAACATGTTACGCCGCTAGATTTTAATTATCCGATACATATTGCTCAAGCCCCACAAAACCATCATGTTGTAGGTATTTTAGCACCACGCATTCAAGTGAGCGATAATCTAAAACCCTATATTGATAAGTTTCAAGACGCTTTAATTAATCAAATCCAAACTATTTTTGAAAAAAGAGGCTATCAAGTGTTGCGTTTTCAAGATGAAAAAGCTTTAAATGCGCAAGATAAGAGAAAGATTTTTTCCGTTTTGGATTTGAAAGGGTGGGTAGGAATCTTAGAAGATTTGAAAATGAATTTAAAAGATCCCAATAATCCTAATTTAGACACGCTAGTGGATCAAAGCTCAGGCTCTGTGTGGTTTAATTTTTATGAGCCAGAAAGCAATCGTGTAGTCCATGATTTTGCTGTGGAAGTAGGGACTTTTCAGGCAATGACCTATACTTACAAACACAGTAATTCTGGAGGGCTTAATTCTTCAAACAGCATTATCCATGAAAATTTAGAAAAGAATAAAGAAGATGCGATACATAAAATCTTAAACAGAATGTATGCGGTTGTCATGAAAAAAGCTGTAACAGAACTTACAAAAGAAAATATTGCCAAATACCGAGACGCTATTGATAGAATGAAAGGCTTTAAAAGTTCTATGCCTCAAAAAAAGTAGTTCTTAAACGAACCATTTAAAAATTAGCCTTAAAATCAGTCTTTTTAAAGGCTATTTTAAGTATAATGCCAAATTTATTTCAATAATTAAGGATACACAATGGCAAAAAGATGTGCTTTAACTTTTAAAGGGCCTATGATAGGCAACCATGTCAGTCATGCGAACAACAAAAACAAACGCCGCTTACTCCCTAACTTGCGATCGATTAAGATCCAATTAGACGACGGCACGACTAAACGCATTAAAGTGGCTGCTTCCACTTTAAGAACCATGCGTAAAGGGGCTTAGTTTTTAGAATTTCTGTCCATTTTGATTGTAGGGGTGGTTTTGGTGTTTTTGATAACCTTTTTAAAACTCCCCTTAAAACTAAACTTCTTTATTAAATATCAATTTTATGCGATCGGGTTTGATATTTTAAGGGAGTTTAAAAATGAAACGCTTTCAAAAGAATTTATTTTGATCTAGGAATTGGTTTTGTTTGAAAAGTTGAAATTTTTTAAAATCAAAAAAGACGATGAAATCCAGCCAGAAGTCAATTTAAATTCTGAAATCTATGAGCAATTTAAGGTCTTTAGACTCCCGCTTATTTTAATCCAATTGCTTGTGCTTTTAGGCACTCTGGGATACTTCGCCCTAGAAAATTATAGCCTTATGCAAGCTTTCTTTCAAACGACTTACACCATGACAGCTACAGGGTTTGGCGCTTTAAATGAAAGCCAGTTCGGGCCTATAAGTATTTTTTTAACTTCCATTTTAATGTTTTTTGGGGCAGGAATCATTGCCTTTAGCGTGGCTATTTTAGTTAGCGTGGTCAATAAAGGCACGCTTACCAGATTGATTAAGGAGAAAGGTATGATTTATAAAATCGCACGCCTTAAGGATCATTATGTGATTTGTTACCACAACGAATACACCATTGAATTGAGCAAGCAGTTCCGCTCCGCTCAAATCCCCTTTGTGGTCGTGGATAATGACCCTAGTTTTGAAGAAGAAGCCATTAAGCACAAATACCCCTACTACATCATAGGCGATCCGCAAACCAATTTAGCCATGCTAAAAACCCACTTAAGCAGCGCTAGGGGTGTTGTGGCTTTGTCTAAGATTTTACCGGTGAATGTGGCGTTAATGGTGAGCGTGCGCTTGTTTGAAAAGGAATTAAAGCGCAAACCTTACTACATCATTGCGAGCGCGCATAGCGATGAAGGCTTAGAAAAATTAAAAAAATTAGGGGCTGATATGGTGGTCTCCCCTACAAAACTCATGGCGCAGAGAGTGAGTGCTATGGCGGTGCGTCCGGATATGGAAAATATCTTAGAGCGTTTTATCAATAAAAAAGACACGCTTTTAGACTTAGAGGAAGTGATTGTCCCTAAAACCAGCTGGCTTGTGTTAAGGAAATTAAAAGAAGCCCATTTTAGAGAGATCGCTAAAGCGTTTGTGATTGGTATCACTCAAAAAGATGGCAAATACATCCCCATGCCCGATGGAGAAACGATTATTGCAAGCGAATCCAAACTATTAATGGTTGGCACTTCAGAAGGCGTTGCGACCTGTAAGCAACTCATTGCCAACCATCAAAGACCCAAAGAAGTGGATTACATTTCCTTGTGATTGATACAGCCCTTTTTAAATAAAAAAGCTTGGCTCTCATCAAATATGGATAATAAAATCTAAAATGCTAAAAACATTTTTTATAATTAATAGCAAAGAGCTTGGCGTTAGTCAAAAAGTTTTAGCCATTCATGTTTGATGAGAACCGATCCAAGATTTAAACGGATTTTGGGCTTATTTTTCTCACACCCATACGCTCAATGAGAGTTAATTATAACCCTTTTAAAGCCTTCTTTGTTGAAAGGATTTTTAAAATATTTTAAACCATGTTTTAATTTGTCCTGTGGTTGGTTTCCTAAATCATTGCATTTTTGAAGCGTTACCCTAAATTCCGCGCAAAATAAATCTTCATCAATCTCCCAACCTAAAATTTTACTCTCCTTTCTTACTTTTTTCTAGCGTGTAATCGCTCAAATCCTTGATCTTTTGCTCCCATCCGCCTTGAATATAGATCACATTCCTAATATAATAAGCTCCTATGAATAGAGTGCTAAACTTCGGCTTCAAGGTTTCTAAAAGTTCGTTAAATGCGGTTTTTTTGGCTTCGGTGATCTCGCTTGTGGCTTGTTGCTTTTCTTGCGTGATATTATTTAAAACTTCTTTCTTATTGGTGTTAATTTGATTTGTAGCGCTTTTTTTCGCTTGGTTAATGTTAGTTATCGCTTGCGTTTTATTCTCGCTTATTTCATTATTAGCGTGCGTTTTAGCTTGCGTGATCGCTTCAAGGCTTTGGGTTTTAGTTTCTTTGATTTGGTTATTAGCGCTTTCTTTGGCGTTGTTTAAAAAGATTTGATAGCTCGTTAAAAGCCTTGTAGCGGTTTCTATTATTTGATTTTCTAGCTTTTTAATTTCGCTTTTGATGTTCTCGGTGTTGGCGTTTAAAATGCTCGTTACTTCTTGCTCGTTGGCATGCATGCTCGTATTAAACTCGCTAAAAAAGCCCTCGTATTCTTTCATTTTCGCTTTCAAGCTCTCTCCGGCGTTACTCAGCCATTCAATGGAATTTCTTAAACTGCTATCAATTTCATTCGCATTTTTGAAAAAATCCAAACTCAAAAGCACTTCTAAAATCCTAACGATCCCTTTAAGGCTTAGCTGTATTTGATCCGTAAAAAAGCTGTTAGATTTTAAAGCGCTCTGTAATTGCTTTAATAATTCGTTAGTGATTTCTTTCACTTCTGGCTGTTCGGTAATCTCTAAAGCGCTGTTAGGTAGATTGGGGTAATTCATTTTATTCCTTATTTAGTTTTTTGTGGTAGGATTAGGTCCTACGGAGTTTAAAGAATTAAATGCCTTTTCTTTAGTGATTGCTTGCGGAGTAGACCGTAACGCTTGCTTCTCTGTATCATACAATTCATAACTACTTATCACTCAATGATTAGGTAATTTTTCTCCTTTCCAATTATCTTTTATCTTTTAAACCTACTCTTATATTTTGGTATTCAATAGCCATTCTGCCGTTTCGTTCTACCTTAACGCCTTTCTCTATAACTTCCGGTATCGTTTTAACTACGCTCATGGCGTATTCTTTGGCTTCTGTTTCGTTTATTCCTTTGTTAAGCGCTTGATCTTCTCGGCGTTTTAAAATGTGTTCTAACCCGTAATCTTTATTACCCCAAACTAAATCAATATCCCCTAAACCTTCCTTATAAAACGCTCCCGCTACAAAACCTTTTTTAGTTTCTAATAGCTTGTTAATCGCTCCTAAGCCATCATTTTTAAACTCGCTATAATTAGGTCCCCATTCGCTAGGCGTTTCAAGTTTTTGTTTTTTACTCCCTTTCTCGCTCTCTTTTTGCATGTCCTTCACGGCTTCTATCAAGCGCTTTAAGGTAGGGTTATTTTCGTTTGGCTCTCTATTGACCATTAAAAAAAAGAGAAAACTAAAAAGCATTCTCTCGCTAAGCATGACCCTCGCTTCTAAGATAATGTCAAATGGTTTTTCTATTGCTCTTATTATCATTTTTTAATCCTTGACTTTTTCAAGTTTTTGTTTTATAGTTTCAAAACGCATTAGCTTTATCAAATATGTCTAGCACTCAGCTCATAACTGATGGTCAATTGCTATTCTGAGATTTTGCTAATGTTTTTTTATAGATTAAACTATCCTTATAATTTTCTCTTGCCTTATACATTGTTTTTAGCATTAGTTCATTCTTAGCGTTTGATACTTGCTCCACCACTACAAAAAATCCATTGATTTGATTAAAACTCGCTACTACCGGTCTGTTTTGATTATCTTTTAGTTTTAAAGTTTCATTAGCTTGTTTGGATAATTCTCTATAGTTGGCTATGTCTTCGAACGCTAAGTTTTTGTGTTCTTTTAGTATATGGTTAATAGCTTGATAGTCAATAACCGCTCTTACATCATCTGGATATTTCAATTTCAAATCTTTAGCAAAACTTGGCTCTATCTTTTCAACAGCTATTCGTTTATGATTTTTTTGAATGTATTCAACCGCTTCTGCGTTTAAATTTTGCATTCCTAAAATAGGCATACTGCTCCCAGTTCGTGGGCTTTCATCAATGAGTTTTTTAATTTCATCAAAATCAAGTTTTTTGAGCACTTCAGCTTTTATCCCTTTCTCGCTTTCTAACTTAAGAAGCTTTTTTGCGTTGGCTTGTTCGCTTAAAGGCTCTTGCGTTTTTAGCGCGTTTGTGGTAGGATTAGGATTGTTAAGGTTTGAGGTGCTATAGTTGATGCCATCTCTGTAATTGTTAGAGAGTGTCCCAATGGTCTCTAACTCCCTTAAAACCTTTTCATCTGTTTCAAAACTTGTAATCATATAATGATTTTTTAAAGGTGTATTTCCTTTTTGACTACTTAAACCTACTTCAATACCATTATGTCTTATAGTTGCATGCCCTATATAATCATTATCTTTGATACCTTTTTCTATAACTTCCGGTATTTGCTTTAATAACTCTTTAGTCCTTTCTTTGGCTTGTTCGTTTGTTAATCCTAACCTTTTGCATTGTTTTTCTCTCTTTTCTAATATATGTGCTAACCCATAACCGTTGCTATCTTTAGTCTTTGGCGTTCCCCACACAAAATCAATCCCTCCTAAATCCTCCCTATAAGCTGCGCCTGCGACTTGCCCGTTTTTCTCTTGTAATAACTTCTCTAACGCTTCCTTAGGCTTTAAGGCAAACTCGGGGTAATTAGTGCCAAACTCTTTGAGTGGGGTTGTAGCGCGTTGTTCTTTAAGAAGATTTTTTGCGTTGGCTTGTTCTAAGGGGCTTAAATGGGTAGGTTTTGGTGGGGTTTCGTTTAAATTTTCGCTTGTTTTTAATAAATCCTCTTGACTATTTAGCGGTTTTGGTGTATTATTCTCTCCGTAGACCACTACATCGCTTAACGCGTTGTCGCTCTTAGCGGTTCTGTTCGGCTGAATAAAAGAGTGGATAATGTCAGCATCTCTTACATGACTTCTCATATGCCTTTCATTCAATTTTGGTATAAAAGTCCTTAAAATCGTATCGTTATCTTGCGTGATTAGCATATATAGGCGCGTATTATTTTCATCTTTAAACGCTTTGATATATTCTTTTTTAAGAGTGCCATCTTTATCTTTAATAAAAATTTCAATGTGAGGCTCTCTAAGAATAGGTTCTATTAAGCTAAGAAATTTTAATCTGTCTTGTGAGTTATCTCTTGTTTCTAAATGTTCTAAAAACCTGTCTTTGTTTTCCACGCTCTCTAAACTTTGTTTAAACTCTGCAACGCTCATGCCTTTAGGTAATGGTGTGGCGCTATCTTTTAGCTTTTCTTCAATGCCTTGCAAAAAGGCTTCTTTGTCTTTAGCTTCTACCACTTCAAAAGGGCGCGTGTCTTGCTCTCTTATGCTTTTGACTAAATTACTCGTTTTAGTGGCTTCTTTGATTTCCTCACTCGCTTGTTTAACGCCGTTATTAAGCTCTTCAATGATTTTAAGCGTGTTGTTGCTAAATTTAGCGTTTTTGGCGCTTAATTCTAAGTTCTTACTAAAATCGCTTATTGTGTGGCTTCGTTCAAGCGCTCTTTTAATGTGATACTTTAAGGCTGCGCCTGCGGTGGCTTCGTTTAAAGCGTAGCCGCTAAACTAAAAGCTTTTTTTAAGAGCGCAGTTGTTGTAAGGCTTCTTTAATCGCTGCTTCTATGCTGAGATTGGGTTTTAGGGTTTTTAAGACTTGGTTGATTTCAGTGCTTTTAAAGCCCAAACTCTCTAGGGCTAAAAAGACTTCATTGCGCGCAGGTCTGTTTTCATCTTGAATGAAAAAGCCAATCAAATCTACCATGATCTTATCAGCGAGTTTTTTCCCTATACCTGGGACTTGCTGGAGTCTTTTGACTTCTTTAGTGGCGATAATGTTTTCAAATTCATTCGGCGAAAAGCTTGAAAGAATGGCTAAAGCGATACGCCCCCCTACCCCATTGATTTTTAAAAGCCTTTCAAAGAGGATTTTTTCGCTCTCTTCTAAAAACCCGTATAAAAGATGCGCATCTTCTTTGATCACTTGTAAGATTTTCAAACGCGCTTTTTGGCCCGCTTGAAGCAAAGCAGAAGTGCGCATAGAAACTTGTACCCCATAAACAACCCCCTGCACTTCTATATGCGCTTCTAAAGCAGAGATTTTTTCCACAACCCCTATCAAACCCACTATCATTTTATCCCTTTTTTATTTCTCGCTCTAGCCTTTTATAGCGCTTTTAGGGACTTTTTTGATTTTATGGTCTTCATAGATCACATTCACGCTTTCATTATGGCTTAACATGGCGCTCAAGTTGCTCACTTTAGGGTAATTGCGATGATAAATCACGATATTTTCTTGCTTGAAAGGGTTTTTAGTCGTAATGCTTGCATGCTGGAAGCTGTTTTCTATGCTAATGAGTTTAGCGTAACATTCGTTATTGATTTTTTGCAATTCTAACATTTGAGCTTTTAAGATTTTCAAACGCTTTAGAGCAAACATAAACTCGCTATAAGCGTCTTTCACGCTTTCTTGTTGCATTAAAGATCGTTTGATTTCTTCAGTGGCGTTTTTAAGCTTTTCCATGATGGCTTGATGGTTTTTGACTAAATGGTTTAAGGACTGGTGCTGAGCGATGATTTTTTTGGATTTTAACCCTAACGCATTGAGTTTTTGTTTAGCGATCTTCAATTCTTCTTGGTTTTCTCGCCCCCCAAAAGCGTAAAAAATAAAGCGGTTGCCATTGCCATCCACCTCATCAATCCAACATTGCTTGGAAAAATACAGCTTGTTATCGCTTTTGAGCTTTTCTAAAGCGATTTCTTTCGCATAGACCACGCTCCCCGCACTCGCTTCCACTTTAACGCTATTGGCATACACTTTAGCACGCTCTAAATACTTGCACTCAAACTCTTTAGCGTAGCACACGCCCTTATGGTTAGTGATACGCGCTTTATTGGCATAGACATAGCTTTCAGGGTGGATTTGCCCCTCTATAGTAATTTCTTTAGCCACTAAGATCACATTCTTGCCCACATTGCCCTTAATGTTAATCGCGCTCGCTTCTAAAATGAGGTTAGAATCAATCGCATCGCTCAATTCATCTTTAGCTTGAATCTCTAAAACCAACCCGCTCTCCACTCCCCCTAAAAGATTAGGCACTTCAATGGATTTGATCCCGTTTTTAAAGATAAAATTTTGCTTAGAAACCAAACGCCCTTTTTCCATTTTAACCCCTTGTAAGGCTTTAGAGTAATACACTAAAGCGTTATTTTCTTCTCTCTCTTCAAAAGCGTTTTTGTCATGCCCTATGGGGGTGGGCGAATGGGCAACTTTAGGCAATTCAATATAAAGGCCTTTAAGGTTACGGCCGTCTCTGCCTTGTTTGGGGTAATTCACGCAAGCGACTTTTTGGTTTTCTTTAGCAATATAATTATTTTCTTTAACAAACGATTCTTCTTGATCGCTTAGAAAAATGGTATGCGTTGGAAGGTATTCTTCTTCTAATAAAAAATGGGATTGTTCTTCTACATTAGGGATAAAGGTTGAAGAAGCGTATAAAATAAAGCGCTTGTTTTGGGCTTCTTTTTGATATTTTCTTAATTCTGTTTTTAAATTTTCATACATTTGTGAAAGGTGGCGAAACACCACGCCCTCAAAGGCTAAACACTCTTTAATATACGCAAACATTTCTTGGTAATGCTCTTCAGTGTCTAGGACAATAAAACACTCGTCTAAAATAATTTCTATTTTGCTTAAATCTTCATCCACTTCCACCTCAAAAAAGCGTTTGTAAGCGTTTGATTTGATTTTAATGTCGTGAGTTTGATAAAGGGTTAGCTCTTTTTTTTCATAGTATTCCTCTTCTTCTAATTGTTGCAATTCCCCACCAAAAGCCTCGCTAAAATCGTCTTTAGCACTGTTTTTGATAAAAATAGAAGTTTTTAAAATCTCAAACCACAGATCTTCTGTTTGCAATTTATTTTCAGCAGCCGCTTTTTTTAATTCTTTTTGAATGTCTTTGCACCGCTCAACTTTTATAGGGGCAAAATGCTCCAAGCTCATTTTTTAATCCTTAAATGGTATAATATAAGAATTTGAAAAAAGGAATATGCTAACAAAAAAACGCTGAAAATTAGGTAATAAATACAACTAGTATGCTAAAAAAAATATTTTTAACCAACAGCTTAGGGATTTTATGCTCTAGGATTTTTGGCTTTTTGCGGGATTTGATGATGGCTAATATTCTAGGGGCTGGGGTGTATAGCGATATTTTCTTTGTGGCTTTCAAACTGCCTAATTTATTCAGGCGTATTTTTGCGGAGGGCTCTTTTTCACAAAGCTTTTTACCGAGCTTCATACGGAGTTCCATTAAAGGGAGCTTTGCGAGTTTGGTGGGGCTTATTTTTTGTGGCGTTTTATTGGTATGGTGCTTATTGGTGGCATTAAATCCCTTATGGCTCACTAAACTTCTCGCTTACGGCTTTGATGAAGAAAAACTCAAACTGTGCGCCCCTATTGTAGCGATCAATTTTTGGTATCTTTTATTGGTGTTTATCACCACTTTTTTAGGAACGCTTTTGCAATACAAACACAGCTTTTTTGCCAGCGCTTATAGTGCAAGCTTACTCAATTTATGCATGATTTTAGCCCTTTTGATTTCTAAAGAAAAAACGCATTTAGAAGCGTTGTATTATTTGAGCTATGGCGTGCTTTTAGGGGGCGTGGCTCAAATTTTATTGCACTTTTATCCTTTAGTAAAATTAGGCTTATTGAATTTATTATTTAAGGGGTTGTTGAGCTTTAAAACTAAAAACGCGCCCAAAAAAAAATACCGCTTCAATCAAGTTAAAAAGGATTTGAAAGCGTTTTTCAAGCAATTCCTCCCCAGCGTTTTAGGCAATTCTAGCGCTCAGATCGCTTCTTTTTTAGACACCACGATCGCCTCTTTTTTAGCGAGCGGGAGCGTGTCTTATTTGTATTACGCTAATAGAGTCTTCCAGCTCCCTTTAGCTTTATTTGCCATAGCCATATCCACAGCCCTTTTCCCTAGCATTGCGATCGCCATTAAAAACCATCAGCAGGATTTAATCTTGCAACGCTTGCAAAAGGCGTGGTTTTTTTTGGTGGGGGTTTTGCTTCTTTGCAGCATTGGGGGGATAATGTTAAGCAAAGAAATCACCGAGCTTTTATTTGAAAGGGGGCAATTTAGCCCTAAAGACACCCTAATCACTTCGCAAGTCTTTTCGCTCTATCTTTTAGGCTTGCTCCCTTTTGGGCTAACCAAACTCTTTTCTTTGTGGCTTTATGCGAAATTAGAGCAAAAAAAAGCGGCTAAAATCTCTTTAATTTCGCTTTTTTTAGGTTTGGTGGCTTCTTTGAGTTTAATGCCTTTGTTGGGGGTTTTGGGTTTAGCGTTAGCGAATAGTTTGAGCGGGTTATTTTTATTTGTTTTAACGATAAAAGCGTTTGGCTTTCAATTATTCTTGGGTATAATCAAGAATTTAAAATCATGGCTTGTAATCCTTTTCCTCGCTTGCGTGGAAATCTTATTACTCTTAGCGTTCAAATCGTGGGTTACACATTTATATTTATTTTATTATTTTCAAGGTTTTTAAATGTTTATTTATGATACCAAATTAAAACAAAAAGTCCCTTTTGAGCCTTTAGTCCAAAATAAGGCGAATATTTATGTGTGCGGGCCTACGGTGTATGATGACGCTCATTTAGGGCATGCCAGGAGCGCGATTGCTTTTGATTTGTTGAGGCGCACGCTTGAATTAAGCGGCTATGAAGTGATGCTAGTAAGGAATTTCACCGATATTGACGATAAAATCATCAACAAAGCCTTCAAAGAAAACAAAAGCATTCAAGAATTAAGCAGCATTTATATTGAATCTTACACGAGGGATTTAAACGCTTTGAACATGAAAAAACCCAGCCTAGAGCCTAAAGCGAGCGAGTATTTAGACGCTATGGTGCACATGATTGAAACGCTTTTAGAAAAAAATATCGCTTATAGAGTCTCTAATGGGGATATTTATTTAGACACGAGCAAGGATAAAGATTACGGCTCTTTGAGCGTGCATAATAGCAGCATTGAATTTGGCCGTATTGGTTTGGTGCAAGAAAAACGGCTTGAGCAGGATTTTGTGTTATGGAAAAGCTATAAGGGGGATAATGATGTGGGCTTTGATAGCCCTTTAGGCAAAGGGCGCCCTGGTTGGCATATAGAATGCTCTAGCATGATCTTTAAAACTTTAGCGCTCACTAACACCCCCTATCAAATTGATATCCATGCAGGCGGAGCGGACTTGTTATTCCCCCACCATGAAAATGAAGCGTGCCAAACCCGTTGCGCCTTTGGCGTGGAGCTTGCCAAATACTGGATGCATAATGGCTTTGTGAATATCAATAATGAAAAAATGTCTAAAAGTTTAGGGAATAGCTTTTTTATTAAAGACGCCCTAAAAAACTATGATGGCGAAATTTTGCGCAATTACTTACTAGGGGTGCATTACCGATCTGTTTTGAATTTCAATGAAGAAGACTTGTTGGTGAGTAAAAAACGCCTGGATAAAATCTATCGTTTAAAACAGCGCGTTTTAGGGACTCTTGGAGGAATAAATCCAAACTTTAAAAAAGAAATTTTAGAATGCATGCAAGATGATTTAAACGTTTCTAAAGCGTTGAGCGTTTTAGAAAGCATGCTTTCTTCTACTAATGAAAAACTGGATCAAAACCCTAAAAACAAGGCTCTAAAGGGCGAAATTTTAGCGAATTTGAAATTCATAGAAGAACTGCTTGGCATCGGGTTTAAAGACCCTAGTGCCTATTTCCAATTAGGCGTGAGTGAAAGCGAAAAACAAGAAATTGAAAACAAGATAGAAGAAAGGAAGCGCGCCAAAGAGCAAAAAGATTTTTTAAAAGCCGATAGCATCAGAGAAGAGCTTTTAAACCACAAAATCGCTTTGATGGACACCCCACAAGGCACGATTTGGGAGAAGTTTTTTTAAACGCCTCCAATTTTACCTTTTTACACATTCCAGCCACAAATTTCCGCCATGTTACTTTTTAATCCTATGGGTTTTATATTCATTTATCTTAACTTGATAGAAATTGAACATCGGTTGTAGATACTGCATATTTATAGCCTTAATCGTAAATGCAACAGAAATTTTCTAGTCTAAAGTCGCACCCTTTGTGCAAAAATCGTTTTACAAAAAAAGAAAGGAAAGAAATGGAAATACAACAAACACACCGCAAAATCAATCGCCCTCTGGTTTCTCTTGCTTTAGTAGGAGCGTTAGTCAGCATCACACCGCAACAAAGTCATGCCGCCTTTTTCACAACCGTGATCATTCCAGCCATTGTTGGGGGTATCGCTACAGGCGCTGCTGTAGGAACGGTCTCAGGGCTTCTTAGCTGGGGGCTAAAACAAGCCGAAGAAGCCAATAAAACCCCGGATAAACCCGATAAAGTTTGGCGCATTCAAGCAGGCAGAGGCTTTAATAATTTCCCTAACAAGGAATACGACTTATACAAATCCCTTTTATCCAGTAAGATTGATGGAGGTTGGGATTGGGGGAATGCCGCTAGGCATTATTGGGTCAAAGACGGGCAATGGAACAAGCTTGAAGTGGATATGAAAGACGCTGTAGGGACTTATAACCTCTCAGGCCTTATCAACTTTACCGGTGGGGATTTAGATGTCAATATGCAAAAAGCCACTTTGCGTTTGGGCCAATTCAACGGCAATTCTTTCACAAGCTTTAAGGATGGCGCTAACCGCACCACGAGAGTGGATTTTAACGCTAAAAATATCTTAATTGATAATTTTGTAGAAATCAATAATCGTGTGGGTTCTGGAGCCGGGAGGAAAGCCAGCTCTACGGTTTTGACTTTGCAAGCTTCAGAAAAAATTACAAGCCGTGAAAACGCGGAAATTTCTCTTTATGATGGTGCCACGCTCAATTTGGTTTCAAGCTCAAATCATAGCGTTGATCTTTATGGTAAGGTGTGGATGGGCCGTTTGCAATACGTGGGAGCGTATTTAGCCCCTTCATACAGCACGATAGACACTTCAAAAGTAGAAGGGGAAATGAATTTTCGCCATCTCGCTGTGGGTGATCAAAACGCCGCTCAAGCGGGCATTATCGCTAATAAAAAGACTAATATTGGTGTGTTAGATTTGTGGCAAAGTGCGGGGTTAAACATTATCGCTCCTCCAGAAGGCGGTTATGAGAGTAAAAACAAAGATAACCCTCAAAATAACCCTAAAAATGACACGCAAAAAACAGAAACTGAGCCCACGCAAGTCATTGATGGGCCTTTTGCTGGCGCCAAAGACACGGTGGTCAATATTTTTCGTTTGAACACTAACGCTGATGGCACGATTAGAGTGGGAGGGTTTAAAGCTTCTCTTACCACCAATGCGGCTCATTTGCATATCGGCGAAGGCGGTGTCAATCTGTCCAATCAAGCGAGCGGGCGCACCCTTTTAGTGGAAAATCTAACCGGGAATATCACCGTTGAGGGGGCTTTAAGGGTGAATAATCAAGTGGGCGGTTCTGCTGTGGCAGGCTCAAGCGCGAATTTTGAGTTTAAGGCTGGTGCTGATACCAACAACGGCACAGCCACTTTTAATAACGATATCCATCTAGGAAAAGCGGTGAATTTAAGAGTGGATGCTCATACAGCTTATTTTAATGGCAATATTTATCTGGGAAAATCCACGAATTTAAGAGTGAATGGCCATAGCGCTCATTTTAAAAATATTGATGCCACAAAGAGCGATAACGGGCTAAACACTAGTGCTTTGGATTTTAGCGGCGTTACAGACAAAGTCAATATCAACAAGCTCACTACATCTGCCACTAATGTGAACATTAAAAACTTTGACATTAAGGAATTAGTGGTTACAACCCGTGTTCAGAGTTTTGGGCAATACACTATTTTTGGCGAAAATATAGGCGATAAGTCTCGCATTGGTGTCGTTAGTTTGCAAACGGGATATAGCCCGGCCTATTCTGGGGGCGTTACTTTTAAAGGTGGTAAAAAACTGGTTATAGATGAGCTTTACCATGCCCCTTGGAATTATTTTGACGCTAGGAATGTTACTGATGTTGAAATCAACAAAAAAATTCTTTTTGGAGCCCCAGGATACATTGCTGGCAAAACAGGGCTTATGTTTAATAACCTAACCCTAAACAGCAACGCAAGCATGGATTATGGTAAAGATTTGGATTTAACCATTCAAGGGCATTTCACCAATAATCAAGGCACGATGAATCTTTTTGTCCAAGATGGGCGTGTAGCGACCTTAAATGCAGGCCATCAAGCAAGCATGATATTTAATAATGTAGTGGATAGCGCGACCGGATTTTACAAACCACTCATTAAGATCAATAACGCTCAAAACCTCACTAAAAATAAAGAACATGTTTTAGTGAAAGCGCGAAACATTGATTATAATTTAGTAGGAGTGCAAGGCGCTAGTTATGACAATATTTCTGCAAGCAATACCAATCTGCAAGATCAATTCAAAGAGCGCCTAGCCCTTTATAACAACAATAACCGCATGGATATTTGTGTGGTGCGAAAAAATAATACCGATGATATTAAAGCATGCGGGATGGCTATCGGCAATCAAAGCATGGTGAATAACCCTGAAAATTACAAGTATCTTGAAGGTAAGGCATGGAAAAATACAGGGATCAATAAAACGGCTAACAACACCACAATCGCTGTCAATTTAGGCAACAATTCTGCACCTACTGAGAATGGTGGCAATACCACAAATTTACCTACAAACACCACTAACAAGGCGCGTTTTGCTAGCTACGCTCTCATAAAGAACGCTCCTTTCGCTCGTTATAGCGCTACTCCTAATTTAGTCGCTATCAATCAGCATGATTTTGGCACCATTGAAAGCGTGTTTGAATTGGCTAACCGCTCTAGTGATATTGACACGCTTTATGCCAACTCAGGCGGCACAGGCAGGGATCTCTTACAAACCTTATTGATTGATAGCCATAATGCGGGTTATGCCAGAACAATGATTGATGCTACAAGCGCTAATGAAATCACCAAGCAATTGAATACGGCCACTACCACTTTAAGCAACATAGCCAGTTTAGAGCATAAGACAAGCGGCTTACAAACTTTGAGTTTGAGTAATGCGATGATTTTAAATTCTCGTTTAGTCAATCTCTCTAGAAGGCACACCAACCATATTGACTCGTTCGCTCAACGCTTACAAGCTTTAAAAGGCCAAAGATTCGCTTCTTTAGAAAGCGCGGCAGAAGTGTTGTATCAATTTGCCCCCAAATATGAAAAACCTACCAATGTTTGGGCTAACGCTATTGGAGGAACGAGCTTGAATAATGGCTCCAACGCTTCATTGTATGGCACAAGCGCCGGCGTAGATGCTTACCTTAACGGGGAAGTACAAGCCATTGTGGGCGGTTTTGGAAGCTATGGTTATAGCTCCTTTAGTAATCAAGCGAACTCTCTTAACTCTGGGGCCAATAACACTAATTTTGGCGTGTATAGCCGTCTCTTTGCCAACCAGCATGAATTTGACTTTGAAGCTCAAGGGGCACTAGGGAGTGATCAATCAAGCTTGAATTTCAAAAGCACTCTACTGCAAGATTTGAATCAAAGCTATCATTACTTAGCCTATAGCGCTGCAACAAGAGCGAGCTATGGTTATGACTTTGCGTTTTTTAGGAACGCTTTAGTGTTAAAACCAAGCGTGGGCGTGAGCTATAACCATTTAGGCTCAACCAACTTTAAAAGCAACAGCAATCAAAAAGTGGCTTTGAGTAATGGCTCTAGCAGTCAGCATTTATTCAACGCTAGCGCTAATATGGAAGCGCGCTATTATTATGGGGACACTTCATACTTCTATATGAACGCTGGAGTTTTACAAGAGTTCGCTCGCTTTGGATCTAATAACGCCGCGTCTTTAAACACTTTTAAAGTGAATGCCACTCGTAACCCTTTAAATACCCATGCGAGAGTGATGATGGGTGGGGAATTGCAATTGGCTAAAGAAGTGTTTTTGAATTTGGGCGTTGTTTATTTGCACAATTTGATTTCCAACGCAAGCCATTTCGCTTCCAATTTAGGAATGAGGTATAGTTTCTAAATACCGCTCTAAATACCGCTCTTAAACCCATGCTTTGGCATGGGGTGTGATGGGTTTAAAAAGTATAATTAGGGGGAGCGTGTTAGCAAACCAACCCCAATAAGGGGTTAGCCTTTAAAATAAACTCCGCTAACGCAAACAAAAAGACTCTAGCTTTTTAAAAATCTTAAACAAAACATATTGTATAAGAAATTTTTTATTCAGCCTAGTGTTTAAAAATTCAAAAAAACTCTTTTTGTTGTGGTTATTGAGTTCAGTAAAAGTTTCAATTTTACCCACTAAGTTCTCAAAAACTAAAGAGTCAAAAGAAGTTTTAAAAGCTACTTGGTGCCATTCTTTAGAATATGGGTAGCGAAAATGTTTCCAAGGCTTTTCATCAGCATAAAAATGCAACATGCAAGCATCAGATTTTTTAGGTATCATCCTTGTCCCAACCATGCGTGGATGGACATTATACTTGCAAGGTATTTCTAAAATACACCCTTGACAAACAAGCACGAATAAATCTTGCTCTGGTAGCAACAGCCCTCCATCTCTTGTTTTAAAAAAATCAATCAGCTTTTCTTCTAAATGATGCTCCCTCCACAACGCCAAATTGACCAGCATAAAACCTGCATTAAAAGGGTTTTCATATAGAATTTCCACTTCTTGAAAGGTTAGGCTTTTATGATTGAGTTTGACACCCATTCCCCTAGACCAATTAAGGCGAGATGAAAACAAATCATTAGCGCTATGAATGCCAATCAATGAGAAGTCTTCTTTGGTTGCTCCAAAATACGCTCCATCCATAGGGATAAAAAAGCTCTCGCTAATATCGCCCACGAACAAGGTATCCACATCAAACATGATAATTTTTTCATATTGAGAAAAAATACTCGCTAGCAACAAACGGCATAAAATCATTTTAGAAAAACGCTTTTTAGCGAAAGGATTGAGTCTTAAGAAAAGTTGAGAAACCAATTTAAAAGGGTAAGCGTCATTCTTTGAAATATCACAAAATTCAATACCAGAAAACGCGCTAAAGGGGGCTATAGTTCGCTTTAATTTTTCTACATTTTCAGCGCTCAAACTATCCACTAAACAATGGATTTGATAAAAGAGTTTTACCCCATCTCTTTCTTGTGTGCAAGAAGAAAGCATGGAGTATAAACTCACACCCGCAGGGATGCAATAATTATTGTCAAAAGCGACTACTATAGGGATAGTTTGAAATGAGGGGGGGTAACAGATGCGCTAATTTTCATATACAAACTCCTTGAAAATAAAAATAAACGAGACATTATAACTCAAAATCCCTATTTTCAACCCCTACAACGCATACACGACAAGCTTATTATCATGCCAGATCGCTTCTAATGGCGTGTCATAAAGCGCGCTTAAATTGTGTGAAGTCATAGCGATTGGCGTGGAAGCTTGCACAGATGCACTAATTTTCATATACAAACTCCTTGAAAATAAAAATAAACGAGACATTATAACTCAAAATCCCTATTTTCAACCCCTACAACGCATACACGACAAGCTTATTATCATGCCAGATCGCTTCTAATGGCGTGTCATAAAGCGCGCTTAAATTGTGTGAAGTCATAGCGATTGGCGTGGAAGCTTGCAAAAAAAGTTTTTTATCTTTGAGCATGACCACATGCGTGGAGTGCCTGGCAACCAAATTCGGATCATGGATATTGACTAAAACGCTCAATTCTCGTTTTTTCATCTCATCTTTAATCGCATCAAAAAAAAGGGCTTGGTTTTTTAAATCTAAAGCGCTCGTAGGCTCATCTAGTAACAATAAGGGCGTTCTTTGCAACAAACTTCTGGCTAAAAGCACCATTTGCCTTTGACCGCCGGACAAATCATTGATGCCTTGATCTTTTAAAGACTCTAAATCCAAGCGCTCTAAAACGCTAGTGGCTTCTTTAATGTGCTTGGCTTTAGGCATAGCGAACAGATTCAAATGCGTCGCCTTCCCCATTAAGACAAAATCCAGCACGCTGAAATTAAACGCATAATATTCCACTTGGGGGATATAAGCGATTAGTTTGGCTTTTTCATAAGGCTTTAAGGGTAAAATATCTTTGTTACACGCTTTAATTTCGGTTTCTTCTAAAGGCTTTAAAAGCCCTAAAAGGCATTTTAAAAGCGTGGTTTTACCGGAGCCATTAGGCGCTAAAATGCTGGTGATGCTGTTTTTTGGCACGTTAAAACTCAATTTATCTAAAATAAGTTTTTGAGAATATTTAAAGGACAGGTTTTTAACTTCTAAGACCATCACATCCCCCTAGTCCTAAATAAAAGCCACAAGAAGAAAGGCGCTCCTAAAACGCTTGTCGCAATGCCTACCGGCAAATCATAGGGGGTAATGGTTTTAGCCACCACATCCGCTAAAAGCAAGAAAAACGCCCCCATTAACAAAGAGCTTAAAAGCAGTTTTTGCAAATTCGCCCCAAAAAACAACCTAGCCACATGCGGAATGACCAACCCAATCCAGCCAATCGTGCCGGACACGCTCACCGCTAAAGCGCTCGCCACGCTCACGCACACCAAACAAAGCGATCGCAACAACACCGGGTTAATCCCCAAGCTCAAACTTTGCGCATCGCTCAAGCTCAATAAATTAATACGCCACCTTAACAAAAAAAGCGGGATAAAGCCTAAAGATAGCCCTATGAAAGCGATCAAGCAATCCTTATAACTGCTCAAAGACAAGCTCCCTAAAAGCCACACGACAATCGCTTGCGCTTTTTGGGGGATCACAAAGAATTTTATCGCTCCGGCTAAGGCACTTAAAAACGCGCTCAACACCACCCCTGAAAGCACCAATGAAAGGACGGAATTGCCTAAAACCCTATTCATCGCTAATACAGCAAGGCTGGCTAAAATCGCTCCAAAAAACGCTAAAATCGCAATATTAGACTCCACTACCGCTATCGCCATCGCCACGCCCAGCATCGCCCCGCTAGAAATCCCTAGTAAAAAAGGATCCACTAAGGGGTTTCTAAAAATCGTTTGCATCACCACCCCACTCCCGGACAAACTCGCTCCCACCAGGAGCGCTAAAATCACTCGTGGTAGTCGTATTTCTAAAATAATAATACTTAAAGAGCTCAGTTCTTCATTGTGCAAAAAGTGGTTTTTCACATTAAGGCACACTTCTTTCCACTCTTCCAAACTCAAGGACTCCCCTCCAAACAAAAGCACCACTACCGCTAAAATCATGCAAGCTAATGCAATATGATAGGTTTTAAGCATCACGCTTCCTTTTAAGAACGATTAATCTGAACAAAGAATCATACCAACTACTCGGGAGGATTCGATACAACGCTAACAACAATTGGGTTTTTAAGCCGATCAAATAGCGGGCCTTGATTTTTTGACTCATGGTAAGAAAAACGATTTTTTGCGCCACGGCTTTAGGGCTTAGGGCTTTTTGATACACGCCAGAATAAAAGTTTTTAGCCGCATTCACCTCTAAGGCATAAAGGCTATCTTTTCGCTCATCATTTTCAAAAGCGGTTTTTTCCCAGTTGCTTTTCACCGGGCCTGGCTCAATCAAACACACTTGAATGTTAAAGGGTTTAAGCTCTAAACGCAAGGCGTCGCTATAAGCCTCTAAGGCATGCTTACTCGCGCTGTAATGGCCTAAAAAGAGCATGCTCACGTGCCCCGCTATGGAAGAAAGATTAAAAATCTTAGAATGGGGCTTGTTTCTTAGTAAGGGCAAACAAAACTGCACCACTTCACAAAGGGCGAAAAAATTCACGCCAAATTGTTTTTTAACCTCATCAATTGGCGTGTCTTCTACGCTCCCAAACACCCCATAACCGGCGGAATTGATCAAAACATCGCAATGATCTTCTTTAGCGCTGATGTTTGAAAACGCTTCTTTTAAAGCGTTAGAATCGCTCACATCAACATCAATGCTCTCGCATAACGCATGGTTTAACGCTACACACAAAGTCGCATGCCTAGAAAGTGCATAGACTTTATACCCTTGATCTAGCAGCATTAACGCGCACTCCAACCCAATCCCAGAACTCGCCCCGGTGATAACCGCCACCTTTTGGCTTTCTTTTTTCTCGCCCATTATCTAACGCCAACTCTCTTATTATTTTTATAATTCCTCTAATATTCACTTAATATTACTTAATTTTTACTAATATATAGTTCTTGGAATGTTTTTTACAAAAGACATTTTTAACACCAATTTTAATTAAGGAGAAACAATGCCTCAAATACAATCATCGCATTCCAATCATTTTGATTTCACCCTAGACACAGCGGATCGCACTAAATTATTGATGAGCTATTTAGTCGTGCCTACAACCGCTAATTTCAACAATGTCATGCATGGGGGGGAATTATTGAATTTATTGGATAAAGTGGCTTATGTGTGTTCGACTCGTTATTGCGCTAAAGGAACGGTCACTTTAAGCGTGGATGGGGTTACTTTTAAATACCCCATTCCTGTAGGGAATTTGCTCACTTTTTTAGCCAGCATCAATTATGTAGGAAACACCTCGTGCGAAGTGGGGATTAAGGTTTTGAGCGAAGATATTAAAACTCGTGAAATCACGCACACCAATTCATGCTATTTCACCATGGTGGCTGTAGAAAATGGCAAACCCACCCCCATGCCTAAATACGAGCCTAAAACAGAGGTTGAAATCCGCCGTTATGAAGGGGCTTTGAAGCGTAAGGAAATGCGCACACGAGGGTATTTGAAAAGCGGGAGGCACGAGGGCATTTAAAAAGCACAAGCGGTGTTTTAACCATGAATTTATCCCTAAAAAAGGGGGTAGCGTTATAAGTTGTGCGGGTGGTTAAAACAGCTCGCTATGACTGCCTAACCTTACTAAAATAAGCTCATCATCTCTCACTAAATACACAAGCAAAATATCAGCTTTGATGTGGCATTCCCTAAAAGGTTTCCAATTGCCTTTTAAAGCATGATCTTTAAATTGTGGGTCTAGCGGTTCTTTCTTTTTGCCTTTTAAAGCATGATCTTGAAATTGTGGGTCTAGCGGTTCTTTCTTTCTCAAAGACAGAATGACCTTATTCAAAACGCTATCATCAAACCCATTCAAAAGTAATTTATCAAAATCTTTTTGAAAAGATTTTTTAAGGTTGAGTTTCAACACCTAACGCCCTTTTTCTTTCATCGCTATAACTAGAAAAATCCTCAATAATCAAATCGGTTTCTTTGTTAAGCGCATCTCTCATGGCTTGTTGCGTTTGAATGTTTGGGATCTCATACCCCAAACAACAATCTCTTTTATCATCAAAAGCTTGGCTGATTTTTTGCAAGAGTTCATTTAATGCGTCTATTTTATCCTTAAAGTTTTGATCCCTTTTTTCCAATTCTTTAGCCATTTTTTCTTTAAAAGAAGCTCTATTATTTTGCATCTTTTTGATTTTTCGCTCTAATTGATGGATTAAATTAAAAAGCTGTTTTTCGCTGTATTGTGTGTAGTCTTTTTTGGTGGGAGAATTAGGCATGCTTTATCCTTTATTAAAAATACCACTTCATTATAGCGCAAGCGATAGAGCGAGAAAGGTTAGAAATAAAAACTTAAAGATTAAAAAGCGTTTTGAAAAGTCAATGAAAAAATCCGTAAAAAATCAGCAAAAAGAAAAAGATCAATCCCCCCAAAAGAAAGAGTTTAAAAAGAAAGCTTTGAAAAATCAGTAAAAAGTCAGTAAAAAAAAGATCAATCCCCCTATAAAATAGCGCTTTTTAAAAATTATCGCTGAAGTTTTCCACTAACTAAAAACACTAAAAAGGGTTTTGCATCAAACCCCCCAAAAAAACTAAAGATTAAAAAGCGAAAGCAGTGGGGATCAGCAAAAAAGATCAAAACCCCCCCAAAAAAAAATTTAAAAAAAAGACTTCAAAAAAAGAATTTAAAACAAAGAATTTAAAACAAAGGGTTCAAAAAGAAATCCCTTAAAAAAGAGAGTTCAAAAAAAGAAAAAAGAAAGGCTTCAAAGAAACCCCTTAAAAGAGAGAGTTTCACAAAAGGGGTTTAATGCGAGCTTTTAATAAGCGAACACATAATTCAAATACACGCTATAGAGCCTTCTGTATTTGAGTTCAGCCCCCATAAAGGAATAGTAGTTCGTGTTAATGGTAGGGATTTTAAGCCCTAGTTCAATGCCATGCTGAGCGGCATGATCGCTGCCTTTTTTCTTAGACCTGGCTAAATTCATCCTCACTCCCATGTTGAATAAGAATTGGAAGTTCGCCACATTCATTTTAGCGTTATAGACATTATTCACGGTGGCTAAATTCACATATTCAGAATTAAGCCATGAAGTGCCAGCTAACGCAATCCCGCCAAAAAGCCCTACAGAAAGCTTGTTGTTCTTGCCTAAGAAATTGGTGGCTTTATCGTTGATGAAGTTATAGAGAGCGTCCGCTCCAAAACCATAAGTCCATACATCAGAAGCGGAGTTGAAAAAGCTAGACTTGATGAACGCATGGTTGTAATCAAAAAAGCCGTAATACCTAGCGCCCCACTTTCTTTTTTGCCCAAAGAATTGTTTGTAGCCCACTTGAATACCGATCCCATTCATCGCGCCGTTGTTGGTTTGAGAACTGACGATGCCCACTTTCCTAAAGGGGTTTCGCCCTAGTTCTTGATTGATGGTTTGGATTTGGTTGTAAGAATTTTGATTGAGGTAGTAATTGGTTTCTATGCCTTGCGGGCTGTAGGGGTTATTCTTTTGACTCACCACATTTTGCAAGCTTTGCGCGTTAGGGACTTTAGAGAGCGCGGTGGTGATGCTGTTATAAGTGTTGCCCAATTCGCTGTATCTAGATTTGAAATGCACTAGAGTGTCAGCGATATTCTCTGCTTGCTGTATTTGCTGTTCTTGAGTGCCAAAATGAGCGATGGAGTTGTTTAAATTCGTTATGGTTTGTTCCACATAGGCGCAACCGGAAGCGAAAGTTTGAGTGGTAACCGTGCCAGGAGCTGAACCTTGTTTGCCACCAGTGCCAGCTGTTGAGGGGTTGTTGCATGTGGCTAAAAAGTTTTTAACAAAATTTTGAAAATCCCCGGTAAGCCTTTCAGGGTTAAGGGTTTGCCCCACTTGTTCGCTCAAACTGAGCATTTTGGCTTGCGCGCTAGCGTTAGCGAACATGCCTTGCGCGAAGCTAGCGTCCGTGAAAGGGTTGAAAGGCTTGCCTCCACTGCCTCCCACTTGAGCTGTTTGTTCATTGCTGTTAATGGCGCTCGTTTGATTGACAAGCTCTTGCGCGTCTGTGATCATCTTTTGGATCGCGCTGATTTCATCTGTAAAACCGCACAACTTCCCTCTAGTCGGTTTCATCTGTGGGCCACCACTTGTATTAGTTACACTAAAATACGGGCATGCCGTGTTGATGGTGTTGATGAGCGTGCTCGCTTGCGCCAAGAGCGCTTGAGCGCTATCAGGCACTCTGTTTAATTCGTTAGTGATTTCGGTGTAGGAAACCTTTGATGTGTTACCTGATGCGTTACTATCAACGACTTTTGAACTGATCTTGGTGGTTACTTGTTTGCCGTCTATGGTTTGGGTTTCAGTTTTGCTTCCGTTTTGTTGTTCCACCCCGGTTATAGTGCAGTTATTATTCCCTTCCCCTGAGCATGTGTAGGTGTAGGTTACAGAGAGCGTCCCGTTGTTTTCTTTGAGCGCGGGTAAGCCTTTCTTTAAAGCTGTTTGGAGGATTTGATAGGCTTCGTTAAGCTTTTTGAAATTCTCAATGCTCATAGGGCCATAGTATCCAGGCGTATACCCGTTCAAAGAACAAGTGATGGAAGTGGATCGATACCCTGGCTCGTTGTTGAAGATGGTGGTTGAATGGGTGCTTCTTGTGCCATTGGCATTACCCCCGCATTGCGTAGCATAGCCTAAGACATTCCAAAACCCCACCGCCGCATTAATCGCTAAAAGCACGGCTTGATAGGCGGGGGAATTTTTGGTATCGCCGATCAAGTTCTTCGCGCTCGCGCCCAGATTTTCACGCGCCGCGTTGATCGCGCTCGGATCAGCGGACAATTTGATGAGAGAGTTTAGGGTGCTGTATCTGGTTAAAAGCTTGCTCAAGTTTTCATAATTGTCTGAAAGCTGTTGAACGCCTTTGGTGTTTTTCACCACTTGAGCGGCTTCACCGATTTGATAGCCTGCGCTCATGTAAAAGCCGTCGTCTTCAGCGCTCAAAGTGGAAACTAAAAGCGAGCCTAAAGCGAATGAAAGGATGTGTTTTTTCATGTTTTCTCCTTTTTAGATTGAATTGAATATTAGGGATTTCATACATCCATTGGATATTTGGAATGTATTTGAAGCATTATAGCATAAAAGCGTTTTTTTTTTTTTTTGTCATTTTCTTAAAAATTTTGTCATTTTTTGATTTTAATGCTTTTTGTTTCGTTTGGTGGTGTTCGTTTGGTGTTGGTGCTGGAATTTTGTTAAAAAGCATTTTCTTAAAGGGATAGTTTAAAAAGATAGGGGGGGATTTTTTAAAAGGGAATGGTTGCGGAGAATGGATTTGAACCACTGACCTTTGGGTTATGAGCCCAACGAGCTACCGGACTGCTCTACTCCGCGCCAAAAAATACGCTAATAAAGGAAAAATGGCTGGGGTGCAAGGATTCGAACCTCGGAATGCCAGGACCAAAACCTGGTGCCTTACCACTTGGCGACACCCCAACAATAAAATAAAAGAAGCATTATACAAAAGCTTTTTAAAAAAGTCAAGCTAAAACGCTATAATTCCATCATGGAAAATGGATTTGACCCCCTCATTTACAAACGCTATTTGAAAAAGAAAGAAACCTTTTTGCTTTTTAAAAAAATCGCTCAAGTTTCTGCGTTTAAAAATTTAAAACTCCAGCTCAAGCGAAGAGAAGCGATCAAGCGCTATGTTTCTCAAGCTTTAGGGGATTTGAAAAAAGGGTTTAGATACGCTAAAATAGAGAATCAAATCCTAAAAATCTATTTCACGCACCCTAGCTATTTGAAAGCCTTTAAAATGGAAGAAGATCATTACACCAACCACCTGAAAGCCCATTTTAAAGAAACGCAAAAAACCCTAAAAGCCTTGGATTACCCTTTTGATTTTAAGGCTATCCAAGCGGGCGTGAAAAAAAGGGCTTATGAAAAACCGGTTGAAAAAAAAGAAAAACCCCCTAAAAGCGTGAATGTCAATTGCGAAGGTTTGAGCGATTTCACTAAAAAGCAGTTTCTCAAACTCAAACGCGCTTGTAACGATAATACGCCGCGCACGCCCCCTCAGAGCTGACCATGCAACTGCCGATCGGGTTTTGTGGGGTGCAAGTTTTGGCAAATAGTGAGCAGTCTAGGGGTTTAGCGGTGCCTTTTAAGATCTCGGCGCACTTGCATGCCTTGTTTTCTTTAGAGGTTTTGTGGCTTAAGTGTTCTTTAAAGACTTTTTCAGCGTCATAAGAGGCGAATGTTTCTTTGAGTTTGAGGGCGGAATGTTTGATATTCCCTAGGCCCCTCCATTCAAAATTTTCCCTAACTTCCATGCAAGCATTGACTAATTCTTGCGCTTTCACATTCCCCTCAAAACTCACCGCTCTTTTATATTGGATTTCTAGCTTGGCTTCTTTCTTTAAGGCTTGTTTAAGAAGCATCAGCACGCTTTCTAATATATCCACCGGCTCAAAACCGCTCACGATAATAGGGATTTTAAAGCGATCCACTAAAGGAGCGTAGATTTGAGCGCCGCTGATCACGCTCACATGGCTAGGGGCTAAAAGGGCGTTAATCTGGCATGCTGGATCTTTTAGAATCGCGCTCACGCTGGGAGGCACTAAAATGTGGTTGATGTGGAAAAAAAGATTGTTATTTTTTTCTTTTTTGGCGTTCAATAAAACGCTAGCGCTCATCGGCGTGGTGGTTTCAAAACCGATCGCAATGTAAATAACTTTTTTATGCGGGTTTTCTTTAGCGATCTCTAAAGCTTGCATGGGCGAATACAAAAAGCGCGCATCTAACCCCTTTTCTCTGGCTTGTATCAAACTCCCATAGCTCCCGGGGACTCTCATCATATCCCCTAAACTCAAAACAATGCTATCTTTGATCATAGCGAGTTCATAAGCTTCATCAAGGCGCGCTCTTGGCATCACGCATACCGGACACCCTGGCCCATGCACAAACTCTAAATTGTTAGGCATCAAATCTAAAAGCCCGTATTTCATGATAGAATGCGTATGCCCTCCGCACACTTCCATGATGACTAATTTTTTTTCAAGTTTAAAAGCGAGTTTTTTGATTGCATTAGAGAGTGCTAAAAGGGTTTGCTTGTCTCTAAAGGGCGAAATAAGGTGATCAACGCTCATTGTTTTTATGCATGCGTTTATTCATGCGTTTCGTTCATTTTGGCGATCATTTCTTGATAAAGCTCAATGGACTCTAGGGCTTCTTTTTCATCAATCTTACTCATCACATAGCCGATGTGGAGTAATACATAATCGCCCACTTTAACGGACTCGCCCATTAAATCCAAGCTCGCCTCTCTTTGAACGCCCAAAGTTTCCAAAAGCGCCACATTATCGTTAATGGCTATGACTTTAGAGGGGATCGCTAAACACATTAAAACGAATGCGTGGACTGGTAATTTTCACGCTTTTTTTCTAAAAGGAAGTTTTTAAAATCTTCCAAACTTTTAGGGTCTTTGGAGCTCATTAAAAAAATAGGCACTTCAGGCTTTAATTTTTGCATGTCTTCTTTGACTTGAGAAACCCTGAAATTAAACACTTCAATCATATCCGCTTTACTGATAATCACCGCATCCGCGCACATAAACATCGTAGGGTATTTTAGCACCTTATCATCGCCCTCTGGGACAGAGAGTAAAACGATATTCATCGCCGCTCCTAGATTATAGCTTGAAGGGCAAACCAAATTCCCCACGTTTTCAATGATTAAAAAATCGCTTTTTTCTAACGCTCCCTCATCTTTTAATAAATCAAACGCCCCCTCAATCATGCTCGCTTCCAAATGGCACGCTTCGCCGGTGGTGATCTGATGCGCGCTCACGCCTTTTTTACGCAATCTGTCCGCATCTCTATTGGTTTGCAAATCGCCCTCCACCACGCAAAACTTAAAGTCTTTAAAATCCGCTAGATTTTCTAGCATCGTGGTTTTACCGCTGCCTGGAGAGCTCATGAAATTCAACACATACAGCCCTTCTTTGAGGTAGCGCTCTTTCATTTCAGCGGCTTTAATGTCGTTCTTGCTCAAAATCTTTTCCACGATTTTGACATCTTTTTTACTCAAGTTAGGGTTATTTTGTAACGATTCTTTTCGTTGTTCGCTCATGCTTGTTCCTTTCTTTTAAAATTTTCGTATTGTAGCGTGCTTAATTAAACGGCTGTGATCCAACAACTTTTTTATCTTCTTGGCTCATTTTTTAGATCAGAAACATGCTTTACCCTAACCCCTTATCGTCGCTGTCGTTTTTATCTTTTAACACTAATTTAATGATCCTCCATATGATGATTAATAAAATGATGGTTAAAAGCAAATACCAAGTATTCATAAAAACAACTTTCATCATTTCATTTTCCTTATTTTTTACTTAAAGATAGCCTTATAACGCTATTTTCTAAAGCGTCCAAACGATGCGAAACTTGGGCTTCTAGGCTGATTAACGCTCCCTTAAGCATTTCTATTTTTTCATCTCCCACTTCAAAAACGATTTTTCCCTCTAAAACCTGTACGCTGATAGCTCCCGGGGCCTTGTGTTTGTCCATGACAGCTCCTTTGGGCATGCAAATGCGTATTTCCTTATTAGAAGAATTTTCACTCAGCGTTTCAATGTGGAGCTTCTCAAAATGAACGCCCTCTAAAAAATGAACCACTTTCATCAAAAACTCCTAGTGTGATATTTTCTTAATTTAGAACTTAATTTAAGAAAGCTAATTTTTTACCCAAAAATTTCTTATAGATTTCTTAAACAATTCTTTATTCTGTTTTTTCCAAAACCTTTTTGGCTTGTAAAGCGATTTCTAACTCTTCATCAGTAGGGATTCGTAAAACCTTAACTTTAGAATCAGGCTAGCTCAAATCCACTAATCCGCTACCCGGATTGTCGTTGGTGGGCTTGTTTAAAGCGATCCCTAAATCTTCTAAGCCTTCGCACACGCTCTCTCTTAAAGCCGAGTAGTTTTCCCCTAATCCCCCTGTAAAGATGATCGCATCCACTTTTTTTAAAATTGCCATGTAAGCCCCAATATGCTTTTTAATGCGATAAGCGCACATTTCAAAAGCGAGTTTGGCTTTTTTATCGCCTTTTTCTTTTCTGGCTTCTATGTTTCTCATTATCCCCACAAATGCCTTTGAGCCCGCTTTCATAATTTAAAATTTTCATCACTTCTTCTAAGCTCTTGTTCGCGCATTGCACAGTATATTCTACCACAGTGGGGTCAATATCCCCACACCTTGTGCCCATGATCAAGCCTTCTAAAGGGGTTAGCCCCATAGAAGTGTCCACGCTTTTACCCTTTTGAATGGCTGCTGCACTTGAGCCGTTCCCTAAATGCAAGCTGATAGCGTTAAATTCCTCATAAGCGGTATTCAAAAACTTCGCCGCTTCTTTAGCCACATAATGGTGTGAAGTCCCATGGAAACCATAACGGCGGATTTGATACTTTTCATACAATTCATAAGGTAAAGCATACATGTAAGCGTAACTGGGCATAGTGGCATGGAATTTATCCCCCCCTTGAACCACACGATGCCCTATAGCGTCAATTTGATTGAAATCTTTGATGATCCCCATTTTCGTCAAATTCTCACGAATCATTAAAAGCCCGCTCGCATGATCTTTAATCACAAGCTTTTCTTTAAGCTCTTGATCGTTATGGTGCAAATGCGATTTGATTTTCAACTGCCCTATTTCTTCGCCGATTTTTTCGGCCAAACCGCTCGCTAAGGGCTTGTTTTCTTTCATGTCAAACAATTTAAACTTGATAGACGAACTGCCCAGATTCAACACTAAAATTTCCATAATCTCTCCCAGTCAATTAATCTTGCGCTTGAAGGGCGCTAATCAAAACGGTGTTGATAATATCTTCCACTAAAGCGCCCCTACTCAAATCGTTAATGGGCTTGTTCAAACCTTGTAAGATAGGCCCTATCGCCACGGCTTTAGCGCTCCGTTGCACCGCTTTATAAGCGATATTCCCGGCGTTTAAATCCGGGAAAATAAAAACGCTAGCTTGCCCGGCCACTTGGCTGTTAGGCATTTTTTCTTCGCTACGCTTTTATCAATGGAAGCGTCAAATTGTAAAGGGCCATCAATTTCTAATTGGGGATCGATACTATGAGCGATTTTTAAAGCTTCATTGATTTTGTCTATCATTTCGCCTTGAGCGGAATTGCCTGTCGCATAAGAAAGCATCGCCACTTTAGGCGCGATATTGAATTGCTTAGCGCTTTGCGCGGAAGTGATAGCGATCTCAGCTAATTCTTTAGGGCTAGGGTTAGGGATAATCGCGCAATCCCCAAAAACTAGCACTTGAGTGTCTAAACACATTAAAAACACGCTTGAAACCAGGCTCACGCCGGGCTTAGTCTTAATGATTTATAAAGCGGGTCTAATGGTGTCAGCCGTGGTGTGATTCACCCCAGAAACCATGGCATGCGCATAGCCTGAATGCACGAGCATGGTCGCAAAATAAGTCTTATCCAACACTAATTGCTTAGCTTCTTGCTCACTCAAGCCCTTTGATTTTCGTAATTCATACAAATGATTAGCGAACTCTTCTCTATAATGAGAAGTGTTGGGATCGATGATTTCTGCATTTTCTAAATTCAAGTTTAAGTTTTTCGCTTGGGAATTAATGGCTTCTTTATCGCCTAATAAGATCAATCCTACCGCGCCCATAGCGTTCAAACGATGCGCGGCTTTTAAAATCCTTTCATCTTCGCTCTCTGGTAAAACCACTTTTTTAATCTGTTTTTTAGCCTTTTTTTCCAAACTCCTTTGAAAGGCTAAGGGAGTGGTAATCTCGCTTTTTGTTTGCAACACGCTTTCAATCACGCTCGCTTCTAATTCGCATTGTTGCTTGCAAAGAGACGCGCTCAAAAAATGTGGTTTTTTCAAGCATTTCGCCCACAAATAGCCCTACAGCGAAAGGGGCTTCTTTTTTAATGATATGAGAATGCATGGCTTTCAAATATTCCAAACTCGTTTGCACGACAGCCACAATAGGAGCGTTTAAATGCTTGGCTAAAATGGTGTTTAAATCTAAAAGAGTATTTAAGAAAAACTTCGGCGCATACCCTAAACTAATGACAAAATCATGCGTGGATTATAATTCATCATAGCGTTTGAGAATCGTTTCAAAGAGTAACTCTTCTTGAGCAGCGCTCGCAAGCTCTAAAGCCTTTTGTTTGTCTATGGCGCTATGAAACTCTAAAGAGTTCAAGCCCTCACGCCCCCAATCAATGGGCGAAAACAAGGCGATTTTTTGATAGTGTGGCGTTAGCGCTTTTAAAAGGCTCCTGCAAGCAACCCCTAAAACTTCTGTATCCTCTGGATAAATCCATAAACCCTGCATGCCAATCTCCCTAAAATCATCGTTTTTATTTAATTGTAGCAAAATTTAATTAAACCTAAACGAAACCATAGTTTTGAAAATCTCTGTTCTCATTAAGCGCGAATAACGACAACTTTTATTTTTAAAAAATGGGGTTTTTCGTTTTAAAAAACACCTTTAGCATTTTTAGATTTGATCACACATCTTAAGGAACTCTTTTTGCTTAACTCCCACCATGTAAAATAAAAGAGTTGTTTTAAAGGATAACCATGCCATCTCCTATTAATCCCATTCATACCAACGCAAGCGCCAACGCAAACGCTTTGAATAGCGGAGCGAAAAACAAAGACACCAAAAACGCCCCTAAAAGCACATCAAAGGATTTCAGTAAGATCTTAAACCAAAAGATCTCTAAAGACAAAACCGCCCCTAAAAATTCAAACCCTAGTGCTTTAAAAGACACGCCACAAAACGCACTAAAAGACAAACTTGAAAAAACCCCTACCCCACAACCCCAACACGCTCAAAACCTCGCTAAAGACCAACAAGCCCCTACTCTAAAAGATTTGCTCAACCACCCAAAAACAACCGCTTCGCATGAAGCTCAACATGAGAACCATGAAACTAACCCAAAAACCCCTAACGAAATAAACAAGAATGAAAAAAAGCCTAATGGAGTTACTTCTAACACGCATCAAGCGAATTTAACCCATAAAAACCCACTAACCCCCACTAATCATGCTAACCACGCTAACAAAAACCCCACAGCCCCAACTCATAACGCTAAAGAGCCAAAAACCCTTAAAGACATCCAAACGCTCAGCCAAAAGCATGACTTAAATGCTAACAACATTCAAGCGACCGCTCCGTTAGAAAAAAAAGAAACCCCCTTAAACGCGAGCGATCATCTTGCTTTAAAAACAACGCAAGCGCCTATTAATAATACCCTTGCAAAGAACGACGCTAAAAACACCGCCAACCTTTCTAGCGTTTTGCAATCCTTAGAAAAAAAAGAATCGCACAATAAAGAACACGCAAACCCCCTAAATAACGAAAAAAAAACGCCCCCTTTAAAGGAAGCTTTACAAATGAACGCTATTAAAAGGGATAAAACGCTTTCTAAAAAAAAGTCAGAAAAGACCCCTACTAAAGCCCAAACTACAGCCCCAAGCATAGTGCCAGAAAATGCCCCTAAAATCCCTCTTAAAACGCCCCCTTTAATGCCTTTAATAGGAGCTAACCCCCATAATAATGACGCTCCAACGCCCCTAGAAAAAGAAGAAACAACTAAAGAAATAAGCGACAATAAAGAAAAAACTAAAGAAACTAATAACAGCGCTCAAAGCACGCAAAACGCCCAAGCTAGCGATAAGACAAGCGAGAATAAAAGCACTGCCCCTAAAGAGACGATCAAGCATTTCACCCAACAATTAAAGCAAGAAATCCAAGAATACAAACCCCCCATGAGTAGGATCTCTATGGATTTATTCCCTAAGGAATTAGGCAAGGTTGAAGTGATTATTCAAAAAGTGGGTAAAAACCTTAAAGTGAGCGTGATTTCTCATAACAACAGCTTGCAAACCTTTTTAGACAACCAACAAGATCTCAAAAACAGCCTGAACGCTTTAGGCTTTGAAGGGGTGGATTTGAGCTTTTCGCAAGATTCTTCTAAAGAGCAAGAAAAAGAGCCATTTAAAGAGTCATTCAAAGAGCAGGAATTAACCCCCTTAAAAGAAAACGCCCTAAAAAGCTACCAAGAGAATACAGACCATGAAAACCAAGAAACGAGCATGCAAATCACTCTTTATGCGTGATTTTAAGCAAGTTTGCTCTATAATAAGACATCTTTAATAAGGAAGAGATCATGGCCATTGATTTAGCAGAAGTTACAGGGGCTAAAGCCGCGCAAGAAAGGAAAAAAGAACAGCCCACCATCGCTAATGGGTTGGATAAAAACGCTTTCATGAAACTCTTTTTAGAGCAATTGAAAAATCAAGACCCCACCGCTCCTATGGAAACGGATAAAATCATCACCCAAACCGCGCAGCTCACGCAAGTGGAAATGCAAGAAGAAAACAAAAAGACCATGCAAGAAGTCGCAAGTGCGATGAAATCCAATAAAGAAACTAACGAGTCTTTAAAAGACTTTCAAGGCGCTTTAAAAGACACCATGGAAAACTTGAATAAGGGCATGGACGATAGCTTGAAAGCGAATAACGCTTTAAGGGAAGTAACAGCGCTTAATTCTGTGAGCATGATAGGCAAAATCGCTGAAACCGATGTGAGCGGGGCGAATTTTGATGGCAATAACAAGCTTTCTTTTTCGCTCTTTTTTGATGAAAAAATTGACGCTTCTAAAGGAGTGCCAGCGATTCAAATCTTAAATGAAAACAATGAGTTAGTCAAAACGATTTCTTTAAAAGATTATAACGGGCAAAAGGGGTATATCAATTTTGAATGGGATGGCACAAACGAAAAGGGCGAAAAAGTCCCTAAAGGCAATTACAAGATCAAGGCTGAATACAATTTAGACTCTCAAAGCAAGCAGTATTTGCAAACGCGCATTGGTAGGGGCGAAGTGGAGAGCGTGATTTTTGATAAAGGCAAGCCCATGCTAAGAATGGGCGAAATGATTTTACCCATAGACAGCGCGATAGAGTTTTACAAACCGGATCAAAAACCGCTTGAACAGAAACCGATTGATCAAAAACTCTCTAAACAAAAACCGCTTGAACAGAAACTCTCTGATCAAAAACCGCTTGATCAAAAAACCATTGATCAAAAACCGCTTGAACAGAAACTCTCTGATCAAAAACCCCTTGATCAAAAACCCCAAACCCCCCCTAAAGAGACAGCATGAACGACACCTTATTAAACGCTTATAGCGGGATTAAGACCCACCAGTTTGGTATTGACAGCCTTTCAAATAATATCGCCAATGTCAATACTTTAGGCTATCGCTCTAATGATCCGGAGTTTAAGACCTTGTTTTCTTCGCATTTAGACGCTTTGAACGCCAAATCCGTTGTGGCTAATGACCGAAATTACGGCGTTACAGGCTCAGGCAATGTCCTTTCTAATAAAGACGGGGAATACATGCCAAGCGAGGGGGAATTTCATATGGCGTATCAAGGCAAGGGCTGGTTTGTGATAGGGCCCAATAAAAACGGAGAGATGACCATTAATAAAGACGGCTTTAGCAAAAAACAGGATAATTTTCTCACGCGCGCCGGTAATTTCGCACGAGACGCTGATGGCTATTTAGTAACCCCTGAGGGCTATTATGTTTATGGGATTGATTTGAAAAAAATCAAAGACGGCACGCTCAATTCCACCGCTAGAGATGAAGATATTGAAAAATTGCATGGCAACACCCTTTCGCCCTTACAAATCCCCCAAGATTTGACTTACCAGCCCGTGCTTAGCACGAAAGTGGGTATTAGCGTGAATTTAAACCCTAAAGACCATTTAAAAGGCGTGCAAGATTTTTTCTTAAACGATAAGGGCGAAATCATTAAAGAGCGTTTTTTAAACCAGGATATTAACGCTTTGGCGAATGACGATAACGAGCCCATAGACGCGATCACTAATCGTAAATTAAACATCAGTATCCAAAAAGAAAATGGCAAAAAAGAGGATTTTGTTTTCACTTACGGGGACGCTGAAAAAGGCGAAAACCAGTTCAAAACTTTAGGCGATTTGCAAAAACTCCTTAAAGAAAAAACCGGGCTAGACTTAAACCTCATCAAAAGCGAAAAAGACGCCAAAAGCCCCCCCCTTTTATTAGAGATCGCTAATCCCAGCGAAACGCCTATCACCTTTAGCTTGAGTGGGGGCATTGCGGATAAATTGGGCTTGAACGCGGACGGAATGGAACTAAAAAAGGGCATTAGCAGGGATTCAGTAGCAATTAAAATCCCTTATTACAGCACAGAAGTGGATATTTATGATAAAGCCGGGGATAAATACTTGCTCCAGAGCGAATATTACATGACCAATTCCAACGATCCCACATCAAGCCCCACGAGTAAAAGGAAAAACCAAACTTGGGAAGTGAAAAGCTACATCGCAGATCCCAAAAACAAAACCCCTATCAATGATCCTACTTGGGAAATTGTCGGCTTTGATTCAGCCACGCATAAAATGAAATCCGCTCCCATGACTTTGGATTTTAAGGGCAATAAGCTCACCTACTCTTTAGACAAGAGCGAAAACCATGATTCTAGCGATTTGTCTTATCAAGATTCTAAACTCTTAGAAGCGAGTCAAGACGGCAAGCCTAGGGGCATTTTTAGAGACATGCGCATTGAAGAAAATGGCGTGATTTCTCTGGCCTTTAGTAATGGGGTGGTAGAGCCGGTCGCTCGCATCGGTATTTTAGCTTTCACTAACGATCAAGGCCTAAGGAAAATCGGCGGTAACCTCTATGAAATGCAAGGAGGCACCATTAATGGCGAAAACAGACCCCTAAGCGGTAACCCCATTTTAGGGTGGGACGAAGAGGGCAAGCTCAAGTTTGGGAAAATCAGGCATAAATATTTAGAAACGAGCAATGTGAATGCCGGGAACGCCCTAACCAATCTCATTTTAATGCAAAGAGGCTATTCTATGAACGCTAGAGCCTTTGGCGCGGGCGATGACATGATCAAAGAAGCCATTAGCTTGAAAAAATAAGGGGCTAAAATAAGGAGTGTGGTAAAATATCCTTTTTAATAAGGATGTTTAATGATACCCACACAGCTTAATGAAATTGCAGAATTTTTAAAAACAAACCCTTATAATTTGTCTCAACCCTTACAAGATGGGCGTTTAAATCCATCTGTCAATGAAGAAGAAATTTTAAACGCCATCAAACATTTTCCTATCCAACTGCCAAAAGCCAGAGAGTGGTGGGATTTTAGTTTTAAAGAAAACGATATTTTTTATCCTGTTAATATCACCACCACAAAAACCGCTGACAATCTTAATGGTAAATTAGGGATTTATTATGCGTTGTGCGGCTTATTACCGGAATTTAATAACGAAATTGCATGGGAAAAATACTTTCAAAAACTGCATAAAGGCTTAGGCAAAAACACCGATAGAGACTATTATTTTTTAATTATCAACAAAAACGATCCTAAAGATATTTTTATCAATTCCTTAAAAGGTATTCAAACTCTTCAGCCAAATGGCAATAACTTGCCTTTTCAATGCAAGTGGGATAACAACAGAGAAATCGTTCAAAGAGACTTTGATGGGAGTAAAAACTTCATCTTAAGCGCTTTAGCTGAAAGTGTTAAGTTACGAGTTTATTTAGCGTTCAAAGAATTTTTTGGAGGGTTTTTTGTATCAATCAGACATTAAAACTTTAGGGCAGGTTTTCACCCCTAAAAAGATAGTGGATTTCATGCTCACTCTCAAACACAATCAAGGGAGTGTTTTAGAGCCAAGCGCGGGCGATGGGAGTTTTTTAAAGCGCTTAAAAAAGGCTGTAGGGATTGAAATCGATCCTAAAATCTGCCCTAAAAATGCCCTTTGCATGGACTTTTTTGACTACCCTTTAGAAAATCAATTTGACACCATTATTGGTAACCCCCCCTATGTCAAGCACAAGGATATTGCACCAAGCACGAAAGAAAAACTCCATTACAGCCTTTTTGATGAAAGGAGCAATCTATACTTGTTTTTCATAGAAAAAGCGATCAGGCATTTAAAGCCTCAAGGCGAATTGATTTTCATCACCCCAAGGGATTTTTTAAAATCCACTTCTAGCGTGAAATTAAACGAATGGATTTACAAAGAAGGCACGATAACGCATTTTTTTGAATTAGGCGATCAAAAGGTTTTCCCAAACGCCATGCCTAATTGCGTGATTTTTCGTTTTTGTAAGGGTAATTTCAGTAGAATCACCAACGATGGTTTGCAATTTGTGTGCAAAAAAGGCATTTTGTATTTCCTCAACCAATCTTACACGCAAAAATTAAGCGAGGTTTTTAAGGTTAAAGTGGGGGCAGTGAGCGGGTGCGATAAGATTTTTAAAAATGAAAAATACGGGAATTTAGAATTTGTCACCTCAATCACGAAAAGAACCAATGTTTTAGAAAAAATGGTTTTTGTCAATGAGCCTAATGATTATTTACTCCAGCATAAAGATAGCTTGATGCAAAGAAAGATTAAAAAATTCAATGAAGCCAACTGGTATCAATGGGGGAGGATGCATCACATATCCCCTAAAAAACGCATTTATGTCAACACCAAAACGCGCCAAAAAAACCCCTTTTTCATCCACCAATGCCCTAATTATGACGGCTCTATTTTAGCACTATTCCCTTATAACCAAAACCTAGATTTACAAAACCTCTGCGACAAACTCAACGCTATCAACTGGCAAGAATTAGGCTTTGTGTGCGATGGGCGTTTTTTGTTTTCGCAACGCTCTTTAGAAAACGCTCTTTTGCCTAAAGACTTTTTCAATTAGGATAAAACTTGTTAGAAACTTTGCGATTAAACCCTGAGCAGCTCAAAGCGGCCAAGGCTTTGAAAGGGTATAATTTAGTGATTGCTAGCGCTGGCACAGGAAAGACTTCTACGATTGTGGGGCGCATTTTATACCTGCTTGATAACGGCATTAGGCCTGAAGAAATCTTGCTTTTGACTTTCACCAATAAAGCGAGTAATGAAATGATTGCCAGGGTGGCTAAATATTTTAAATCAAGCTCCAAAATTGAAGCGGGCACTTTCCATGCGGTGGCGTATCGCTATTTAAAAGAGCATTACCCCAATTTAAGCCTGAAGCAACCTAAAGAATTAAAAAAACTTTTAGAAAGCATTGTGGATACCAAAAACGCGCTAACAGATGACGATAAAAAGCCCTACACTTCACAGCATCTCTACGCCCTCTATTCTCTTTATACCAACGCTCTAAAACAAGAAGATTTTAGCGCATGGCTTTCTCATAAAAACCCTGAACACACGCCATACGCCGCCTTTTATGAAAACATTTTAGACGAATTTGAAAACACCAAAAAAAAGCATAATTATATTGACTATAACGACTTACTGCTGCTATTTAAACAAGCGATGCTAGAAAGACCTAGCCCTTATAAAGAAGTGCTTTGCGATGAGTTTCAAGACACTAACCCCTTACAAGAATCCATTTTAGACGCTATCAACCCTCCCAGTTTGTTTTGCGTGGGCGATTACGATCAGAGCATTTACGCTTTTAATGGGGCGGATATTTCTATCATTTCTAATTTCACTCAAAAATACAAAAACGCCCAGGTTTTCACGCTCACCAAAAACTACCGCTCTTCTAAAGAGATTTTAGATCTCGCTAACCAAGTGATACAGCATAATGAGCGCATTTACCCTAAAAATTTAGAAGTGGTGAAATCAGGGCATTTCAATAAACCTGCGCTTTTAAATTACAACGACAATATCGCGCAATGCCAAGACATCGCTAAACGCATTGTCATGCGAAAGAATTTTAAAGAAGTGGCAGTGATTTTTAGGAATAACGCGAGCGCGGATCAATTAGAAGCCGCTTTAAGATCCCACAATGTGCCTAGCAAAAGAAAAGGGAGCGCGAGCTTTTTTGAATCCAAAGAAGTAGCGTTAGCGTTAGACATTTGCGCGCTCATCTTTAACCCTAAAGACATTATGGCAGCAATCCATGTTTTAAGCTATATCAGCGATATTGGCTCTAACACCGCTAAAGACATTCATGAGGCCTTAATGCTTTTAGGCAATGGCGATCTCAAATCGGCTTTAATTCAGCCTAATAAAGAAGCTAAAATTTACACGAAGAAAAAAGAAATCACCTCTATGGGGCTTTTTGAAGAAATTTTTGCCCTAGAAAACAGCTCAAGGTTTAATAGCGTGATAAATAAAGCGTTTCATTCGCACCCGGTGTTGATGCACCCTAAAATCTCACTCAATGGGGCTAAAATGCTTAGCGATTTTTTCATTCTTTATACCAAAGCCCCCACTCATTCCCCTAGCACTTTAATCAAACACATTCTAGAAAGCGCGTTTTTTCAAACCTTTAAAACACGCCTTTTAAAAGAACGCTCCAAAAATAAGGACGGCTCTTATAACGAATTTAAAAAACTCCAAGCGCAAAAACGCTTCAATGAAAAAATGGACTTGCTGAGTTCTTTGGCGAAAAATTACCAAAATTTAGGGCGTTTTTTAAATGGCACTTTAATAGGCTCTAGTGAAGCCACGCAAGGCGAGGGCGTGAATCTATTGAGCGTGCATGCTTCTAAAGGCTTAGAATTTAAAGATGTTTATATTATAGATTTAATGGAGGGCCGTTTCCCTAACCACAAGCTCATGAATACCGGTGGGGGCATTGAAGAAGAGCGGCGGCTTTTTTATGTCGCTATCACAAGGGCTAAGGAAAATTTATGGCTTTCTTATGCGAAAAACGAATTGAGAGAAAACGCCAAACCTAAAGAGCATAAGCCCTCGGTATTTTTGTATGAAGCGGGGCTTTTGAAACCTGATTTAAAATAAGATTGGTTTTTGTGTTGTTTGTTTAAAACGCTAGCAACACAGATTTTGGCTCTAGCTTGCGCTAGAGCTAAAATTTTAGTATAATGGCATTGTGGCAACCATTAAAACTATGATTGCTAATAGTAATTTCATAGTTGGTTATCTCCTTTCGGGGTAACCGCCCACTATTAGACCCTAACATGCTCCAAATTTTCACAACAAAAAAGAAACCTAGAAATTATTATTTGCGTTGGCATGATTACAGTTTAAAAAACCCAAAAATGCCAAAAAGCGTTTTTAAAACCCCAAAAATTTAAGGCTAATCCCCCCATGAAATCCCGTTTTTTTTTTGTAAAAAACGCTCCAATTGCTGTAACTTTATTTCCTTGATAAGGGGTTTGTAAGGGGATTTTTAAGGTTAGTTTAATTTTTCTTATGTGAAAATATCACAATTACATCTAACAATTTGTATTACTAAACATTATTTACAAGCTTTGATGTAACTTAAATCCCAAATTTAACTCAATCAAGGAGCATCCCATTGATAAGGAAAATCATGATAAAGAAAAATAGAACGCTGTTTCTTAGTCTAGCCCTTTGCGCTAGCATAAGTTATGCCGAAGATGATGGAGGGTTTTTCACCGTCGGTTATCAGCTCGGGCAAGTCATGCAAGATGTCCAAAACCCAGGCGGCACTAAAAGAGATGAACTCGCAAGAGAGCTTAACGCTGATGTAACGAACAACATTTTAAACAACAACACCGGAGGCAATGTCGCAGGGGCGTTGAGTAACGCTTTCTCCCAATACCTTTATTCGCTTTTAGGGGCGTATCCAGAGAAACTCAATGGTAACGATGTGTCTGCGAACGCTCTTTTAGGGGGTGCGGTGGGCAGTGGGACTTGTGCGGCTGCAGGGACGGCTGGTGGCAACTCTCTTAACACCCAAAGCGCTTGCACCGCTGCGGGCTATTACTGGCTCCCTAGCCTTTCTGATAGGGTTTTAAGCACGATCGGCAGCCAGACTAACTACGGCACGAACACCAATTTCCCCAACATGCAACAACAGCTCACCTACTTGAATGCGGCGAATGTGTTTTTTAATGCGATGAATAAGGCTTTAGAGGCCAAAAATGGAGCTAGTGGAGCTAGTGGTGCGACTGGTCAAAATGGTCAAACTTACTCCCAACAAGCTATTCAATACCTTCAAGGCCAACAAAATATTCTCAATAACGCAGCCAACTTGCTCAAGCAAGATGAATTGCTCCTAGAAGCTTTCAACTCTGCCGTAGCCGCCAACATTGGGAATAAGGAATTCAATTCAGCCGTTTTTACAGGTTTGGTGCAAGGCATTATTGATCAATCCCAATCGGTTTATAACGAACTCAATAAAAACCCCATTAGCGGGAGTGCGGTTAATAGCACTGGGATAAATAGCAACCAAGCTAACGCTGTGCAAGGGCGCGCTAATCAGCTCTCTAACGCTCTTTATAACGCGCAAGTAACTTTGGATAAAATCAATGCGCTCAATAATCAAGTCAGAAGCATGCCTTACTTGCCCCAATTCAGAGCCGGGAACAGCCGTGCGACGAATATTTTAAACGGGTTTTACACTAAAGTGGGTTATAAGCAATTCTTCGGGAAGAAAAGGAATATCGGTTTGCGCTATTATGGTTTCTTTTCTTATAACGGAGCGAGCGTGGGCTTTAGATCCACTCAAAATAATGTAGGGTTATACACTTATGGGGTGGGGACTGATGTGTTGTATAACATCTTTAGTCGCTCCTATCAAAACCGCTCTGTGGATATGGGCTTTTTTAGCGGTATCCAATTAGCCGGTGAGACCTTCCAATCCACGCTCAGAGATGACCCCAATGTGAAATTGCATGGGAAAGTCAATAACACGCACTTCCAGTTCCTCTTTGACTTCGGTATGCGGATGAACTTCGGTAAGTTGGATGGGAAATCCAACCGCCACAACCAGCACACGGTGGAATTTGGCGTCGTGGTGCCTACGATTTATAACACTTATTACAAATCAGCAGGGACTACCGTGAAGTATTTCCGTCCTTATAGCGTTTATTGGTCTTATGGGTATTCATTCTAAGAAAGGGGGGATCAGACAAATATGAAACAAAATTTAAAGCCATTCAAAATGATTAAGGAAAATTTAATGACACAATCTCAAAAAGTAAGATTCTTAGCCCCTTTAAGCCTAGCGTTAAGCTTGAGCTTCAATCAAGTGGGCGCTGAAGAAGATGGGGGCTTTATGACCTTTGGGTATGAATTAGGTCAGGTAGTCCAGCAAGTGAAAAACCCGGGTAAAATCAAAGCCGAAGAATTAGCCGGCTTGTTAAACTCTAACACGACAAACAACACCAATATCAATATTGCAGGCACAGGAGGCAATGTCGCCGGGACTTTAGGCAACCTCTTTATGAACCAATTAGGCAATTTGATTGATTTGTATCCGACTTTGAACACTAGTAGCATTCATCAATGTGGTGCTACTACTAGTGGTAGTGGTGGTGCAACTACTGCTGCTGCTACTAGTAGTTCTTCTTGTTTCCAAGGTAACCTGAGTCTTTATAACGAAATGGTTAGCTCTATCAAAACTTTGAGTCAAGATCTCAAAAACAATATCTTTCAAGGCAACAACAACACCACGAGTGCGAACCTCTCCAATCAGCTCAGTGAGCTTAACACCGCTAGCGTTTATTTGACTTACATGAACTCATTCTTAAACGCCAATAACCAAGCAGGTGGGATTTTTCAAAACAACACTAATCAAGCTTATGGAAATGGTGTTACCGCCCAACAAATCGCTTATGTCCTAAAGCAAGCTTCAATCACTATGGGGCCAAGCGGTAATGGTGGGGTTGCCGGTGCGTTTTTGGACGCCGCTTTAGCGCAACATGTTTTCAACTCTGCTAACGCTGGGAATGATTTGAGCGCTAAGGAATTTACTAGCTTGGTGCAAAATATCGTTGATACTTCTCAAAACGCTTTAACGCTGGCCAACAACGCTAACATCAGCAATTCAACAGGCTATCAAGTGAGCTATGGCGGGAATATTGATCAAGCGCGCTCTACCCAACTATTAAACAACACCACAAACACTTTGGCTAAAGTTACCGCTTTGAATAACGAGCTTAAAGCTAACCCATGGCTTGGGAATTTTGCTGCCGGTAACAGCTCTCAAGTGAATGCGTTTAACGGGTTTATCACTAAAATCGGTTATAAGCAATTCTTTGGAGAAAACAAGAATGTGGGCTTACGCTACTACGGCTTCTTCAGCTATAACGGTGCGGGCGTGGGTAATGGTCCTACTTACAATCAAGTCAATTTGCTCACTTATGGGGTGGGGACTGATGTGCTTTACAATGTGTTTAGCCGCTCTTTTGGTAGCCGAAGTCTTAATGCGGGCTTCTTTGGGGGGATCCAACTCGCAGGGGATACTTACATCAGCACGCTAAGAAATAGCCCTCAGCTTGCGAGCAGACCCACAGCGACAAAATTCCAATTCTTGTTTGATGTGGGGTTACGCATGAACTTTGGTATCTTGAAAAAAGACTTGAAAAGCCATAACCAGCATTCTATAGAAATCGGTGTGCAAATCCCTACGATTTACAACACTTATTATAAAGCTGGCGGCGCTGAAGTGAAATACTTCCGCCCTTATAGCGTGTATTGGGTCTATGGCTACGCCTTCTAAAAAAGCTCAAGGCCTTTTATAGGCTTTGACGAACCCTTTAACTCCCGCTTTAAAACAACCCTAAAACCCTTATCCAATAGTCAAATAATGGAATTGACCCCCTAAGAACGCTTGATTAAAAGCTACCACTCACAAAAAGCTTAACATTCAAGGCTTATTGAGATTTTAAAACGCTTGATTAAAAACTTTTAAAAAGCTTTAGCGCTTCAAAATTTTTATACTTAGAAAAACAACCCAAAATATTTATCAAATGTTGTCAAATATTGAGATTATCCCCCAAGAACGGCTTTAATGGCAAAGGTGATCAAACGCTCAAGGCGTTTAGGATTTCTGTGGTTTAAAACTTTGTTTTGTGGTTCTAAATTTTATGGTAAAACCCATTTTTTAAGGGGATAGGAAGTATTTTGAACCCCCCCAAAACTAAATCCCCCCTAACCCAAGAAAACCGCTTTTAAAACCCCCAAGCAGAAATCCTAAACATCTTTAGTGTTTGGGGTGAATGCCGCTAATTTGCAGTATAATACCACCATACATTTGTATCTAGCGTAGGAAGCGTGCAAAGTTACGCCTTTATAGATATGATGCGTGAGAGCTGTAAGGAATGCGTTGGAGCTCAAACTCTGTAAAATCCATTAGGCACACAGAACAAGAACCAAACTCTCCCCCAACATCAGCCTAGGAAGCCCAATCGTCTTTAGCATTTGATCACTTCACAAAACTAGCTTTGCACAAAGTCTTTTATATTCAGATTTTAAAAAATACCTTGGAGTGTTTTTAACTTGCTGTGATTGAAAATCAAAACTTCAGCGTGAGGTTGGTCATCATGTAACTTCTGTCTTGGTAATTAGCGCTAAAATCGCCATCGGGGTTATTGAATTTGGGCGCTCCAAAATACCCTACTTGATAGCCTTTATTGATCCTAGCCCCATAATAAGTGATCCTAAAGTTAAGAAAGACTGATTCAGTGAACGCATAGCTCGCATTGAATTGCAAGGAGTATTCATTAGCCCTCCCCAACTGCCCTAACGCATTTTTATTCGCATGAGAGATGCGCCCAAAAACATGCCATGCAAAACGCTTATGGATCCCTCCAACAGAAGTGTAAAAAGTGAAAGTGTTAGCGTTAGTGATCGCATCAGCCAGCCCATCATAAGCCGTATTATCCCAAAAATCATAGCCAATCATTCCAGCATGCCTAGTCGTTACGGAGATTTCATTACTGATATAGGAAGTGTTATTACCCCTTGGCATCGTGTGAGAGCCTAAAAAAGCGTCTGAATTGCCAAAGGTGTTATAAAAGCCAATGGACCAGTTGAAATTATCCCACCAAAAAACCTGGCGGATATTTAAAGTAACGCCATTCCTCCCCAACAACGAGCCATGAGGCGTGCTGTCTTCTAAACTATAAGTTTTTGTCTCTGGGTTATACCACCCCCTATAGTATAAAGGAAAGGTTGTCATGATCATGCTTTGAGAGCGAAAGCCTACATTTTCAAAATTCCTATTCGTGTCATAGACTAGCTTAAAACCAGGAGCGTTATAAGTTTTAGGTGCAAAATAATAAAAAAATTGAGCGTCTAAACCTTTATAAGAATAGGTCGTGGTGATCCCATGCCAACCGTAATTGATGAAATCGTTGCTGTTATTAGGATTGCCTCCCTTTTTCAAATAAGGCACTGTCGCAAAAAACTCATAAATCCAAGAGTTGAACGCTAAACCTCTCCCAAAAGAACTCCACCACCAAAATCTTAACCTTTGCGTTTCAGTCTTATAGGGCTGATAATACACTTCCCACCCTTGATTGGAACCGCTCATAAAATCAATATTCGCTTCATAACGCCCCGCCTTAAACCCAAAAACATCTTTGTAATCGTATCGTAAAAAAGCGGTATCCACCACATAAGGCCTTGCATGGTAGCTCGCTGATTGAGAAGTCCCCGCATAAGCAGGACCAAGATATTTATTAAAAAAGTATCCATGATAGCCCCCAATGAAATTCTCTACAATTGAGCCAAAAATCTTCCCGTTAGCTTGGTTAATATCATTCTTAGTCTTATCATAAGGAATGGCTGCAATCGCCCCACCCAAAGAGAAAGAGAGCCTATGGTTTTCGGTGCCTTTAGGGAGTAAATTGACTTTGACTTGCGCTAAAGTTACAATATCTATAAAACTTTCAGTAGGATAAATCCCTTTTTTAGTATTGATTTGAGAATTGTTAAAGCCAATCTTAGAAAAATTCTCCACACGACCGCTAAACCGATAATCAAAAGCTTCTGCAGGACATAACAAAAACGATAAAAGCGATAAAGAAGAAGTCAAAAAATATTTTTCTTGCCTCACTAAACTCTCCCTAATTTTAATTGTATGATCTTTTTTGTTGAGATTATAATTATAATCAAAAAAAAAAAAAAACAGCATGAAGTTAAAATATTAATTAAAATCCACAACCCTATTTTACAAAATTTTACAAAAAATAACCCTTAATTGTAAATTGGTTTAAAAATTAAAGGATTAAAATCATATATTTGTTACTTCTAAAGAATGTTTTATTTTTAATTAGACTCGCCACCCATGAAACCCTCATTTTTAGCTCCATTATTAAAACTTATAAGAAATTTCAAACCTAGCGTTAAAGCCAGGCTCTGCCATGCCTCTTGCGTATTTGTCTTGATTGGGTTCATCAGGGCTCATCACCGGGCTTGCTTGATCAATATATTGTTGGTTAAAAACATTGTTAAACACCGCATTCAAGCTCAAGCCTTCAAGCTTCTTATAGGTGGGTTTGTAGGTTACAAAAAAACTGCTCACCCCATAGCCGGGCTTATGCACATAAAAAATACCGGGCGTTTTAGGGCAATTGCTAGGCCGTCTGTCAATATCCGTAGGGCCGTTGCGATAGGGGCTATAAGAGCAATAACTCAAATCCGTAACGAATCGTGAAAGCCAAGTGATGCTAAGGCCAGTGCGTGGGATTGTATAGCTTGCCGTTAAAATAAACACATTGCCTGTTGTGGCAGCCAATTCATACACATCAGCGATCAAGCGCCCTTTTAAAGAAGGCCATGATCTTGCCACGCTCAAGCCTAAAGAAAAACTCTTGTATTTAGCCGTCCCTGAAACTTCATAACCAGGCACATAAATAATATCTTTTGCGGGCAAGTTGGTTACAAAAAGCGTTGAAGAAAATTGGTTGATGTAGTTAGAAATCAGTTGGACAAAACCTGCGGCCCTGAAATCAAAATACTTACTGCTGTATTCGGTATTAAATTCCACATTTTGCCCGATTTCTGGCTTTAAATTGCGGTTATAACGCAAATTATCTTGACGCATCCACACCAAACCTCCAGGCATAGGGCCTCTGGTTACATACGCGTAAGAAAGCCTGAAATTCAAATTTTCTAAAGGCGAGACATTTAAAGCCGCGCTAGGGCTAAACCCTTGGGTTATGTGCAATTGCCAGTCTTTATCCACTAAAGTATAGACATCATAACGAGTCCCTGCCCCTAAAGTTACCATAGGGTGCAAGGTGTAATTCGCTTGCGCATACACCCCAACCACATTCGCAGTAGCGCCATTCCTTTGGCAACGCCCATTCATGTTAGGATCATTAGGGCCCATAACCCTTAAGCATGCATCGGGGGCATCGCCGGGTTTGACTAATTCGCTATTAGGGATCGCTTTATCAAAAGTGGTTAAATTTTGGTAATTCAACCCGTATTCAAAAAGATTGTCATTCTTATGATCTATAGTGTGGATCACATTCGCATTAAACCCGGAATTGATGATGAATAAATTTTTATTAGCCACCACAGAACCCCCTCCAAGGCTTTTAAAAGTGATGGAGCAAGTTTGTTTCACAGCGTCATAAATACCCCCTTGCGCCGCGCATTCATTTTCTTCGCCAAGTTTTGGGTTTGGGGTGAAAGGAATGATAGCCGCTATATCGTTAGGCCTAAAAAGCGGATCAATTTGGACATTCCTGATGCTTGTATAACCATTGATTTTTAATTTAGGATCACCAAAACGACTCCCCCCTTCTCTTTCATAGTTCAAGCTCACATTATGCACTAAATTGACGCTATAAGTTTTAAACAAACTAGCGTCATTTTCAAACAAGCAATCGCTAGGGTTTTTCTCATTAGGGAAAGCGTTAAAATCACCGCAAGAATAGGGTAAAAAAGTGCCTGTAAAATTCGCTCTTAAAGGGCGATTAGCGTTATCTCTGGTCATGTTATAACTGAGCGTTAAGGTATCCCTTTCGCTCAAATAACCATTGATCTTAGCCATCACATTGTTTTGCTCGCTAGGACTTCCTGTAACTTTATTATCCGCTTTAGGTCTAAAGAGATCTTTTGTAGCATTATCCCCATCACGATAATAGAAAATATTTTGATGCGTGTAATACAAAAGAATATCAAAATGATTGTTACGATAAGCGCCCATCACGGTTTCTCGATCCCCAAAGTTGGTTAAAAAAGTGGCAGCCCCACTCATGGCGTAGTCTTTACCTTTAGGGATAAAATCGCTCGCGCTTCTAGTTTCCATTTTAATCGCGCCAATCAAAGCCATAGGCCCTGCGCTCGCTTGAGCCGCCCCCTTAGTAACCACCACGCTTTTGAGCATTCCAGGGTCAATAATCGTATTGCCTTGATGCCCATAGCTTGCGCCCATTTGCGCTGCGCCATCCACCGTAACCCTAGCCAATCTGTCTTCAATACCGCGCACATAAATTTTTTGCGCTATAACTGCGCCTCCGCCCACATTGATATTAGGGTTTCTTCTAAACATGTCGCTGATTTGGTTGGCTTGCCTTCTTTCTAATTCTTTATTTGAAATGGTTGTCTGGTTGTTGTAATTAAAAATTTTAGCCGCTTGAGTGGTAACTTTGCCCAGAGTGTGTTGGGCGTTCTTTTTTTTATCCTTTTTTCTTTCTGTCTTTCTTTCTTCTTTTTCTTCTTCTTTAGCCTCCAATTCAAACATTCCTAATAAGGACAAAAAAATAGAAAAACTACAATATTTCCTAAAACGCTTGTCATTCATTCTTAAAATCCTACTTATAATAATTTTTATTAAAAAATAAAGGTGTTATTGTATTCAAAAAAATATTACAACCACCTTAAAAGAGCTAGCCATTTTTGATAAACAAATGATAAACTTTTAGAAAAATCCCACAAAAACCCATTTCAAAACGCGCAGAATGCGAAAGGTCTTTTCTACCTCACTCTCACTTTTTTACCTTTATAGAGCCTGAATATTTTAGAGCTAGAGCTTTCAAACAAACCCCTTTCATCGCTCACAATCACATCAGCGAGCTTGGAAGCGATCTCTTTATCATAAGCGCATTGAGTGAGGTTGGCTGAGGTGCTATAGAGCGTTTTAAAACGCTTTAAAAAATCCCCATGCCTGCCCCTAACCACACGAACGGCCTTAGAGTTAGGGTAAATAAAAGTGGTTTTAGCGCTTCTTCTAATGAGGTTTTTAAACGCATTGGGCACACGCACCAGGCTTTTTAAGGTGGTAAAATCAGCACTTTCTATTAAAACGCTTTGGTTTTTAGGGCGCTTTTTTAAAGCGTTGAGCTTTTCGCTGTCTTTAGAAAGCAGTCCTATAGTGGTATCGCTTTGAACGAGATACACTAACGCCATCAAATTACTTCAAATAATCTTGTAAGGCTAACAACTCGTCTTTTTGAGAGCTTTCTTCTAACGCTAAAAGT